>CAINDO010000270.1 GCA_903847385.1 uncultured Myxococcales bacterium
GCATCACTTCGTCGTGAAGCGACTCCGAGACGCCGACACGGCGCTCACGCCGGCGGCCGTCGAGAAGCTCCGTCGCGCGGCCCGTGGGTTCGCCGGTCGGCCGTACGACCTCACCTTCGGCTGGGCCGACGACCGGATCTACTGCTCGGAGCTCGTCTGGAAGGCCTACGACCGGGCCCTCGGCGTTCAGATCGGCGATCTTCAGAAGCTCCGCGACTTCAATCTCTCGGATCCGGCCGTTCGCGCCAAGATGCGCGAGCGCTACGGCGACGACATCCCCTTGGACGAGCCCGTCATCTCCCCGGTCGCGATGTTCGAGTCGCCGTTGCTCGTCACCGTTGCCGAGCACTGAAGCGCGCGGACGCGGCGCCGGGCATCGTGGGCGCCCTCGCCCGTCACATCGCCGGCGTTGCGGTGCGCGGGCGAGGCCGATATCGTGGCGAACGTGATCGACAGCGCCCCCACCACCGTCAGGTCTGGATCCGCTGGACTCGGCGGGGCGGCCGAATGGCGGTGAGACGAACCATGAATCAGCCTGCTGACCTGGTCGGTGGTGCGAAGGTGGTGCGATGGTCGGTGATCGATGGCCGGCACCGGCCCACGGGGGGTTGCCGACAGATCGTCGCCGGGGTTCTTCAGGGCGCGGCCGCGGGACTCGCGATTTGTCAGTACGCGGGAGAATCAAACTTCTTCCTCTTCGGCTGCGACCCAGAGTGGGACCCGCTGACGGATACCTGGCACGAGACCATGGAGGGCGCCCTCCGGCAGGCAGAGTTCGAATATGAAGGCGTCTCGAAGACGTGGAACGTCGTTTGAAGACCGGATGCCATGGACGAACGCTTTGAAGACACGGGCGACGGCATCTACGCCTTCATGGAGGATACGCTCGTGGTGTGTCCCCAGTGTTCGGGGCGGGCAGTATCGCGCCAGGTGACCACGGAAGAGCGCCCCGGATGGTTCTCGCCGCGCCGACTCGGCTGCACCCGGTGCGCCTACACGAAGGACTGGTCGAATCGCGCGATTTCCCGCAGGTGGCATGAAGTTCGGGACGACTACTTCGAGCTTCCTCTCTGGCTCCAGACCCCATGCTGCGGCGAGGTCCTGTGGGCGTACAACGAGGCCCATCTGGCGTACCTCGAGGACTTTGTTCGGGCGCGTCTTCGCGAACGACAGCGGGATCCGAAGTACGGGTGGTCCAACCAATCCGTCGCGAGCCGGCTTCCGCAGTGGATGAAGGCGGGGAAGAATCGCGAGGTGGTGCTGAAAGGACTCGGACGACTCCGATCACGGCTGGAGGCCGTCCAACATGGCGTTGAACCCGACCGCGTGCGGCCCCGAAAGTGACCGGCACGTTGGCCAGACGAACGGCGGTCAAGATGGAAGTGCAGGACTATCCGGCACATTTGGACCTGGCATGGCTCGCGGTCGATCGGCGAGGTCGGCTCGGCGTTTTCACCACGGCGGGCGAAGGACCGATACCGATGGTGTACTTGCGTGATGCGACGATGCTCGCTCGGGTCACCGAGGCGATTGACGGTCTGCCCCTGGAGTCCGGCCACGAGCTCTTCGCTCGTGTTCCGCGGCCCGATGACTTCATCGATTTCGCGCGTCGGGGGCTCTTCTCGTTCGATTGGCAGTCCGACTCGACTCGTGCATATGCAATCCAAGCGCGGCCAACGACACCAGTGTCCATCGTGACGGCGGGGCTGCCGAAGGATTTGGTTTCTCTTCTCGCGGTGGTGACCAGCGATTCGCTGGACTTCGAATCCGCAACCGTAGATGTCGCGGCGGCGTTCGAATGCGCAGCCCGCCATGGCGTCGGGACGACGTGAGCACATGCCGCACCTTGCGTTCTTTGCCGCACCGTCGGACATCGTGACCGTGATGGCCTTCGTGTTTGCTGAATGCCAGGTTTTCGAGGGTGACTCGATGCCCGGGATGCCCCTCCGGCGGTTCACGACACCTGCAGAGGCCAAGGCCAGCTTCGATGAGCGGGGTCCGGCAGGCCTCGTCTTGATGCTCTACTCGCCGTCGATGAAGGGCGATTTCGCGATCGAACGATTTGCCCTGAACCCTGGCGCAGTCCCGGGAGCGAGCTGGCGAGAAAAGATCTCCGGGTGGGGCCTGATCCAGATGGACTTCCCTGGCCTGCGCGCAGGCAAACTTCGGCGAGCGTCCACGAACCACAACTCGGAGACTCGGGCCAGACGATGGGCGGAGTCCGAACCAGGCCTGCCTTCGGTCGATGCCTGGGATTTTCGAGAGGTCACTCGCGTTTCCAGGCGGATCAACCACCGCATCGCCGGGCTGGCGGTCAGAAAGGAAGGCGCCTGCCTTGTCCTGCCCGAAGCTGATATGTTCGCCGCTCGGGGTGACATCGTCGCCTGAGCAGCCTCACCCGGCGTTGAGCCCGACACCTGAGTGCGGGTTCAGGCCCTGACATTCGGCCACAGAGCATGATCACAGTCGGTTCCCTCTCCAGAGACGAGATCTCGAGCGCGTTTCCGTTCCTGGCGGAGCGCTTCAGTGGCCGAAGAAGGGCCATCAAGGTGCTGACGCACGGCTCTCCGGACTTCGTGTTCTGGATCTACCCGGACGGGCGACTGCACGATGCGCGGGACGCGCACGCACGCCATGTCCCGCGCGGATACGAGCACATCCTCGACGATGAGCCCGACTACGGCGGGTTCCTTCGGGGACGCGTCGTCCGTTCCGGCGGTCGTCAACTCGTCGTCGTGTACTGTCGGTCGGAGGCGCTCGAGGAGGGCGGGCCCGCCGTAGGCCAACTTCTCTCCGGCATTCGGCGGATTCCCGTGCCGATCTCCGACGACGCCGTCATCATCAGCGACAATGGAGATCTCTATGGAACACTCGCCGACCTGGAGGACCGCCTTGCCGCGAGCGGGCCAGGTTGACGGGCCGCGGCAGCGGATCGCCAAGGCGACATCTCCCAAACTCGGGGCCGGCGAGCGGCACCTCCAGACCCCATGCTGCGGCGAGGCCCTGTGGGCCTACTACGACGACTTTGTTCGGGCGCGTCTTCGCGAACGACAGCGGGATCCGAAGTACGGGTGGTCCAACCGATCCGTCGCGAGCCGGCTTCCGCAGTGGATGAAGGCGGGGAAGAATCGCGAGGTGGTGCTGAAAGGACTCGGACGACTCCGAGCGCAACTGGAAGCCGTCCAACATGGCGCGCACGTGACGATCCTTCGCCTTCGGCGCGCGCCCGCATGTGAGCTCGAACGTTGAACACGCAGTTGATGGACCCGGGAACATGACCATGGACCGACGACCTTGCTTCGCAGTCGTGCGGATTGACCTCTTCCTCCTGCGGGAGGGCACCACGCCCGACTGGCGGAGTATCGTGACGGTCAAGGCCGTGCTCGAGACACAAGCGCAGGCGGAGTCGGAGGTCGCCCGCCTGAACCAGCTGAATGGCGAGAAGGGGTGCATGTACTTCTGGGAGACCACGCGGTTCTTGGGCTCGGCGGCGGGAAGCGGCGAGGCTGGCTGACGGCGCGTTGCGGCGGACTGCGCTCGCGCGCCGCTGCTGAGCTTTGCTGTTCGATGAGCAAGGCAAAAGCCGCGCGGCTCGCGGGCCGGGTTGGCCAGAGTTCGACGCCCGGGGCGCCGGACGAGGGGCGGTTGTTGGTGTTCGGGGTGGGAGGGCGGTAGGCGGGGGGCGTTCAAGGGCGATCGGCGGACCGGGCCAACTCGGAGGTCGGCGTCCACGCCTGTCGCGTTGTCGACGTTGCGGGGCGCGGGCGAGGCCGATATCGTGGCCAACGTGATCGACAGCGCCCCCGCCGTCGCTTGGTCTGGATCCGCTGGACCCGGCGGGGCGGCCGAATGGTTGGTTGGGTGGCACATGCCCTGGTACTCCCCGAAGGACCCTACGCCGCGCGAGCAGTGCCCATGCTGCGGGTACGTCACGTTGCCCGAGCGAGGCATGAGCTTAATCTGCCCGGTGTGCTACTGGGAGGACGATGCCTTCGTCGGCGACCGCTTGGACGAGCGGTCCCTCTGCAACAAGATGACCCTATGTGAGGCAAGATCTAACTTCGCCGCCATCGGCGCCTGCGACCGGAAGATGCTCCCGCACGTCCTCGCCGTGGAGGAGCGCGGGCGGTTCGCATGGAGGCCGCTCCCGGCTGAGTCGGCCGATGCCTAACAGGACGCTGAAAAAGTCCATCCTTGGGCTTTTTCAGCCCCGCTGCGCCGAAGTGAATTCGGCTCCGCTCCCGGAATCATTCGGCTTTTTCAAAGCCTCGGTGATTCCGCCGGGCCGTCCTGGCCCGGGCAGGCTGCTTTTTCAGCAGCCTGCTGACCACGCGCTGCAGCGGACCCCGCACCGCTGCGTCGCTCTCTATGAAATCATTGCTCTCTCGGCGGAGCGGGTCCGCTGAGCTCGGTCGTGAGGCCAACCGATGAACGACAAGCCATTCACCGTTGCTCGCGCGCTTTCTGAAACGCTTGAACCGTTGCTGCATGTCGATGGCTTTCACATGCTGGGGTCGAAGCGGTACGTCCGCCCGTGTGACCTCTTCGCACAGTTCATCTTCATCGTTGTCGAACAGTCCAAGTTCTTCGTTGAATTTGGGGTCATGCCGTTGTTCGTCCCGAGCGAACACTTTGACCTCACCGTTGGCGACAGCGGACGGCACTATGGGGCGCAACCGGAGGCTCGGTTGCGCGCCGCCCTCGTTCTGATTTGTCAATCGTACGAGCAAAAGTACAGACCGTGGTTCGAGATGACTCGAACCCTGGAAGGCTACGCTCACGTCTCCCGAGAGCGTCTGCGAATCAGCGCATCTCAATCCGACGGCATCGATGTGCCGTCACGCCCCCTCGGCCACCACGATCTCTTCCGCCTCGGATGCTGCGACCTGTTGATGGGAAAGGTTGCCGATGGGCGCATGCAAATTGAGCGGGCGCGTGACCAGTATCGCAACGAGGCAGATGGTCGCAGAACCTGGGCAGAATCTTGCGCGCTCCGATGCGATGACATTCTGCAGGCGATCGACGACGGATCGGACGCGGAGGTCCTTCGCAAATGGACCCAGCAAACTGCAGCCGCACTGGGACTCGACAAACTCAAGAGCCTGCAGAAGCGCGGGCACCCTTAGCAGGCTGCTGAAGAAGCCGGGGCGGTTCACACCACCGCCCACCGCGCGACAGCGGACGCGCCCCCCGCGAATCGGGTACAAGCGCTCGACACGACCCGACGAGCCGCGCTCGAACAAAGGACCCCATGGGACGCCTCACCTTCAGCCTCAACGTCACCCTGGACGGCTGCGTCGACCACCAGGAGGGCATCGCCGACGACGAGACGCACGCCTTCTTCACCCGACTGATGGACGAGGGCGGGGCGATGCTGTGGGGCCGCGTCACCTACGAGATGATGGAGAGCTACTGGCCAGCCGTCGCCCGCGGTGAGGTGTCGGCGCCGCCGGCGCTCCGCGAGTGGGCGTTCAAGCTGGAGGCCAAGCCCAAGTACGTGGTGTCGTCGACGCGGACGCACTTCCCCTGGACCCACAGCCATCACCTCGCCGGCGACCTGCGCGCGGGCGTGCAGGCGCTCAAGGACGCGACCCCGGCCGGCGTGCTCCTCGGCAGCGGCCAGCTCGCGACCGCGCTGGACCGGCTGGACCTGATCGACGAGTACCGGTTCCTGATCCACCCCCGGCTCGTCGGCCACGGCCCGACGCTGTACCAGGGCGGCCTGCCGAGCACGCGCCGCCTCGAGTTGATCTCGGCGAGCCCTCTCCGCAATGGGGCGGTCGCGATGCACTACCGCCGCGCGGGCGGCTGACGGTCGCGTTCGATGACACCCCAGATCATGCGCCTCGCCATCGTCGTCGCGCTCCTGGCCGCCGCCTGTTCGGCGAGGGCCGAAGTCCCGACCGTCCGGGACGGCGACCTCATCTTTCACACCTCCCGGTCGTCACAGTCGGTCGCCATCCAGCGGGCCACCGGGTCGA
>CAINDO010000271.1 GCA_903847385.1 uncultured Myxococcales bacterium
CCGCCGGTCGTGCCGCCGGTCGTGCCGCCGGTCGTGCCGCCGGTCGTGCCGCCGGTGATGCCGCCGCCCGAGCCGCCCGCGCCCCCGGCGCTGCCGCCCGTCCCGACGTCCGCGTTGGCGCCACCGCCACTGCCGGAGTCCGCCGTCTCTGCCGCGGGTTCGCACGCGAACGCGCCCGCACCCAGGAAACCCCAGACGAGCGCGTGGCTCGTCCGCAGTCGATGAATCCGCTTCGATTTCAAGTCCGTCTCCCTCGTTTTCGATCCAATGCCGCGACTTTCGTGTCGGAGATTTCTCCGACAGCGCAGGCATCGGTGGGGAGCGACGTGTCCTTGAGGCCGACCCACATACAGGTCAGATCGGACACTCGGGAATTGTCCTGAGGGCGCCTGCGCGGCCGCTCAGACCGCCCGCCGGCCCCGCACGAGCACGTTCCGCACGGGCTCCGTGGCGTGGCTGAACAGCAGCGCGTCCAGCAGCTCGGCCGTGTCGGCCGGGTCCGAGACCTGCACCTGCACGGCGACGAGATCGGCGTCGTACCCCGGCGCCAGGTGCCCGATGCGGTCGCCCAGGCCCAGCGCGTTCGCACCACCGGCCGTGGCCAGCCACAGGAGCTCCTCGGGGCCCACCCGCGCGCCGCGCAGCAGCGAGGCGTCGTAGGCCGAGGCGGCGATGTGCCGCATCGAGAACGTGCGCCCCGCGCCCACGTCCGAGCCGAGACCCACCCGCACGCCCCGCGTCAGCGTGTCCCGCAGGGGCATCACGCCGCTGCCCAGGAAGAAGTTGGAGTCCGGGCAGTGCGCCACGGCCGCGCCGGCCGCGTGCAGTGCCCCCCACTCGGGCTCGGACAGGTGAATACAGTGGCCGAACAGACTGCGCTCCGTGCACAGCCCGTGGCGCGCGTAGACGTCCAGGTAGTGCGCGGCCTCGGGGAAACGGGCGGCGACGGCGGCGATCTCGCCCGGGTTCTCCGACAGATGTGTCTGGATGGGCAGGTCGTGGCGATCGGCCAGGCGTCCGGCGCCCTCGAGCAGGCGCGGCGTGCAGCTCAGCGCGAACCGCGGCGTCACGCAGAAGCGCAGGCGGTCGTCGTCGTGCCCGTGCCAGCGGGCGATGAGCGCCTCGCAGGCCACCAGGGCCGCGTCCGCCTCCAGGCAGAGATCCGGCGGCGCGTCGCGGTCCATCAGCGTCATGCCCACCTGCGCGCGCAGGCCCGTCCGGTCGAGCGCGGCGAACAGCACGGCCGTGGCGATGGGATGACTCGAGCCGTAGATCGACGCCGTCGTGGTGCCGGACGCGATGAACCGGCGGCACAAGTCCGCGGCGACGTCCGTCGCGTAGTTCTTGTCCGCGAAGCGCGACTCCTCGGCGAACACCGTGCGCTCGAGCCACGTGAGCAGCTCGCCGCTCGACCGACCGGCGACCCGGAGCTGCGGGTAGTGCACGTGCGTGTCGACGAAGCCGGGCAGCCAGACGGTGCCGGGCACGGTCTCGGGCACGGCGCAACCGGCCGGCGCGGGCCCGACGGCGGCGATGACCCCCTGCTCGTCGATCTCGACGAGGCCATCGGCCAGATGGTCCACGGTGCGGGTGTCGACGCGGGGGCAGAGCAGGCGCCCGCGGATGGTTCGAGGAGCGATGGGTTTTCTCACGGCCGGCGGAGGATGCCCGAACGGCGGCGCCGTGCAAAGTAGTCGCCTCCGGCGGCCCCTGTTATGCTGCCGCCCCATGTGGATATGCCCCGAGTGCCGCCAGATCTACGAGACGAACGTCGAGCGCTGCGAGCGCGACGACGCCCCCGTCGCCGAGGTCTTCGCGCATCAGACCAAGGCGCGCTACCCCCTGCTCGGGCGCATCGTGGGGGACCGCTACCATCTGATCGGCGGCCTGGGACAGGGCGGCCTGGGCACCGTCTATCTGGCGCAGCATCGGCACCTGGGCCAGCTCTTCGCCGTCAAGTTCCTGGAGTTGCAGTCCCTCGGCGCCGGCGGTGAGCTGGACGACACGCAGAAGTCCGGCTACCGGCGGGACTTCCTGAAAGAGGCGCAGGTCGCGTCGCTGGTGCGGCACCCGTCGGTGGTGCGCGTGACGGACTTCGGCGAACACGAGGGCATGCCGTTCCTGGTCATGGAGTACGTGCCGGGGCCGTCGCTGCTGCAGATGCTGGGCGCCCGCGGACGCTTCCCCGTGGCCGAGGCGATCGCCATCGGCCGGCGGATCGCCGAGGCGCTCGACGCCTTCCACGAGCGCCGCCTGGTGCACCGCGATCTCAAGCCGGCCAACGTGATCCTCGACCCCCGCGGGGATGGCCGGCTCACGCTGGTGGACCTGGGCCTCGTCAAGGATCTGTCCGGCATCGGCGCCCGCGCGTCCACCCACCCCCTGGCCCTGCGCGGCACGCCCGGCTACCTGGCGCCGGAGCAGGTGCCGCCCTGGGTGCTGGCGCAGCAGGGGGTCAAGTCCACCAACGAGAAGCGCGTCGTCGACGCCCGGGTCGATCTGTACGCGCTGGGCGTCATCTTCTACGAGATGCTCGCCGGCGTGTCGCCCTACCCGGACGGCAGCAACACCGCCGTGATCGTCTACGCCTGCACGCGCGACCCGATCCCGTTCGCCACGATCGAGCCGCCCCTGCGCCTGGCGTCGGCCCTGGAGACGCTGGTGTACGACACCATGCACCGCGATCCGGAGCGGCGACCGGCCTCGGCGGCGGCGTTCCTGGAGCGGCTGGACGCCGTGACCATGGGCAACGCGGTGCAGGGCTCCTGGCCGGCCATCATCGCCCCGGGCGTACGCACGCAAGCCACGGGCGCGGGCCCGGCCGAGGACCCCCTCGCCCGCCTGGGCAAGCTGGTCCCCACGGACACGGGCGACGGGTCGGACGCCGACGGGGACGCCGAAGAGGCCCTGGAGTCCACGGCGGTCTTCACGGACGCGGACGTCGCCGTCGAGACCGCCTCGCCCGCGGGCAGCGCCGAACGCCGCAAGCCGACGGGCGCGCTGTCGGGCTCGCTGGAGCTGCGCAAGGCGGCCGCCGCGGCGCCGGACCGCACGCTCGAGGCGGACGTGCTGGATCCCGACGATCTTCCGCACGACCACGACCACGACCACGACCACGACGCCCCCGGCCGGGCCGCCGGCGGCTCCATGCCCGGCAAGACGCAGGAGGCCGACGCGATCCCGGACGCGGACTTCGAGCTCGACGCGTTCACCGCCGTGGAGCGCATGTCGCCGGGGCTGCAGACCTCGATTCAGCCCGTGCCCGGCGGCGTGAGCGCGGCGGCCCTCGAGCCCGTCGTGCCGGCGGCTTCGCCCGCGCCCGTCGCGGTGCCGCGCGAGGTGCCTCGCCCCGAGTCCGTGCGGCGACCCACCAGCGCCGCGAAGCCGCAGCCCAAACGCTCGCCGTGGCGCATTCCGGTGGCCATCGGCCTCGCCGGCGCCGCCGCGGCCACGGGCTGGTACTTCGCCCAGCGCACGGACACGACGCCCGATCCCGAGGTCCACGTGGTCCGGGTGGGCAATACGGACGCCTCGCTCGACACGCCGGCGAGCCGGGCCCCCGCAGCGGCCACCCAGGCCCCCGACGGCGCCGCGAGCGCCGCGCCCCCGACGGACGCC
>CAINDO010000272.1 GCA_903847385.1 uncultured Myxococcales bacterium
GTGCCCCCGCCGCCGCCCTTGCCCGCGTCGGCGTCCGCGCCGCCGCCGCCGCCCGAGTCGGCCACACACCCGCCCAGAAGGGCGAGCTGGCTGCAGAGGACCAGCCCCTTGAGTCTAACGTATCCGCGCATGCTCACTCCCGAAGGACCGTGTCGTTGTCGGTGTTTGCCGTGAACCTACCCGGGGGCGGCGCTGCGACGCAATCAGCGCCGCTGTGCGACGCATCCCGTCGGACCCGCCGAGGGGGACGCCCCCGTGAGCTGGGCCCGCAGCGCCTCCGCCCGCGCCCGCACGAACGGCCGCAGACCGGGACGCTCCCCGACCGCTCCATCGAGCCCGCGCTCGAAGTCGGGCCCCACCGGCCCCGTGCGCGCCACGGCCGCCCAGGCGTCGATGCGGGCCTCGAGCGTCTCCGGGGCGAGGGGGCCATCGAGCAGCTCGCGCAGCGCGCCGAGCGCCTGCTCGCGGAGCACGGTGGGCTCCTGAAAGCGCCGGATCAGGGGTCGTTCGCTCAGGGGCCCGCAGACGGGCGTGAGCACGGGCAGCGTGGTGGCGTCGGCGCAGGTGCACCCGGCCCCCCCGAACGCGCCCGGCATGCCCATCGGCACCGGCTGCAGCCGCCCCGCCGCGCTGTGCATCACCAATCGCGCGCCCGCGCCGCCGTAGGCCGACAGGTCCGCCACGGCCCCCTGGAACACGAGCGTGCGCAGCGTCTCGTCCCGGTCGGTCACGCTCGGATAGGCCGCGGGATCGCCGGCGTTGAGGGCCGCCGCGAGCAGCACCACGTCGTCCACGGGCGCGTCCGCCGGCGCCAGCGCCGAGAGCCCGACGTAGGCCGAGGCGTCCCGCCCCCGGTACACCAGGTCCGACGCGGGTGGCGCCACGCGCAAGAGCGCCCCGCCCCCGAACCGCCGCGCCAGGAAGTCCGCGTCCACGGCGGCCCGCAGCGTGCAGACAGTCTCCGGCGCGTCCTGCAGCCGAAAGCGCGTCAGCACGGCCTCGGGCGCCGGCACGCCGAACGCACGCGCCGCCTCGAGCGCCAGCACCTCGCGCAGCCCGGTGGGGTCCGCCGCTTCGCAATGCACCTCGAGCCGACGGTGCCCGTCCAGCGCGGCGCCGGACCGCGTGGGGTCCAGGTCGAGCACGAGCGCGCCGGTCACGGCGTCCCGGAGCAGGGTCACCGCCCGCGGCGCGTCCTCGCCGTGCACGAGCGTCGCCGCCACGGGCTCGACCGGCCCCGGCACGGCCTGGAACGCCGCCCAGTCGGCCTCCGTGAGCGTCACCGCCAGCGGCACGAGCGTAACGGGGTCGAACAGCGGCGTCGGCAGGTCCAGCGGCTGGTTGGGCGCCCCCGGCGTCGGCCGCAGCGAGCGCATCGGCCCCTCGGCGTCCGGCAGGCGCCCCACGCTGCGATCGGGCCCCACCTCGGCCTCGCCCCAGCGCAGCACGTCCACGGCGGTGCCCAGGCGCGCCAGGGCCAGCGCGTCGTCGCGCCCGAGCTTGAAGGGCACGGAGACCGCGCCGTCGGGCGGGTCGTCGCCGGCGTGGATGCGCAGGAACGCCCCGGCCTCCAGCGTGCGGTCCGGCAGCGTCGCGGGCTCGCGGCCCGGCGTATCGTCCACCACGGTGTACTCGGCGAGCCGGACGCTGCCGGGCCCCACGACCACGACCTCGAACCAGTCGCCGCCCTCCTCGGCCGCGGGCATGGCCTCGTTCAGCACCAGGCGGCCCTCGGCCGGTGCCGTCGCGTCCGGCGTGGGCGCGGCGTCGGGCGCCGACTGCCCCCCCGGGCCCGCGTCGCCGATCGCACCGCCGGATCCCGCGTCTTGCGTCGCCGTCGCATCGGCCGCGCGTCCGGCGTCCGCGCGGGACAGGTCCACCGCCGTGCCCGGGCCGCAGCCCGCCAGCGCCAGGAGGGCCGGCAGCGCCCGCAGCCCGGCCGCGCGCCTCACGGGCCGAAGGGGACCGGTTTGGTCGTGCCCTCGAGTGTGCCCGCGTCCGCCTCGATGACCCCGCCGGTGTCGGCCTCCGCGAAGTCGACGCCCGCGTCCTCGCTCGGCGCCTCCGTCCCCGGCTCCAGCGCCACCACGGGCGAGAGCAGCTCGAACAGGCGCTCCTGCCGGTAGTCGACCGCGAGCCAGACGACATACGTCTCGCCCACGCGCAGGGTGCCCGCGGGGATCTCCAGGGAGCGCACGCGCTCGCCCGTGACCAGCACCCGCGTCTTCTCCGGCTCGGCCTTGCGCATCTCCTGAGCGTTGAACGCGAGCAGTCGCCGGTCCGAGGCCACGAGCCGGAACTCCCAGGGGAACGCGTCGATGCCGGCGTCGTCCACGAGCGCGATGCCGTACTGGAACGTGAACGCCAGGTGCCCGCTGCCGTCGGGGAAGGCGTCCAGGCGCGCCGTGGCGACCTCGCCGCGCATCTCGCGCATGCCGTTCTTCAGCTCGTCCTTCACGACGCAGCCGGCGGTGCTCAGGGCGAGCAGGAGCGCGGCCGCGCCGAGGCGGCGCAAGGCCGTGCGGCGGAGGGGTCGGGTCTGGGCGGGCTCATTGCGCATGGGGTTGCCGAGTCTACTCGCCACCGCGGTGCAGTTCCATTATCGTCTCCCGACCGCTGCGGGCACGGTCCCGCGCACGCCCATCAACGCAGAGACGAGAGACGCCATGTTCGGAGAGAAGCTCTTCACCCCCCCCGCCCTGTCGACCCTCAACATCCCCGGCACCGGGGACCTCCGGGTGGAGATCGAGACCCGCCTCGGCACGATCCGCGGCCGCTTCTTCGAGAAGGAGGCCCCCCTCACGGTGGCCAACTTCGTCGGCCTCGCCACGGGCGCCATCGGCGGCAAGCCCTTCTACGACGGCATCATCTTCCACCGCGTCATCAAGGAGTTCATGATCCAGGCCGGCTGCCCGGACGGCCGCGGCACCGGCGGCCCCGGCTACGTGATCAAGGACGAGTTCGCCCCCGGCATGCGCCACACGCGCGGCGGTCTGTTCAGCATGGCCAACCGCGGCCCGAACACCGGCGGCAGCCAGTTCTTCCTCACCGAGGTCGCCACGCCCTGGCTCGATGGCAAACACGCCATCTTCGGCGAGATCGACGCCCCCTCCCTCGAGCTGGTGAAGAAGATCGCCCGCGTGCCCACCGCCCCCGGCGACCGCCCCCTCGAGGCCGTGACCATGACCAAGGTCACCGTCTTCCGGGCCTGAGGTCACCTTGGCGCGCCCCGGACTTGTCTTCGCATCGTTCGTGGGCGCGCTGCTGACGGCCTCGGCCGCCGCCGCCGCGCCGTTGCACATCGCCCGCATGGACGGGCTGCGCGGTGATCCCGTCGACCGGGGTCCCTTCGCGCTGTACTGGAACCCCGCGGGGCTCGCCCAGCCGGGCATGTCCCTGGGCGTGCACGGCCTGTACGCCATGCGCCGCGCCAGCTACGACCGGGACGCCGAACTGAACGACGTCGCCCCGGAAGAGGCCGCCGCCAACGCCGGCGAGGCCACCATCGACACGGCGGGCCTCGTGCCGGCGCTGAGCTTCCGGCAAGGCTTCGCAGACGTCGGCCCGGTGGATCTGGGCTACGGCGTGGGCTTCTTCGTGCCCTTCGCCGGCGTGGCCAACTGGGCGCGCCACCCCGAGGCGGACGCGGCCACGCCCGGCGCCTACGACGGCCCCCAGCGCTGGGCCACCATCCACAGCCGCCTCGCCTTCCTGGCCGCCTCGGCCGGCGTCGCCGCCGCCCACAAGCCCAGCGGCCTCTCCCTCGGCGTCGCGCCCACGGTCTACTTCGGCTCGCTCGCCACCACGCGCGCCCGCAACGTCGACCGCACGGACGACCTCACGGACGTCTCCGGCCACCTCAAAGAGGGCCGAATCGTGTTCGAGGGCGACGACATCCAGGTCGGCGTCAACGTCGGCCTGCGCTGGGACGCCAGCGAGACGCTCAGCCTCGCCTACACTTGGCATCATCTCCCCGAGTTCGAGATGCGCGGAGAGGCCAACGTCGCCTACGGAACCGCGGATCCCTTCAAAATCAAAGCGAATCTGGCGTTCCCCCTGCCCGACTTCCACCGCCTCGGCGCCAGCATCGGCGTCGGCGGCTTCACGCTGCGGCCCTACGTCGAGTTCGCGCAGTGGTCGGTGATGCAGCGCCAGGTGGCCGTGTCCGACGGCGACGGCCAGTCCCTCATCGAGATCGAGCGGCAGTTCGACGACGTGTGGGGCTTCCGCCTCCGGTGCGACACCCCGAGCTGGAACGGCCTGCGCGGCACCTTCGGCGGCGGCTTCGACACCGCCGCCACGCCTGAAAAGACACACGAGCCCGGCCTCGCCGAGGGCGAGAGCGTCGAGGCCTCCGTGGGGCTGGATTACACGCTGAGCGGCGGCACGCGCTTCGCCGTGGCCGTCAATCTGCAGACCCTGTTCGCCCGCGACGTCACGAACAGCATCCAGAAGCCGACCACCAACGGCCGCTACACGGACGACCGCCTGTTCACGACCTTCGACGTGGAGGTGCCGTTCTGATGCGCCGCCTCGCTTCCGTTTTCGCGCTCGGCGCCGCGCTCGCACTCGCCGCCTGCAACGCGACCACCCCCGCGGACGACTACCACGACTACCTGGAGCGCGCGGATCGCCACCGGCCGGACGTCGGCCCGGACGTGTCCGTGTCCCACGGGCACTTCACGGACGTGACGGGCAACTGGTTCCTGCGCGCCGCGCTCACGGCCGGCCTGGATCTGGGCCTGCGCGTGCGCATGTGCGCCTGGCAGGCGAACCCCACCGAGGCCGACTGGGAGCGCTGCGACCCGCTCACCGCCCCCGGCAAACTCATGGTGCGGCTGTGGCTGGAGAAGCAGCGCATCGGCGTCGACGCCCCCCTGGTCGAGACGGAGAGTGTCGTCGACGACGCCGGCTTCTTCGTCCTGCGCGCCGAGCCCCTGCGCCTGCCCGCCGACCTCGTCGGCTCGGACATCATCGCCATGGTCATCATGGACGCCCACATCACGCGCGACGGCGCCTGGTGCGGCGACGCCAACGGCACGGTCACCCAGCCCCCGGGCCTGGAGATCGATGGCAGCACCTTCGCGGGCACCCGCGATCCCGACCAGACGGCCAAACACTTTGAGGTCCCCTTCGCCTGCGGCCCCGAGGAGCCCGCGCCCGGCCAGGACGCCGGCCCGGACGCCGGACCGCCGCCCCCGGACGCCGCGCCCGTGTCCGAGGCGGGCGTGACCCGGCCAGACTCCCCCGACCTGTCGGACGTGACCTCCGTCGCCGCCGACCTCACCGGGCACTGGCTCGTCACCGCCAAGCTGGCCAACGGCCTGGCCCTGCAGCTCTGGCTCTCGCTGGTCTACGCCGGCGGCGCCGAGGGCGGCACGCTGGACGGCGCCATCCACCGCACCCAGGACCAGCCCGGCGCGCCTGCCGCGGCCACCTTCACCACCACGGTCACCCCGGACGGCCGCTTCGACCTCTGGCTGCCCGGCTTCAGCATGCGCACCAACCTCGGCCAGCTCGAGGCGGACATCCTGCTCTCCGCCGCCACGCTCGGCCCCGAGGTCTTCTGCGGCGAGGGCGCCGGGATGGTCAACCGACCCATCTCCACCCCGCTCGCCGGCGCCACCTTCAGCGCGGTGCCCTACGTGCCCGGCACCCCGCCCACCCCCGCCGCCGAGGCGGTCACCGCCTGCCCGACGCCCTGACCGCCGCCGCGTGTTCTACCCCCTCACCTTCGCCATCGGCGCCATCAGCCCAGCCTTCCCCCTCATCAGCATCGAGGCCTGGGCCGTGTTCATCGGCCTCATCGGCCAGCGGCCCTGGTGGGCCACCGCCCTCGCCGCCGCCTGCGGCCAGTTCCTGTGTTTTTCCGCCATCTACTTCCTGGGCCAGCGCTACGTCGCCCGCCTGCCCTGGATTCAGCGCAAGCTCAAGTTCTTCGAGCCCGGCCGCTACCAGCGCCACGCCAAGTGGTTCTACGGCACCGCCTCGCTCGTCGGCATCCCGCCGCTCAACCTGATCAGCATCGCCGCGCCCATCATGGAGGTGTCTTACCCCGTGTTCGCGGCGATCGCCTTCACGGGGCGATTCTTGCGGCTCAGCGTGCTCGTGGCGTTTGCGCAGACGCTGCAGGACTGGTTCGGGTTTCCGGTGGAGAGGCTGCCGGAGTGGGTGCGGGGGTGGGCTTAGGTCGGGGTGGGAGGGCGCGGCCTCGCAGCCTTCGGCGGGACGTCGAAGAGGATCGCCGCGGCGGAGTAGAACGCGGTGTGCGAAGCCTCGTTGCCGAAGTAGTCCGTCGCGCTGTATTCCGGCTCACCGAGCCGCTCGACCTCGGGCTCGGGGCGTCCGTCGGAAGGCTCCCGGTAGCTGCTGATCCACGGCGGACGGGCAAGCCAGGTGACGTCGTCCTCGTGGTCGAAGTCGGCGTGGAACTCGATCGGCAGCCTCTTCTCCAGGATCGCCCCCTTGAGGCGCACCTGCGTGAACATCTGTCGCTCTCGCGCGCTGGTCTCTCGATGCAGACGCCAGCTGTCGCCCCCGCACGTCTCGTACACATAGGGCACGACGCGGGGGGCCAGGCCGGCCCGATCCACCGCGTCGGCGACGAGGCGATCGCGGCCCTTGAGCTGGTCGAGGAGGCGCCCGAAACCCGGGAGCGCGCTCGAGTCGGTCGGGAGCATGTAGAGGTGCAGGCAGGGCATCCCGAGCTTGCCGCCGTCCGGGATGAACGCTGGGTCGTCGAGCGCAGCGGCCAGGGCCGCGGTGAACGCGTCCTCTGCTTCGCCGGGCGGGCTCGCCTGCGACGATGCGGCGTCGGCGGTGCGCCGCAACTCGTAGGTCAGCGTCGCCCGGCAACCGGAGTGGACCATCTCGACCCGGTGGTCGACGTCGCCGAAGAACGCCGCCCAGCGAATACGCTTGCCCTCTTTCTCGTTCGAGGTGGACGAGTACCAGGTCGTCGCCCAGTCAAAGGTCGCGCGCGACCCGTGCTCGACGACCAGGCGTCCGCCACTGAATTGCAGCGGCAAACACAAAACGAGCGTCGCGAAGACGCTCGGGTCGCGTGGCGTGTCCTTGTGTGCCACGAAGTGGCCGCCACGGCCGTACAGGTTGAGCGAGAAGAGTTCGGCGGTCGGCGCCGCCGCGTCGCGGGGGCACAGCGCCACGCGAATCTGCGCGAGAATCCCGCGGAGGGCGTCGTCGAAGCCTTCGACGGCGAGCGCGCCTTCACGCGCGTAGAGCTGTCGGCCGTCACGCACGCTGACGTCCATTCGAGTCTCCGTGCCATCCCCGAACGACGCCGGCATACACCAGGCACGGAGCTTCCGGTCGATGTTGGTCTTTCGATAGGCGACCGTGTCGATGATTTCGAGCTTCTTTCCCTTCGGCCCGCGCAGAGTGAGCGGGACGGGCACCTCGACTTCACCGCCAACGGCGAAAATGGTGTCGAGCGCCTTCGCCCGCTCGACCAGCGTCGCGACCCGCGCCCGGGTTTCGGCATTCAGTGGTTTCGGTGAGGTCTTCATGGCGGCTCGTCGATCGCGTCTTGGTCAGGTGCGGACTTCGTGTCCAGTCTCGGCTGGGACGCTGAGACGGGGCGCCGATTCTCGGAGCGATCCTCGCGCAAGTCCAGGGGCGATGGCGGGGGGCGACCCCGTCGCGCTCGCGCGCGCCCGTGGTGTATCGTCCCGGGCATGGCCGCCATTCAGCGCAGAGGTCTGTGCCCCGACTTCCTCAACGACCTTCACAAGGGGCACCTCGCCGCGCTGCGCGACCGCGTCCTCCAAGATCGGAGCCTCTGCCTCGAGCTGCGCGCGGACGCCATCAACGTCTACTATCGGGGCGGAAGCGTGATGCGCGTGTCCCGGGCCGAAGGCGACTATTCGGCGTTCTTCGACGTGCGCTACTTCCGGGACCCGCCGCCATCGATACACGCGACGCTGCCGTCGCGCCTGGGCACGGAGGCCGATGTCGGGAGATGGCTCGATGCGCTGCCCGCGCTGAAGCAGGCGATGGACCTGTGGTTCGGCGATCACCCCAAGGAGGAGCGCGAGGTTCAGCAGCTCATCGTGCGCGACAACAACTTCGGCGGCCTCGCGCGCTCGACGGACCACTACGTGTGCGACATCGAGTACGCCAACCGCCACGGCCGTTTCGACCTCGTTGCGGTCCGGTGGCCGTCGACGCCCTCCGCGCGGAAGAAGCAGGATGGCCACCGCCTCGTGCTCGGCGAGGTGAAGTTCGGCGACGACGCGCTCGAGGGGTCTGCCGGTCTTCATGCGCACATCGAGGCCGTGAACGCCTTCCTGGCCGCCCCCGGCAACTTGGCGGCGGTCAAGGCGGAGATGCTTGGCGTGTTCAACCAGAAGCGCCGGTTGGGCCTGATCGATTGCGGCAAGGACCTCACGGGCTTCAGCGACGAGCCGCCCGTGCTTCTTCTCGTGCTCGTCAACCACGACCCGGGCAAGTCGCGGCTGCGCGAGCTGCTCGTCAAGCTGCCGCCCAGCCCGCACGCGGAGCTGCGCATCGCCACCGGCAGCCTGCTGGGATACGGCCTGTACGATCCCGCGATCCTGATGATCGACGAGGCGCTCGCGCGCTTCAAGACATGCATCTGATGACCACCGGTCCGGTTCTCACGATCCACCGCGCCGCCGATGAGATCGGTGGCAACTGCATCGAGCTCCAGCACGACGGGCACCGGCTCCTCCTCGATGCGGGCAGCCCGCTGGAGAGTGATGGGGCGACCGAGCCGCAAGGCGCGGTCCCCCGCACCTTGGACACATCGAGGAACATCGCGGGCCTGGTCCTCTCTCACCCGCACCAGGACCACTGGGGCCTGCTTCGCGCGCTGCCGGCGTCGTGGCCGGTGTGGAGCGGTGCCGCGACGGAGACGCTGATTCGGATGACGGCGTCGCTGTCGGGCGGCGCCGTCGCTCAGCGTTTCCAGGCGTACCGCTCGCAGGAGTCGTTCTGTGTCGGCCCGTTCACCATCACGCCGTTCTTGGCGGACCACTCGGCCTTCGACGCGCACATGCTGCTCGTGGACGTCGGCGGCAAGCGCGTTCTGTATTCAGGTGACTTCCGCCGCGTCGGGCGCAAGGCAGTCCTTGTCGATCGGCTGATGAAGAACCCACCGACCGGCGTCGATGTGCTCCTCCACGAGGGCACCACGCTCGGGCGCGCGAAGGCCTTCCCCACCGAGTCGGCGCTCGAGGACGACTTCGTCGCACTCTTCCAGCGCACGCGGGGGCGAGTCTTCATCACGTGGTCGGCGCAGAACATCGACCGCACCGTCACGCTCTACCGGGCCTGCAAGAAGACGCGGCGGACCTTGGTCCTCGACCTGTACACCATCGACGTGCTGGAGCGCCTCTCGGCGCTGCGCGACACGCTCCCTACGCTTGGATGGCCGCAGGTGTGCGCCGTCGTCACGTCGAGCCTGAAGTGGTCGTACGAGAGCCCCGACCGCATGAACACACCCGCGTTCGTCGAGCGCGTCGCGACCTCGGGTCATGCGACAGGGGCTGCGAAGCTGGCTGGGAGGCGCGTTGCCGTCGTGATGCTGCGCCCGTCGCTCCTGCGCGACTTCCGCAAGAAGGGCGTCGAACCCGCCGCCGACGACGCAACCATCACGCAGATCCACGCCAGCGGACACGCCTCGCGCGACGACCTCGAGGCGTTCGCGCGCGCCATCGGCCCGCGCCGACTCGTCCCGATCCACAGCTTCACGTGGGACGAGCACCTCGAGGGCTTCGCGAACGTCGAGCGCCTCCGCGATGGGGAGGTCTTGGAAATTCCGTAGACGGTGCGGGAGCGGGTCGAAGAGGGGGGGGACTCCCCACCGTTTTGCAAGGTCGTTTTGATGCGTACAGCCGAGTCTTCTTCGCGGCAAGGGTGGGGACGATGGGCGTCGGGTAGGGTCCGGCCGCACCGCCTGGCGCGGCACTCGGTCGCGGCTTCGACGACCCCCACGTGGGGGACGATGAGGGCAGTCGGCAGGCGTAGCCCGGGGTCTGGCCGCACCGCCTGGCGCGGTGCTCGGTCGCGGCTTCGACGACCCCCACGTGGGGGACGATGAGGGCAGTTGGCAGGCGTGGCCCTGGTGTCCTGCCGCACCGCCTGGCGGTGTGCTCCGTCGGGGCTCCGACGTCGCCCACGTGGGGGACGATGAGGGCAGTTGGCAGGCGTGGCCCGGGGTCCGGCCGCACCGCCTGGCGCGGTGCTCCGTCGCAGCTCCGTCGCAGCTCCGACGACCCCCACGTGGGGACGATGAGGGCAGTTGGCAGGCGTGGCCCTGGTGTCCGGCCGCACCGCCTGGCGCGGTGCTCCGTCGCGGCTCCGACGGTCCCCACGTGGGGGCGATCAGTTCCGGCAGGGTCGCCCGCCAGAGCCGCCTCATCTGGCGTCTCCTACCGACTTCTTTCCACTCCCGGCGTCGGCGGAGGGACTCTCGGGTTCCATGAGTCGTGCACTGGCCTTTCGTCGCTGCGGATCGTAGGTCTGCCCCCCTCGAAGCATCGCACACGCGACGGCGAGGAGCCGATCTGCGATTGTTCGGAGAGCCCTTCCGTGGCTGTGACCGCGCTTCCTGAGTTCCGCGTAGGCCGCCTTGCTGGCCGGGTCGCACTGCGCGGCCACCCGCGCCCAGTGATAGACGGCCGTTCGCAATCGAAGGCTGCATGCCTGTCGCATCACGACGATCCTGCGCTTTCCACTCTGCCGCGTGATCGGCGCGGCGCCTGCCAACGCCCGCAACGCGTGGTAGTCTCGCGCACGGAGCGCCCACCAAGCCTCCGCGAGCAGCACGCCGAGGACAATCCGACCTACGCCTGGCAGCGATCGCAGGATTGTCACGTCGTGCTGCTCGTTCTTCTGCCCCGGCTCGGTATCCTCCGCGGGCGCCTTGTCGGACAGTGCGGCGGCCAGCTCATCGAGCTTCGACGCGCACTCTCGATGCTGCTTTTCCGCGAGTCGCAGCCGTCCGACAAGCTGCCGAATGTGGGCGACCGCAGCCTCCGTCGTTCCGGCGGCGACTGACAACGGTGCCCGCCTGAGGAGCTCGAGCACCTGCTCCGCATCGATCCTCCGGATGCGACTGCGCTTGAGGAGGGCTGCGACTTGGCTCTTCCTGGCGCGCTTCGCCGCGTCTGGGGTCGGAACCAGTTCCCACAGGTCCAGCAGCCAAGGTCGCGTCACGTCAGACTCGACGTCGAGCACCTGCGGGAAGTAGCGACGAAGCTGCTCACGCATGCGATTGGCGAGGCGGTTCAGCTCATGGCCCAACTCATCGGCCATCCGCGACCACTCCCGGATCTCGACGACCAGGGGTTCATCCAGTCGCAAGCGTCGAAAACAGTGCACGTCCGTCCGAAGCGCATCGGCGACCACCTTCGCGTCGAGCCGATCGTCTTTCGCCCCAGCCACGGTGAACCGGTCCCGGAACCGGTCCATCTGCTTGGGGTTGAGCGAGTGGACCGCGCATTGACGCTCGATGAGCAGCTCGACAACCGCCCCGTGCGGCGTCTCGATACCAACATGTACCGTCTCGGCTGCACCATCGGCCAAGCCGATGAGCCATCTCGCCATGCTGCTCAGGCCCTCGCCATCGTGGGCGAAGCTCCGGTTCCCGAGTTCCTTTCCACTCGCGTCGATCGCGCAGACCTGGTGGGCCTCAGTCGCCCAATCGATCCCGACGAACACACGCACCTGTTGTTCCATCGACACCTCCTCCTGCTCGTTCTGCAATCCAACTCGTCAGGACTACCGCGATGCTCGATCGGCCCTGTACTGGCGCTCGTGGCGCGGACTCCCCACCGGACGTCCATCGCGGCGGCACCGCCGGGGCGCATGTCCCCCCCAGGTTCTCGAAGTACAGGGGGCAAAGGGCGACTCCCGGCGGGCTGCCTGACCAGGCCGCAGGCTACCCTACGCACCCACGTCCTGGCTGCTGAGAACGGTACAGGGGGGACCCGTCGGGTGCTGTCCGGCAGCCGGCATTGTTGGCTGGACGTGTCGCCGCGCGTTCCGAACCTCACAGCAGGCGATGAGGTTCAAGCACGACCGGCAGAACCGCGACTCCAGTACTCACCAAGTTTGCCAGCCAGAACGCTGCAATGGCACGAGTGTTCAGACTTTTCCGAAACACGAAACGGAGGATTAGGACCTCGACCCCCGCGCTTGCGAGGGACGCGGCCACTGCAGTGCCAACCCAGCCGAAGCATGAGAATGACCCGACGCCGATCAGCGACCTCAAGAGTTCCCAACCGAACGAAGCCGCCGGCCACGCGATTACTCCGATGGTCGAGGACGTAGCGTTCGCCACGAGCGTTGCCCGAATGGACCAACGCCATGTTTCATGAAAGACGCGCCGAATGACAAGGAGTTCGATGAGAGTTCCCGCGAGCACGTACCAGAGTTCAAGAGATGCGTGCGCAATGAGCAGCCCGGGCCAAACAGTGTTAGCCCGAGCCACAGCCGGCGCGATGGCTCCGAAGATGAGCAACAATGCGCATGCGTTCGGGGTCCTCTGCTGCGGGCCACACATCATCTGAATCGCCCCAGCATCTCATCGATCCAGTCGGAGCACACGTAGCTCGGCAGGTTATACTCTCTGCAGGTGGTCGTCCTGAGCGATGCGTTCCAGCAGGATGTGTTTGCCTGCTCGGTCGCCAGTCGTCGTAAGTCCGCCTCCTCCTTGTCTTTGATACCCGTGTCGATACATCGTCCACGCGAGTTGTCATCGGCAAAGTTTTCGTCGCCTTCGGAGACTACGCCCCAGCTGCTCCTTTCAAGGGGGTCTGGAAAAAACCCGAAGTCCTCATCTGAGTCGCTCAGGTGCAGGTACTGGTGGTCCAAGAACTCGAACTTCGAAAATATCCGATCTCTCTCGGGCCGGTGGCAGCGAAATACAATGAGACCGCTCGGGTCGGTCCAAGACGTCGGCCCACTCCCCACATACTCATACAGATTCCCCTGCCCCCCACCCCACCGAATCGGATCCTTCGCCGTCCACCGCCCGGTCGCCGGGTCATAGTCCCGCGCGCCGAACCGCACGAACCCGGTCGCCCGGTCGTGCAGGCCGCCCGCGAAGCCGAACGGCTGGAACTCCGGCGCGGTGTCGAGCGTGATGTTCCCCCACGCGTCGTAGTCGATGCGCTGCACCGCGGCCCCGGTCGCGGCGTCGAGCACCAGGCGCACGCTGCCGAGGTGGTCGGTCACGAAGCGGTACGTTGCACCGCCCCGAATCATCGCGTCGGGGCTGTACCTCGACGAGGCGTACACGAACACGCTCACGGCGCCCGTCAGGTTGTCGCGCTCGGCGATGGGGTCGAGCTGGTCTTTGTAGAGCCAGGTCGTGTCGGAGACCACGTTGTCGCTCGCGTCGAGCACGCGGCGCCCGATGCGCCGGCCGCGGCCGTCGACGGTGTAGACGATCTCGCCGCCGTCCGGCAGCGCGACGTGACGCAGGTTCCCGCGCAGGTCGTAGCCGTAGTCGGTGATCGCGCCCGTGAGCGCGGTCATCCGCGTGCGCTGGCCAGCGTCGTTGTGCTCGTATTCGCGCCCGCTGTCCTCGGTCAGGCGGTCCTGTGCGTCGTAGGTCGCGGCGTAGGTCGCCACGCCCGGCACGTCCCGCTCGGTCCGGTTGCCGTTGGCGTCGTAGGTGTTCGTGATGGCCGGCGCGGCCCCCTGCGTCTCCTGGGACAGACGGCCGTCGGCGTCGTAGCCGTAGGTCCAATCGACCGTGTCGGCTTCGACCGTGCCCGTGATGGCGGTGATGCGCCCCGCGGCGTCGCGCATGTACGTCAGATCGGCGACCGTACCCAGCGGCGTCGTCGTGGTGGCCCGGGACAACGCGCCCGTCGGGTCGCGTGTGAGCTCCGTCGCCGTCGCGCCGACCTCGAGCGCTGACAGCAGGCCCACACCGTCCGGGCCTTGGCGGTGCAACACCACCGGCCCGAACTGCGACATCAACCCCGTGGCCGCCGGCCCGTCGTCGTAGGTCGCGACCAACTCGACGGGGGCCTCGGCGCCCACCGACACGACGCGTCGCATCAGGCGGCCGTCCACGTCCCGCTCCAACGCCACGGTGCCTGCGAGCAGGTTGTCGACGAGGGTCTGCTCCTCGACAAAGGGCGTCTCGGGCTCGGGGTAGGCGAGCTTCACGTCGCTGTCGACGCCATCGAGCAACCCGATCATCGCGACCCCGCCGTCAGCCTGGCGGTACGTGGTGGTCACCACCTCGTCGTAGACCCCCGAGTCCTCGGTCAGCGTCGCCGGGCGCCCGACGGCGTCGTACCCGAACGTGACCGACCCCGCGCGCCCGAACGTGACCGTCACGGGGCGGGCCAGCGCGTCCCAGGTTGTCGTCGTCGAGGTCAAACCGAGCTCCTCACCCGCTGGAGTGTACGACAACTCGAGGTTGCGTGCGCTGTAGGTCGTGCCGTGCTCGGGCTGGCCGCCCGGCGCCACCGAAACGAGGTTGTCGTTGTCGTCGTAGGCCATGGTCGCGGTGGCGGGGCCGCCCTCGATGCTGGTGAGCCGGCTTGCTTCGTCGTAGCCGAGGCCGACGTCGACCGACTCGTTCGGCGAGCCGAACGCCGTCACCGTGCTGATCGCCGAGACCCGGCGGTCTGCGTCGTAGTCGTACTCCGTGCGACTCAGTTCGATGGCGCTCCCGCCGGTGCCGACAACGGCGCCGGTGGCCGACAGGGCCCCCGGGGGATCCCCGGCATCGCCGTAGGTCCACCAGCTTCGCGCGAGCCCGCCCGCAGACGCACTCAAAGGCCGCCCCCAAGCGTCGGCGAGCGTCGTGGTCGGGGCAAACCCGGGCGACGTCGTCGTGGTCTGCCACACGTTGGTCGTGACGTCCGCCCCGGGGTCGGCCAGGAATTCGCCGCCGATCATGCGGCCCGCAATGATCGCGAAGTTCGTGGTTCGACCGTTGACGCTTCCGGCTCCGTCGATGCGTTCGAGCTTGAACGGGTCCGACGGACCGGCGGCATAGGAGACATCAGTCGTCGTCGACACCACGCTCGTCCTGCCGAACCGGTCGGTGTGCTCGCGCCGAGCGACCCGTGGCGCGGCCCAGCCCCACCGGGGGTCGGGTTCGAAGTCGACCACCGTCAGGGCGCCGTCCGGGGCCCATGTCACTTCCCGTCCAGTCTGCGTGCGCGTGACGGTCGTTTCGCGGCCGTCTGCCGACGTGTGGCGCAACCAGCGGGTGCCGTCGCCAAAATCACCCGTTGCATGACGGACGGCCCCCGCGAGCTCGCCGTCCCCTTTGTTGACGTCGACCGTGAACAGATGCTCTTCGTCTGCCTGCCGGGCCAGGTTTACCCGGACGCCCGGCGACTCGGCGTTGCCGGGTCCCGAGTCGCTGTCGAGCCTGCCGAGCTCGTCATACCCGAAATTGGAGGAGTGGAAGTTCGCGTTCCCGAACCACTCCAACAAGCCGCCGTCCGTGTAGGCAAACGTCCACGACCGCGCCACACCGTATCCCCAGATTGTCCTCAGCCAGCCGGTGTCGCTGTTCGCGGGATCGGCGACGGGGCCGACCGCGGGCCCCGTCGACGGCCCCATCTCGAGCGACATCCGAAGCTCACCGTCAACTCGAATCTCAGTGACGATGCCCGCGGCGTTTCGGGTCATGGAGAGGTGGGAACCGTCGATGACATCATCGACTCGCTCGAGTCGCCCGTCGTCGTCGTAAGTGAATTCCAGCAGTGATGCGCCCGACAAGCTGTCCCGGGTCCTGAAGTGCCGACCCGACGGCAGGAACTCGAAGACGGACCGACCGTCGTCCGATGGGACGAGAACGTTCTCCGTCGACCAGGCCGGCAGGTCGGGCTCGATCCGGAGAATTCGACTCATGGGGCCCCCGAAGAGCCCCTCGTGGCGCCGATGCGCGAGGTAGATGCGTCCATCCGGATGGGCGAGTAGCGTGACCTGCGGACGAATTCTCTCCGCGAACGCGCCCACCATGCTCGGAATCTCGGGCAGGTCGATGCGTTGCTCGGCCGAGCCGGGCACGAGAGCTGCGAGCGAGCCGAGGACATGCACGACTCGGCCGCGATCCGCGCGGAAGACGCCACTCGCCGAGCCCGCGCTCATGATGAAGAAGACGCGACCAAACCTATCGACAGCCAGTCCGTGGGGGTTGCAGAGCCGAGCATCGGACACGGTCATCCCCGGGTACTCGAACGCCGAGAGGCCGTCGGCGGGCGTGCCGTCGCCCGCGACCGCCACCACGGACCCCGACCAGCGCAGCAGGCGGATGCGGTGCGTCCCCGCGTCGCAATCAGGTCCCGATGGCTCGAACTCGTCCGGGACGGTGTCTCCGCCCGGTTGACCCTCCGCGATGTACAGGCCCTCGCGCGTGGCCAGAAGGGACGAGATGTGGCCCAGGGGGAGGCGAATCGGGCCGCTTGCCCCCGGCATGGGGGCGGGAAACGTAGCCGCCGCAGCAAACGTCAGGACCCGGCCGTCGGCTGTGAACTGGCGAATCCGAGACCCTGCGCCTCCGCCATCGTCCTCGGTCCAGTACAGCACGCCTTCAGGCCCGACCGTCAGGTTACGGACGTTGCTCATCGGAACGACTGCAGGTTGCTCTCCGCCGACTCCGTTCGGCCCTGGCGTCCAGTCGCCGGCGAAGCGTCGGTTTTCGTTGTCCCACGTTGCGGCTGTCGGGTTTCCCCCGCCGACCAGCGGCGGCGCATCGAACCCGAACCAGGCCTGTCCGCCCGCCGCCATCTGCGCGAGCAACGCGTCAATCGCAAGTACCTGGATCCGGTCGTCGTACCCCACGGCAACCCGATTCGCGTCGAGCACTGCAAGCCCCGTGATGTGCCGGTCGTCGGCCATGAGGCCGATGCTCCGTGCCTGCTCGGCCTCGTGCAACCACCAGAGACGTGCGGGTCCGTTCGGTTGGCTCGTTGCCACGAGGCCGCTCCCATCAGGAAGTAAAGTCCCCGCGATGACCTCGTCGAGCATCACCTCCAAAAGCTGATTCCCGAAACGATCGGTCGGAACGCCGCTGATCGTCCGACGGCCGGGCCCCCTGTCGTCCTTCGAGCCCCGCCGAAGGCCACCGTCTCCAAAGAACAGCATCCCATTGTCCGGGTCGAGGATGTGGTGAACATCCAGGCTGAAGCCGCCGAGGCCGAGGGCCCGCGCGTCCCAACTTCCGACCCGTCGGGAGTCTCGGCGCCAGACCGTGACCTCGTTTCTGGCCCGGTCAATGGAGAAGTCGGGCGTACCCAGGCGGCCGAACGAGCGGGCCGCGTCCTCTCCGGGCGAGCTGTAGACCCCTTCGTAGACATACCCGACCGCGATCTGAGCCAGCTTCGCACCGGTGACGGGCGTTCCACTCGCGTCCAACCCGTCCCATTGATACGCGAAGTAGCGACGTGCCAACTCGGTCGTGGAATCGAAGCGGGCCTTGATCACGCGGTCGGCGATCTGGATTTCGACCACGACCGCCTTCACCAGGTCGCTCAGGTCTTCGTCCGTGAAGAGGCGCCCGACGATGCGAAATGCCTCGGCCCGACCGGGGACCCGGTCCGACATGTACACCAGCGAATAGGGAGTCCCGGGGATGCCGATTCGCTCCCCGAGAATCTGATTGCTGCAATAGATGACCGAGCCGGACTCCTTGCAATCGCGCTGCGGATCCTCCGGGTCCGTCTCCGAACCCAGCGGTTCGTCGTCTGTGCAAATCACGGCCGCATCGTCCTCGGTCAGGCCATCTGACTCCTCGGCGGGAATGCAGCGGCGTTCGCCGCCCTCTGACCCGCCAGCGCCGCCAGCGCCGCCAGCGCCCCCCGCGCCACCCGTGCCGCCAGCACCGCCGGAGCCACCGGCACCACCACCGCCCGACCCGCCGGCACCGTTTGCGCCGCCGCCAACGTCCTCACAAGTTCCGTTGCGCTCCTCTTTGCCGCCGCCGCAAGGGGCACCAGGGGGTGGGCCTCCACCGCCCCCGCCGTGCGCCCGCGGACTCCTGCAAACGATGCAGTCATCGCCGCCGTCATCGCTCGGCTTGCGTGCACGGTCGGGCAACTTGTACGGCCAGTTGCAGTCGTACGGCGTAAAGTGCGGCACGGACACCCGCCACAGGCTCTGCTCGCTCACCTCAGCAGGGTGAGGATACCGGAGGAGAATGTCATCAAACTCGTCGGTGTCGATCCCGGCCGACTCGACCTCCCCGTCACTTTCGATGCCATCACCATCGACATCCAATCCGTCGGTCTCGCCGTCGTCGTCGAGATCGACGAGTCCGACGACCAGACCATCGTTCTCCGCAATCCACCTCGCGGTACGGCGATCATAGGTACCGACGGGGACACGACTGCCGACGGGAAACCCCAGGAAGTTGTCGACCATCATGGTCGCAGGTGGGTCGAGACTCACCGACACCTCTGCTGGCACGCCATCGACGGCGAGTTCAATCGCATAGGTGTAGGCGGTCGTCGGGGGCAATTGCCCGGGCATTGCGCGTGGCCCCCTCGGACCTACGGTGTATTCGACGCCACGAACGACCATGCCGCCACCGCCATCGAGTGCAATGGGAGCGCCGTCGCTGCGCGACGCCTGCAGGCCAGGCGCAAATCGGACGCTGGCCGCCCGCGCCCCCCAAGCATCCGCCTCTCTGGTTGTCGAGGCCCATTGGGCCTCGACCTCGCTCAGGCGAATGCTGTTGGGCGGTCCACTCATCTCGGCGACCATCACGACAGGATCAACGACCACCGTGGTTCGCCAAGGCACGTCGACTGAACGGTCGACCGGAAAGTAGCCGTCACGCGCCGCGCGAACAGTCAGCGGACCGCCACCGAGGACGACGAACTCGTACCGACCGTCAGCTCGAGACTCGACGAAGCCGAGGACGACGGGATCGTAAGTCTGGCCGTCGGTATGGAACACGTCCTCGACGGCCGTGATCCGCGCCGACGGGATGCCGCTGCCGTCACGGCCGACTACACGTCCCCGTACGACGCTCAACCGGGCCAGCGCGTTTGGGTCACCGAGCAACGCCGCGTCGAAGCCTGTCTGCGCCGGGGCGCGCCCAGTCCCCGTGCAGTCGGATACGATGCACCGAGCTGTGGCGGTCACACTGTCCGGGACGGTGCCGCGATCGAGCGGACGAGA
Source organism: uncultured Myxococcales bacterium (assembly GCA_903847385.1). Taxonomy (GTDB): domain Bacteria; phylum Myxococcota_A; class Bradymonadia; order UBA7976; family UBA1532; genus CAINDO01. The sequence continues at coordinate 19,147 of CAINDO010000272.1, forward strand.
GTCTCCAAAGCCTGATCCCATCGCCGTCTCGTCGGTCTGCCCGTCGCAATCCTCGTCCACAGGTATGCCGACGACCGTAACCACCTCTGCCCCCGGGGCGACGACCTCAGCGTTGCAGACGAGTACTCCGGCCGAATCACAGATGACGACCCCAGTTCGCCAACAGGCCCCGAGGCCTCGTTCGCACGGCACCTGCGTGCCTGCGAGTCCCTCGTCCGTCTCCTCATCGCAATCGTCGTCCGCCCCGTTGCAGGTCTCGACCGCGCCAGGATGAATCGTCGCGACGTTGTCGTCGCAGTCCACGTCGGAGAAGTACCCGTCCCCATCCGAGTCCACGGGATCCGGCGTGTCGCACACATCCCCGACGCCGTCCTCGTCGTCGTCCACCTGGTCGGTGTTCACGTCCGCAACGCAGTTGTCCTCCCGATTACACACCCCGTCGTGGTCCGAGTCCGGCGCGGCGTAGCCCGCCAGCCGGTACATCGAGAAGAGGATGCAGTATGACGCCGCGCCCCACGGCTCGGCGTGCCAGTCCGGCCCATCGGGCGAGACGTCGAAGGCGTCGTTCCACGCCTGGATGCCGCCGGCGCGCATGCAGGTCGCCACGACGCCGGCGAAGTCGGCCGAGGTGTTGCCGGCCACCTCGACGTAGCCGGTCTTGGTGACGGTTGTGGTGCAGTGGGGCAGCTCCTCCGGGTTGGCGCCGGGGCTGCACACGTCCGTCTGGCGCGTGTGGGCGGCCTCGTCGATGTGCAGGCCCTCTGCGGTCAGCGTCGTCGCGAGCCGGCCGACGACTCGCTCACTCACCGGGCAAGCGTCGTTCGCAGTCTTGCAGCGCCGGTAGTCGGCGTGCAGCTCGATCGGGCTCGTGTCGTAGGTGACGCTCCGCTCGGCACACGAGCACTCGAAGGTCTCGCTGGCGGGCGCGGCGGGCTGCTGCGTGAGGTCGACGCGGCCGAGCAGCGGTTGCGCGGGTTCGTCGAGGGCGCCCGCGCTGCTCGGGCACCGCAGGCCAGCGTCCGTGACATCGACCGGCAACGCATCGTCGTCGGGCGCGTTGCAGGCGCTCGTGCCGACGAGGAGCGCGCCCAGGATGGTCAGCAGAAGATTTTGATGCGTGGATTTCACTGCTCACCCCCGCACTCGAAGGTCGCCAGGAAGTGGCCGATGTCGGCGGCCGGGGCCCGCGCCGTGAGGCTGAACTCCATGCGCACCGGCTGGCCGGTCGTCGCCTCGCCCGTGCTCACGGTGCTCTGCAGAGGTGACAGCACCATCCAACGGAGCCGGTTGCCATCCATGTCGACCAGGGCGAAGATCTCACCGTTCTCCTGGGTGACGAACCACTCGTGCAGCCCGAGGTCATTTCCAACGGGCAGGAGGGGCAGCGTCGCCCCGTTCGCGAACGTGGGAACGCCGCACTGACGCAGCCGCTGACGCAGCGAGCTGGTGGCGATGGCCGCCGCCTCGGCAGTCGTCTGCCCCGTGGACACCGTGCTCGGGGTCCGGTAGTCGAACCCCGGCGACGGCGCTCGGGGCGCCGGCACGAGCTTGCCGATGGGCGCGAGCCCGCCCGCGACGTCGACGAGCACGGGCAGCGCGGCCCGGTGGAACGCCCACTCCCGGCGCGCCGGGGTCGTGTCGCAGAGATCTCCGTAGCCGTCGTGATCCTTGTCCGCCTGGTCGGTGTTCGCCGCGCCCACGCAGTTGTCGCAGGGGTCGCCGACGCCGTCCTCGTCCGCGTCGTACTGCAGGATGTTGTACTTGTTCGGGCAGTTGTCGACCTCGTTCGCCACGCCGTCGTAGTCGCAATCGGTGGCCGTTTCCGGGCACGGCGGCGGCGTCGAAGGGTTGAGCGGATCGCAGGCGTTGCCCATGCCGTCGTAGTCGTAGTCGGCCTGGTTCGGGTTCGGCACGCTGGGGCAGTTGTCGCAAGCGTCTCCTACGCCGTCGTCGTCCGCGTCCGTGGTCTGATCGCCTGCGCCGTAGAACCAGGGGCAGCGGTCGAGCGTATCGGCGAGGCCGTCGCTGTCGCGGTCGCTCGACGCGTCGCAGGCGTCACCGAGCTCGTCGCAGTCCTGGTTCACCTGGTCGACGTTGGCCACGCTCAGGCAGTTGTCACAAGCGTCGCCGACACCATCTTGATCAAGGTCCGCCTGGGTGATGTTCGAGACCTGCCGGCAGTTGTCCAGCGTGTCCTTGTAGCCGTCCCCGTCCTGGTCCTGGCAGGCGTCGCCGATGTAGTTCAGGTCGGCGTCGGACTGATTCGTGTTGGCGACGAGCGCGCAGTTGTCGCAGAAGTCGCCGACGCCGTCCTCGTCGCCGTCGTCCTGTTCGGGGTTCCAGAGCGACGGGCAGTTGTCGTCCGCATCGTCGAAGGCGTCCCCGTCCTTGTCTGTGTGCAGGTCACAGGCGTCGCCGACGCCGTCCCAATCGGTGTCCTTCTGATCGACGTTCGGCACGGCGGCGCAGTTGTCGCACGCGTCCCCGAGGCCGTCGGCGTCGCCGTCCGCGACCGCAGTGCCGTACATCGAGGGGCAGTTGTCCGCGCTGTCCGGGCTGCCATCACCGTCCGTGTCTCCCGGGTCGCAGGCGTCGCCGACGGCGGTGTAGTTGTGGTCGGCCTGGTCCGGGTTCGCGGCGCCGACGCAGTTGTCGCACTTGTCGCCGCGGCCGTCGCCGTCCTGGTCGGCCTGGAGCGGGTCGTAGTCGTAGGGGCAGTCCTCGTCCGCGTCGGGCTCGCCATCGCGGTCGATGTCGCTGAAGGCGTCGCAGACCTTACCGATGCCATCGTAGTCCGTATCCGCCTGGTTCGGATTCGCCACGAGCGGGCAGTTGTCCATCGCGTCGATGGCGCCGTCCGAGTCCGTGTCGCGGAATCGACACGCGCTGTCGCACACGGCCCCTTTGCCATCCCCGTCCGCGTCGAGCTGGTCGGGATTCGTCTGCGACGGGCAGTTGTCGACCGCGTTCGGAACACCGTCCGCGTCGTTGTCGTTCGTGGCCGCGCCGCATTCGCAGTCCTCGGCGTACATCTGGGTCGCGTGCTGGACGCAGAAGCTGTCCCAGGAGCCGCTGCAGCAGTAGGGGTCGAGGCCGCAGACAGCCGACTGACAGGCCGAAACCTCGCACCCCGGGCCGGGGTGCCCGGTGCAGCACGGCCCGGCCTCGCAGGCATCACCCGTCGCGTCGCTGTCAGCGTCGACCTGCGCGGGGTTGGCGACCTGCGGGCAGTTGTCCGTCCCGTCCGGGACCCCGTCGGAGTCTGTGTCCTGGGGTGGCGGCGTGCACCCGCAATCGAGCGCCGAGGCCCCCTGCGCCTCGCCCACGCAGACGCTGTCCCACTGCGTGCCGCAGCAGTAGCCATCGTACGCGCAGACCGAGGCCTGGCAGGTGGCATCGCCACAGCCTGGGGTGGCGTGTGCCTGACAACAGGACGCAGCCTGGGTCTCGCACGCGTCGCCCGTCCCGTCGTTGTCGGTGTCCGTCTGGTTGGCGTTGGCAGTCTGCGGGCAATTGTCCGCGCTGTCGGCAACGCCGTCGCCGTCCGAGTCCTGCGGCGGGGCCTCGCAGCCGCAGTCGGCCTGGAACATGCCCTGCGCCTCGCCGACGCACGCGGCGTCCCAGTGGTTCGTGCAGCAGTAGGGGTCGTGACCGCAAACGGCCGCCTGACAGATCGTCGTGTCGCAACCGCCCGTCGAGTGGACGCTGCAGCAGCTCGAGGCCGGCGGCGCGTCGCAGGCGTCCCCAATGCCGTCGCTGTCGCTGTCGACCTGGCTGGGGTTGCTCAGTGTCGCGCAGTTGTGCACCGCGGCCTACGGCCGGGCTGCATAGCGCTGCTGGGGTCGCTACGCTCCCGACGCAGCGCAATCGCAGGCGTTGCCGACGCCATCGCCATCGCCGTCCATCTGATCGGTGTTGAACGTGAAGGTGCAGTTGTCCGCGGCGTCGAAGATCCCGTCGCCGTCGCTGTCCTCGTCGGCGAGGGCCGGGGATGCGAGAAGCACCAGGGCAAGTGGGAGCAGTCTCAGAGCGCGCATGAGGCGTGGCCCTCCTGCAAGGCCAGGGTCCAGGCCCGGGCGTCCGCGTGGGGTCCGGTGAAGTCGCGCAGCTCCAGCAGCTGCGTGGTCAGGTCGTCGCCCCGGATGTTCAACCGGGCCAGGGTGCATCCGGCCGCCCGAGCCGCGTGCAGCTCGGCGTCTTGCGGCGTCGCGCTGCGACCCGCCGCCCAGATGCCCAAGGCATAGGCCACGCGCCCGACCGCCAACGCCGAGGCAGGGCCGCTACCCGTGTCCAGCTCCATCGCACCCACGAAGACCGCCTCGCGCGTGACGCAGAAGCCGGGCAGCCGGTCGACGACGGAGACGGGCACGCTCGAGCGCGCGGCAGACAACGCCGACGCGACCAGCGGCGCTTCTGTCTCGTTGGGCGCTCTTGCGCCCGCGGGCGCACGGCCATCCGTACATGCGTGACGCTCCGGTGGAGCCGCGACCGCGCTCCCCGCGGCCCCCGTGGCAAGGACAAACGCGCCGACCGCGGCGCAGAGCCAGATTGCCCTACCCATCAAAACCTCCCACGGCGACACACCCCAAACGCGTGCCGCCACACCAAATGAGAGCGTCGCCGCGGCGCGCAACGACGGGATGACCTTCGAATTTCCCTCGACGATGCCGACTACGCGGTGGCGCCCCCGCGCCAACAAACGACCTGACCGGGTCCTTGCTGCATTCGAGATCCCCCTCGATGACCCCACCCCCTGGGGCTTCATTAGAATTCGCTGCGGCGAGACGGCTGTCAAGTCGACCGGCGCGAATTTGCGCGTCGAAACGACGATGTCACATTCCTCTCGCGGGCCCGTTGTTGACGGGAGGGGCGCACCCTGAGACCCGGTCGCACGCCCGCCGTCGTCCGGGCACTCGTCGCCGCCTCGGGGACGCCGCCCACCCGAAACGAACCTCCCCCACCGCCGCACGAGCCTCCGCCACCCGAATTGAACGTTCGCCACCCAAAACGAAGGTTCCCCACCGGCCCGCGGACCTTCGTCACCCAAAACGAAGCGCCGTCAGCGGATCACGAAGCTTCCCCACCGGATCACCAAGCTTCGCCACCGGCACCGGAAGCTTCCCCAACGGCCGCTGAAGCTTCCCCACCGAAAACGAAGCTTCGTCACCGAAAACGAAGCTTCGTCACCGGCCGCGAAACTCCGGCACCGGCCTGCCAGGCCACGTCACCTCGCGAGGAGGTTCGTCACCGGTGGTGAAGCTCCACGCGTCGCTGGCGGACCCAAAATCCGCTTGACGAAGCTTCTTCGGCCGATGACGAAGCTCCGCGCCGCGTGATGAGGGTTCATGCGGGGTTGCGGAAGCTTCCTCCGCCGATGGGGAACCTTCGACCGCCGTTGGCGAACCTTCGCGGCCCGCTGACGAAGCTTCGTTTTCGTTGGCGAAGCTTCGCGCTGGCTGATGAAGGTCTCCGACTCGCTGACGAAGGTCTCCGACGCGCTGACGAACGTCCGGTTTCCGTTGAACGGCCTTCGCGACCGTGGAAACGTAGTCCGATGGCCACAAAGCACGACCGGCAACGCATCACGCGGCAGTGGACGCTCTTGCTGCTGCTCATCCGCCACCGCTTCGGCCTGACCTTGGGCCGCCTGCGCGAAGGGGTCGGCGTATCTCGCGTCACGCTCTGGCGCGACCTGCGGACGCTCTCGGAGGCGGGGGTTCCCATCGAGGAGCGCGTTGCCGGCGGTGAGAAGAAGGTCGTCCTGCGGACTTCGGACCTGCCGGCCCTGATTCTGTCGCCGCTCCAGATCCAGGCGCTCAAGCTGGCGCGGCGCCTGCTCGGGCCGCTCGAGGGCACGGCGCTGCTAGAGGCCTACGACGACATCCTGCTGCGCGTGGGGTGCGACGTGCCCGGGTCGCGCAGCGCGCCGGACGCCCCGGGCACGGACGTGGCCACCATCCGCCGGGAGGTCGAGGACGGGCTGCGGCGCCGCGTTCGTCTCCGCGTGAGCTTTCTAAATGTAGGAGAGTCCGAACCGCGGATGCGCACCATTGAGCCGATCGGCTGGCGTTTCGTGCGCGGCGAGCTGTACCTGCTCGCATGGGACGTCGAGCGCGGCGCCGAGCGCAGCTTCGCCAGCCACCGCATCCGCATCGTGGACGCGCTCGATGTACCCGCCGAGCGGACGCCCGTCGACGACGACACGGGCTTCTTCGCCCCGGCCGAAGGCCTGGAGTCACTGCCCGAGCACGACGTCGTGATCGACCTCTCGCCCATCGCCGCGGCCCACCTGGTCACGCGGCCGTTGCACGCCTCGCAGCGCGTCGAGCCGCGCCCCAACGGCGGCGCCCGGCTCGTGGCGAGGGTCCCGGGCCTCTGGTTCCCCGCCGACTGGGTGCTGAGCTGGGGCGGCGAGGCCCGGCCCGTCGAGCCCGCGGGCCTGATCGACCTCGTCCGGGAGCGGGCGCAGCACACGTTGGACGTGCTCTCCGCCCCCTGACGAAAAAAAAGTGCATGGGCCCGTTCAGGTTGTTTCCGACAGGTGAAACACGCCTGTCCGACAGTGTCCTCAAGACGGCGACGGCAACTGGCCCGATGGACGGGCCGCCGCTCACCGCAGGAGTGGTCACGCCATGAGCGCGAACCTCGACCCGACCTTCATCCCCAGCACCGCCACCCTCAACCGCGCGCCCACCCGCGCCCTGGCCCTGCTCACCGGCATCGGCAAGCTGGCGCACGTGCGCAAGGCCCTGCAGACGGCCGGCTTCGGCCCGGACGAGGCCGCCGAGGGCTACGCCCTGATCAAGCGCGGCACGCAGCCCATCACCGGCGGTCGCGCGGTCGGCGGTCGCACGGCGCAGGCGGCGCTCGCGGCCCTCGCCGATCAGGGCATGGCCTGGGTCCGAGGCGTCCACGCGGTCCTGAACCGCCGCTCGCCGGCCCTCGCGGCCGAGGTCTTCCGCGGGATCGACGAGGGCCAGGCCCCGGTGGTGGTCGTCGGCACGCTGCTCGACCGGTTGTCGGTGCTGGCACTCGACGCGCGGCCCGAGGTCGCCGCGGCCCGCGCCACGCTGGATAAGCGCAAGCTCGGTGCGGTGCAGCAGGCCGAGCTGCTGGTCCTGGTCGAAGAGGCCACGGCCCAGCGCTTCGACGACGTCGAGCCCGGCCCGGACGAGAAGGCCGCGCGCAACGAGGCCCTGGCCGCGCTCCATCTCTGGTGGGCCGACTGGTCCGAGGTCGCCCGCCGCGCCGCCCGCAACCGCGCGGACCTGATCGCGCTGGGCCTTGTCAAGCGCCGCTCGAGCCGTGCAGCGGAGCCCGATCTCGACGCGGACGCCCTCGACGGCTCCGAGACCGAGGCTCCCACGGCGCCGGAGAGCGCCTTGGCCTCGCGTCGAGCCGTCTGATTCGCTGATTTCACCCCGCCATCCACTCACCCATCCGAGCCGACAACAGAGGAGAACAACTCATGCGTATCGTGGCCATCGATTTCGAGACCGCCAATCGTCACCGCCACTCGGCCTGCCAGGTCGCCGCCGTGCTCGTCGAGAACGGCGTCGTCGTCGACATCCTGCACAGCCTGCTCGACCCTGAGGGCGAGTTCGAGGCGCTGCACATGGCGCTGCACGGCATCACGCCCGCCCGCGTGGCCGGCGCCCCGCGGCTCGTCGATCTCTGGCCGCGCCTCGGCGCGATGCTCGCCCGCGCCGACCGGGTCATCGCCCACAACGTCGCGTTCGACCGCGGCGTGATGGAACGCACGCTGGAGCGCCACGGCATCGTCGCCCCGGCCCTGCCGTGGGAGTGCACCGTGCTGCGCGCGCGCCGGTTGCTGCCGAACCTGCCGGACCACCGGCTGCCCACGGTCTGCGCGGCCCTGGGCGTCGCGCTGACTCGGCACCACGACGCGGTGTCCGACGCGCTCGCCGTGGTCGACATCGCGCTGGCGCTGGACGAGCGGGCAAACAACGTCGCAACCGGGGCCGTCGCGGCCTGAGACGGGCGGGCTGCGGACCTACGCCCCCACCACCGCCCCCGCCGGAAACCACCGGTCGTCGACCGTGACCACGGCCCGGCCGTTTCCGACGACCGCCTGAGCCTCCGGCAGAACGGTCGGTTCGCGCTGCAACGGGCGACGCCGTGGCGAGACGGCACGGTGGCCATGCCGTTCACGCCCGAGCAGTTCGTCGCCCGCCTCGCTGCGCTCATTCCGCGCCCGGGCAACAACCTCGTGCGTGACCACGGCGTGCTCGCGCCCTGCGCGCGGGGCATGGCGGAGCTCGTGCTGTCAGCCGGTCCGGGCGGTGACGACGGCGGCGAGGCACCACCGGCACAAGTCGCGCCCGCGCCGCAGAAAGCTCGAACGGGCCCTTGCCTGCGCCGGCATGAGCTCCTGCGGCGTGTCTTCGACATCGACGCGCTCGCGTGCCCGAAGTGCGGCGGCCGGCTGCGGTGGCTCTGCACCATGCACGACGGCTTCTCCGCGCGCCGTTGCCTGCGATGCGTGAACGCGCAGTCACCGCCGGCCGAGGCCCCGCCACCACCCGGCACAGGGGAAACGACTTCAGCCTGAGCGCGCCGCGGCGTTCGGTAGGCACAATCCGCTCGATGCCAACCCGGGCTCGGCTCCGGGGGAGGTCTGCGCCGGCGTCCGGCACCCGGCCCGGCAGGCGGTTGCCGTAGATGGGCGGGTTGTCGTACAAGGCTTTCCATGTCACCTACGCCCATGGCAGATTTGATGAAGGTCGCGGTTTGGGGGTGCCTCCTTCTCGCCTGCGGGGAAGTCGCCCAGACGAGCGACCCCCGAGCGTCCGGAGCGCATTCGCCCGACGCGGGGGAGGACGGGGTGTCCCCTCCGCCGGCCGCGTCCGACAGCAACACGCCCGATGCGCTGGACCCGGGGCGCCCCGACGCGGCGGTGCCCCCGCCGGGCGATTCGATCAACGCGACGCCCCGGCTCTCCGTCGGCGACTTTCATACGTGCCTGCTGGGGCGCTCCGGCGAAGCCACCTGCTGGGGCAAGGACACCTCGGGCCAGTCCGACCCGCCCGCCGGGCCGTTCATCGCCCTGGCGGCGGGCCAGGTGCAGACTTGCGGCCTGCGCCCGGACGAGACTGTGACGTGCTGGGGACGGCCCGAGGCCACGCACGCGCCCGAAGGTCGATTCAAGGCGATCGGTGCCGGGGCCACCTTCAGTTGTGCGCTCGAACACGCCGGCGGCGTCCAGTGCTGGGGAGACGAGACACTCGCGCCCGTCCCACGTCTCGGCGGCGGCCCCTATGCGAGCCTCTCCGTGGGCTACGCGCACGTCTGCGCGCTGGACGCTGCTGGCCGACCGACCTGCGCTCGAGGAGACCCGGCTCGGGACGAAGGTCAGGCGGCGGCCCCGCCAGGGCCGTTCGTGTCACTCGCTGCCGGGGGCCACTTCACCTGCGGCGCGGCGGCTTCGGGCGAGGTCACATGCTGGGGGGCCCGGATGCCGCCACCACCGGGCCCCATGGAGAGCCTCGAGGCGGGCCTCGACCACGTGTGCGGGCGCGGCCTCGACGGCGCAATTCGCTGCTGGGGAATGTCAGCGGGACGACACCTGCGCACCATCGAGGACCCCGTCGCCGACTTTGGCGCCGGCCAGTTCGACACGTGTGTCGTCGGTGACGACGAGCGGGTCGTCTGCCATGGCATCGGACAAGGGGAAGGGGGCGAAGTTGACTTCGGTCAGGGCACGCCCCCACTGCCTGGGGCCTGGCCCGTGGATGCGGTGAGAGAGAGCTTCCTTCCGTTCTTCGAAGAGGGATGGTTCGGGCAGGGGGCCGTCGGCATCATCACGCCGGAAGGGCCCCAGCTCTTCTTCTTTGCGGCCCCGGGTCGCCCCCTGCCCACGGAGGACACGATCTTCGAGGGTGTGGGATTCGGTCCCCCGCTGACGGGACTTCTCGCCGAGATCTCCCGCGCGAGCGACGGCCTCGACTATGACGCGACCGTCCAGAGCCTGCTGCCCCAACTCTCGATCCCCACGCGCGGTCAGCGGGCGATGACACTCGCGCACCTGCTCATGCGCATGTCTGGTCTGCCCCAGCTCTCCACAGCAGATCCTCGCCATGCTCAGGCTGACGGTCCGTACTCGGAGGAGCGCGTCGGCCAGGTGCTCGGTTGGACGGACCTCTCCTTCGAGCCGGGCACCGCCATCGGCGGGAGCGACCTGGGTTTCGGGCTGGCCGCGTGGATCGTCGCGGGTCGACGCAGTATGGGCTTCCCAGAGTTGCTCGAGCGCGAGTTGACCGGGCCGATGGGAATGCCCGACACGCGGGTCGTCACCGACGCCGGGCAGCAAGCACGCATGGCGGAGCCGATGCTGGAGTCGGAGGAACACCTGTATCAGGCGTTCGACCCGGGAGTGCTGAGCGGCGGCACTTCCGTATGGACGACGGCCCGCGACATGGCCGCACTCTCCCGGGCGTTGCTGCTCCAGCCGGAGTGGCACGCGCGGGTGCGACCGGGAATGCGCACGCGCTTCCGTGACCTCGGCGTGGCAGCGGTCGCCGTCGGGTGGTGGGCGTCGCTGGACGGACAGGTGCTCAGCGCAGGCTCCACGAATGCGGGGTACTCGGCGTACGTCGCGCTGGCTCCACAACACGAGGTGGGAATTTTCGTTCTGGCCAGCGGGCCGACGTACGCCGCCAGCTACCTGGCGACGATTGGTGTTGGCCTGCTGCGCGGCCGTGAACTTCTTCGGCCGTTCGTTCCCGATCCGCGCGTCGAGGTCGACCCCGAAGTGCTTCAGAAATACGCCGGCAGTTACATCTACCCGAGCCGGAACCCAATCGTCATCGAGCCGGGGCGAGGCAACTACCTTCGACTCCTGGAAGGCGCCCTTCCTACCGCCACACTCATCCCTACGACGCAAACACGGTTCCACGATCGCCAGATCGACCGTCACATCGAGTTCTCCGTCGAGGCCGACGGTTCCGTGCAGGCGTTGGTCCTGCAGCAGGGGGGGAACAGCTACAGTTTCTGGCGCCGGTGACGCTCGTCTATGAGTCGTTGAGCCGACGCGAACACCAACGCTGACGGCCGAGGTCGTTCGTCACGAACACAGGCTCCTGCCGCGGCCTGGTGGACCCGGCCCCGGCGCCCGGGAGATGGCCGAATCGCGAACGTGGGATGGTTGCCCGGTGCCTCCGCCGCGCGTCTGTCTGGGGGGCGCCGCGGGGGGCGGGGGACGCTCGGTGCGCCGCTCGAGGCCCGGAATGTCGCACTCGCGCTGGACGGGCGGCCTGCGGTCCTACACCCCCATCACCGCCCCCGCCGGAAACCACCGGTCGTCGACCGTGACCACCGCCCGACCCAGCGCCCGCAGCGTGTCGAGCGCCGCGGCCAGGAGTCCACCGCCGCGGGTGAGTTCGCGCCCGGTCGCGCCGGGGTTGTCGTCGAGCAGATCGCCCACGCGTGTCGCGATGTCATCGATCGTGAGCTGCGGTGGGTCGCCGAGCGCCTCGCCAGTCGGCAGGACGAACCGCAGTCGCTGCGTTTCCGGGTCGACGACAAGCGCCAACGCCCCCTCATGAATCAACCGATGGTGGGCGCTGCACAGGCAGATGAGGTTCCCCGCCCGGTGGTCACCGCCCTGGCTCCGCGGTCGGATGTGGTGCAGATCGAGCCACAACCGGTTGCGACAGTGCGGCACGGCGCACCGGTGGCCGTGCTGTTCAAACACCTTGCGGCGGGTCGCGGGCGGAATCGCGTGGGTCAGCCGCGGCTTCGGCGCGGTCAGGTCGAGCACCTCCGCGTCACACTCGGCGCACGCCAGGTCCGTGTGACCCGCGGCGTGCGGCGCCTGCGGCTCACCCACGTGAGTATTCTCGCAGCTCGGGCAGTGGTGGATCGACACGCGGAAACGCTCGGCGGTCGGCGGCACCTGCTCGAACTCGACCAAGGTGCTGCGCGCGAGGTCGGCCAGCAATACACCGTCGTCGCAGTCGGCGCCGAAGCCGCCCTGCAGACGCAGGCGCGCGAGCGTCGCCCGGATGACCTCCGCGTCCGCAGCGGACACGTCGAACCGCAGCGTCACACGCGGGCTCGCCGGGAGCGCCGCGGGGTCCGGCGGCGGCGTGTCACCCCGCCGCGCCGCCGAGACCTGCCGCTCCAGCACGCGGCTCGTGCTGACACACGCGCGCTCCGTCCAAGCAGCGTCCGTGTCCGGCGTGGCCACCCGCGCGACCTCGCGGGCCTTGGTCGCGCTCAGGCGCCCGTCGCTGAACGCCGCGGCCAGCGCGGGGAGTTCGCGCATGTGTCGCCCGATCGCCACCAGGTCGCGCGTCTGTCGCACGGTCAGGTCCAGTTCGGCCTCGGCGTACGACTCGACGCTGGTGTGTCCGCGCTCGGTGTAGCGCCCGGTGGACTTCAACTCGAACAAGAGCACGGCGAGGCTGAACTCGGCCCGCTGGTGGGCCCGGCGCGCGGCGCGAAGCTGCGCGTGGAGGTCGTTGGGAGTCATGGGCGCCCTCACGTTTGGAATTGTGTCCATGATGCCAAAGCACTGAACGCATGACAAGGGGAACGCACTCGACACAGACTGTGCTGCGAACCGCGCCGGTCGCCGACGCCCACGCAAGGGGGCGCCCGCCGCACGCAGCGGGCTACACAACCGCAGGGCCAAAGGGGCCCTGACGATGAGGTCGAGCGGGAGGGGGAAGCGAGACGCCGGTAGGCGCCGAAGCTTCGGCGCATCGCGCCCCACCGGCTTCGCATCGAAGCCGGTGGGGACACGAGCGAGGGAGACTCGTCGTCAGGGCCCCGTCGGCCCGGTGCCGATGCCGAGACGCCTGCCCCA
>CAINDO010000273.1 GCA_903847385.1 uncultured Myxococcales bacterium
GGTCGGCGTCGACGGCCTTCTTGTAGGTGCCGGCGTCGAGGTCGGCCTTGAACTTCGCCCCGTCGAGCCCGAGCTCACCGGCGTACTTGTCCAGGTGCTCGCGCTTGATCTCCTTCGGGTTGGCGAAGAGCTTGTCGTGCATCTCCCAGAACTTGCCCTGGGCGCCGGCGGCCAGCGCGGCCTGCGAGGCCAGGGGCGCGTCGGCGTGGAAGGGCAGCGGGTTGTGCTTGAACACGACCTTGATCTTGCCGGGGTAGGCCTCGATGGCCTGCTTGACCGTCGCCTCGGCGCGGGTGCAGAACGGGCACTGGTAGTCACTGTACTCGATGATCGTGACCTGAGCGTCCTTCTCGCCCTTCCAGTAGCTGTCGCCGACGGGGACCTTGTAGACCGTCTTGTCGTCCTCGGCGGCGCCGCCCTTGTTGGGCTGGGCCGAGGGCGCCTTGAAGTTCTTCTTCACGAGGGCGGCGTAGACCTGGTCGGCCTTGGTGCCGGCCTTGGTCAGCTCCTCGGCGGCCTTGAGCTGGTTGTCGATCTCGGTCTTGAACTGATCGAAGGGCCGAGCGCCGGTGAGCTGCACGCCGTTGATGAAGAAGTTGGGCGTGCCGCGGGCGCCGACCTTGGTGCCGAGGGCGAGGTCGGCGTCGATGTCGGCCTTGAACTTGTTCGTGTCCAGGGCGGACTTGAACTTGGCCATGTCGAGGCCGAGCTCGGTCGCGTACTGGTCGAGGTCGGGGCGATCGATCTTCTGCTGGTTGGCGAAGAGCTTGTCGTGCATCTCCCAGAACTTGCCCTGCTCACCGGCCGCCAGGGCGGCCTGCGAGGCGAGGGGGGCCTTCTGGTGGAACGGCAGCGGATTGTGCTTGAACACAATCCGGACCTTGTCGCCGTAAGTGTCCTGGACCTGCTTGAGGGTCGGATTGACCCGGGTGCAGAACGGGCACTGGAAGTCGCTGAACTCGACGATGGTCACGGCCGCGGTGGCCGGGCCCTTCGCGTAGCTCTTGCCGACGGGGAGGATGTCGCTGTCGCCGGCGGCGACGACGGCGGCCTTGGTGTCGCCGCCCTTCTTCTCGCCCGTGCTCTGCATGAGCACGAAGGCGACGGAGGCCACGGCCACGAGGCCGAAGACGACCACTTCCTTTTTCATCTTGATACTTCCTTCTTGTCGAAACACGGCTGCGTCGCAACGCAGCGGGCCCCGCAGGGCCCGAGAGAACGGGGAAACGGGTCGGAACCATTCCGACGCCGCGCTCGAACGACCGGAGGCCGGGCTCAGGCGCGGGGTGGCGGAACGGGGGGCGGCGCCGCGCGCTCGCACCGGACGGGTACGAACTTCACGGGCTCGAGGGGGGGCAGGAGGGACGGTGACCACGTCGGCGCCGCGGCCGGGGTGGCGAGCAGAATCGGCAGCGCGTCGGCGCCGACCGGCAGGGCGGGGGCGCCCGGGCGGCAAGTGGGCCCGGCCTCGAGGCAGCGGGGGCCCGAGGGCAACGAGCCGCCCTGGGGCTGAACCTCGGGCAGCGTGGAACAATCCGGTTCGTCCGCGGCGCAGTCACCGGTCACGCCATCGCTCATCGGCGAGGGCGACGTGTAACACGTGCCCACCTCGGCCAGCGCCGCTGGGGCGACCAGCAGCAGACCGACGACGAGGAACAGAATCCGGCGAACGGACAGCAAGGTGGCTCACACCCTTCTGAAAAGGCCGCGTTCCCTTACAGGAACCGAAGTATGGCGTCAACGCCGGCGACCGGCCTCCCGATGCAAACCCGGAGCGCTGCGGGCGATATTCCTCAAAATCGGCGCGCTCGGCCGGCGTGCGCGCCGCCGACAGTTGCCAAACGCGTGGGGTGGGACTATGAGGTCCGCCCCGTGGACACCCAGCGGCCCGAGCCCGACCGTTCGTACCGCGCGCCCGCTGTGCGCGTGGTGGGCCGCGTCGCTGCGCTCGGCGCCTGGCTCTCGGGCGTCCCCGGCTGCCTGCTCGAGTTCCCGCAGCGCCTCGAACCGGCGGAGGCGGGAGCGCCCGATGCGGCCGGAGATGCCGCCCCCATCGAGCGCGAGCGCTTCGACTGGGACTTCGCCGCCTACGGCGTCCTGGCCGATCCCGGCGGGAGCCTCCACGGGTTCGAGGCGACCGGCGCCACGGACGACAATGGGCGCGTGCGCTTCGGGCGCGTCACGCTGGACACCGACGTCGTCCTGGTGACGGCCGCCGAGGAGCCGCGTTCCCTCGGCAACGGCGGATTCCGGCTCGGTCTTCCGGACGTCGGCGCGCTGACCAACGCCGACCTCGTGTTCGTCCGCGACGACGAGACCGGCATCGGCGGTGCCGAGGTCGTCACGGCGGACGGCCACTGGGGCGGACCCATCGTCATGGTGCGTTACGGCCAGAACGAACCCGTGGGCTCGAGGGAGTCGGCGAAGGACTTCCGGTTCATCCAGGTCGGCGCAGCGCAAGGGGCGCCGACGGCGCTGATGGCCCGCGGCGGCCTCGGCTCCGGGTTCTTCTCCCTCGGGGATGGCATCGCCCTGGGGGGCGAGGACGGTCCCAGGCTCGAGAGCGCTGAGGTCGAGAGTCTGGCCTACGGCGGGTTCCAGGTCCTCGAACCGGATTTCGCCTTGCGCGGCATCCGTGGGCACGACCGCGCCTTCATGGCCGCGCTGCGCTGGTCGGCGGTCTCGGACAACCCCCAGACGGGAGACGTCGCCCATCCGCTTCCGGAGCTCTGGCTCGGCACCCGCGCCGTCTCGAGCGGTCCCGGCGGCGTGGCGTTGCAGGGGCGCTGGCACCTCAGCGGCGTCTCGCTCCAGGACTCGACTCGATGGGTCGCCGAGACCTTCACGCTCGTCGTGAGCGTCACACCCGAAGCGGTCCGCTACGCCTATTTGAACGCCGCCGGTGACGAGCTCGAGGCCGGCCACATCGACGGACAGACGGGCTCGATGTTGCCCTTCGGCGGGGTCGTCGGGCTCACCTCGGATGCCCCTTCGCCGAGCGTTCGGTGGTTCGGCATGGGGCCGGACGATCCGCCCTACCTGGTCATCTGGGGCACGGACGGGCGCGCACCCACGACGCGACTGTTCTTCGGGCTTCGCGAACGCTGACGCTGCGCGGCGGGCCTGCTATGCTTCCGCGCCCCATCCCGTTCAGCACACCGGAGGCCCCTTGGCTGCGATCCCGCCGTCCCTGCTGCAGATGTTCGGTCCCATCGAGTCATTGCTCAGCGATCCGACGGTGCGGCGAGTGCTGGTGGACGCCGCGGACGCGATCCTCGTGGAGCGGCATGGCCGGGTCGAGCGAACGCCGCTGGCCTACCCGCCCGGGGCCCTGGACGAGAGCCTCGACGCGCTCGCCCGGCGCGCGGGCAAACCCTTCGACAGCCTGCACCCGAGCCTCGAGGCGCAGCTCAAGGACGGGACACGTTTCCTGGCGCTCCGGCCGCCGGCGGTGGAGCGCGGCCCGATGCTGGTCGTGGTGCGTCCGGGTGGCCGCCTGACCGACCTGCCCGGGCTCGTTCGGCAGGACGCGCTCTCCGAAGAGGCCGCCGACGCCCTCGCCGCTGCGATGCGCGCAGGGCTGAACATCGCGGTGGTCGGTCCCGCGGACAGCGGGCGGACCACGCTGCTCGAGGCATTGGTCGGCGCCGTGGCACCGGGCGCGCGCATCGTCGTCCTCGAGGAGCACGCCGAGCTTCGGCTGCCCGACCGCGAGCCGACCCGCATGCAGACACGCAAGGCCGACAAAGACGGCGCCGGCGCCGTCACGACGGCGGATCTCCTCTACTTTGCCGGCCGGATGGCCGTCGATCGGGTGGTGATCGGGGACCTCCGGTGGCAGGACGCCTCCGAGACGGTCAATCTGCTGTCTGCTCGCCTGTCGCCGGTGCTCATGGCGCTCCCGGGTCTGAACGCCGAGGACGCGCTCTCGCGGCTCGAAGCGCTCGCCCGGGCCTCGGCGGCCGGGGGCCGCGACCGCGCCGTCGGGGGGCTCACCCAGAGCGCGCTGGACCTGATCGTCACGCTCGGCCGTCACGAAGGCCAACGCGCAGTCGCCTCCATCGAGCGCGTCCGGGCCGGGGGCGAGCGGGCGCGACTCGAGCCGCTCTTCGCGCGGTCGGCGGTCACGGGGTGGACCCTCGCGGCCACGCCGGAGGCCAGTGACCTCGTCGAGGCCTGGCGGCGCGCGGCGGCTCCGGCGCCGGCGCCCGACGATGACGGCAGTCGGGAGACCCTCGGCTACCTGCCGGCGATCCCGCTGATGACCGACTCGCACCGCCTGCCCGAGGCCGCGCCGCGCCCGGCCTCGTCCCCGCCGCCGGCCGCGCCGGTCTCGCCCGCCGAGGCGCCACGTCTCTCGCTGTCCCCGCAGGCCACGCCGCTGCGTGCGCCGATGCCCGTGCCTCGGGGCGCCACCGTGGACGCCGCGCCGCCCCCCGAGCCGGTCGCGCCTGCCCCGGCGATCGCCAACGACCCCCTGGCGACGGACAACATGTTCGCCACGTTGCGGCCCGGGCTGCCTGGTGAGGGCGCGGACCCGCTGCGGCGACTGCTGCAGGGCCTTCGGAGCGACGCACCGGGTGAGTCCGAGCCGACGCCGGCCATCGTCGAGCGTGACACGGGCGAAGCGCCGGTCGCGCTCGCGCCGGCCACGATCGAGGCCCCCGTCCCCGATGTGCCGTTCGAGGAGGGCGCGGCGTCCCCCGCGGCGGCGCTGACCCCGGAGCCGGCCGCCGAGCCCGACGACTCTGGCGACGACGAGGAGCACACGGTCGTCAACGACCCGATCCCCACGAGCACCGCCCGGGACGAGGGCGAGAACCGACCGGGGAAGACCTTCTCACAGGTGCTGCGCAATCTCGGTGTGGGGCCGGGGGAGAGCCAGGAGATCTCTGGCGCCTGGACCGGGGTGAACATCGTCTCCGGGCGGCCCACGATGCCGGCGACGGAGGGCGAAGACGCCCTCGAGCGCACACGCGAGACGAGCTCGCCGGTCATCGGGCGCACGACCCGCGTGCACGCCACGGACGACTGAGCCGGCGCGGCGCTCAGGCGCCGACGAGGCTGCGGGTGATTCGGACGGCGTGTGTGCCGTCGAGGTCGACCAGCTCGCCCTCGGCCACGACGGTCTCGCCCGCGCGCAGCCAGACGCGTGGCGGCGCCGCGAGGTCCAGCGGGATGCGGGCCCCAGGGGCGAGGTCGGCCACGACCCCGGCGGGGAGCACGATCGTGCCGAGATCGAGCGTCAGCGCGCAGGGGAGGCTCGAGGGGTCGAGGGCCACGGCAAACTCCTTCGGGGGGCGGACGGTGGCGCCGGTCGGGGCCACGTGGAGCGACCACGGGCTCGGCCCGGCAGGGCGCGTGAGGGCGGCGCGAAACAGGAGCCGGCCGGCCGCGGAGACGCTCCAGGGCGCGCCGTCGACGAGCAGCGCCGCGCCCGTGCGAAGCGCGCCCGCGGGCGGATTGCAGACCCGCGTGACCCGCAGCGAAATCGGTACGGCCGTCACCCGCGGGTCCGGCCCTGGCTCAGGGGTCGTCCAGAGCAGCAGGCCACGCTGGGCGCCGAGCTGCGCGGTCCAGGCAGCGACGGGACGCAGCGCGGGGGCCGGCGCGTCGTCCACGCCGGCGAGAAAGAGCGCCGCCTCTGGCAGCGCTGCCAGGGCTTCGAGGGCCAGGTAGGCGAAGAGCCCGGCCTCGGCCGAGGAGAGCGGGACCGGGCCCGAGGGGCGAGGACCCAGGCCCGCGAGCGCCTGGACCTGCCCGGCGAGGAGATGCGTGTGGGCGTGGAGGGCCAGGGCGCCGGCGCCGACGAACCGGGCCACGGCGACGGGCAGGCCGCCGTTGGGTCGGAAAGGGACGGCGGCGACCTCCGGCAACACGGCGAGGCGCACCGGCATGCCCAGGCTGCGGGACCAGCGGGCCGCGACGTCGGCACAGACCGCGTCGGACGTCAGGGCGCTGCGCAGCGACTTCACCTCGCCGTGCTCCCGGCCAGCAGCGCGCCCAGGCGCGTCGAGACGCGACCATCCCGGCGGCCGTGGGCGGTGTCGAGCACCACGTCACCAGGCGCCAGGCTCGGGTCCGCCGAGACGATGACCCCGACTCCGAGGGCCTCGAGCGCGCTGCAGACGGCGGCGACGGCGTCGGGGGCGACCCGCAGGCCGACGGGCTCGTCGGGCGCCCAGGCGGCGGTCTCGCTGGCCACCCACGTGGCGAGCCGCGCCGGCGCTTCCAGGAGCGTCTCGCCCACGAGGCGCTCGGCCAAAGCGACCGCCAGGTCGATCGAGGCGGCGAGCCCGTCGGCGGCGAGGCGGCGGCGCGTCGTCGCGAGACGCCGGACCTCGAGCCGGAGCGCGCGGGCCGCCGCCACCCGTACGGTCGTCGCGGTCTCTGCCCGATCGGCTTCGGCGGAGGTCAGTGCGTCCACGGCCGCCGACGACAGGACCGTCTCCAAGCGCCATGCGCCGGCGGGTGGTACGGGGCGCTGGGCCGCCGCGACGGCCGTGCCCGGGGGCGTCCGGCGCCGAAACCGATGGAGAAATCGCGCGGCCGGCACGCGCGCGCCCTCGTGGGGCGTGCGCTCGCCGCTACGCTCCACCAGCGCCTTCGCGAGGGCCTCCGCTGCGACCTCGGCCGTGGGCAGGACCGGCAGGGCGCGCGCCAAAGCCTCGGAGATGGGCGCGGGCCGGCCCCGCAGGCGCAGGAGCGCCGCGAGAACGGCGAGCCCGGAGGGGGCGTCCTGCAGGTTCAAACCGCCGCTCCCCGACGCTGACGCCAGGCGACCACGGCCAGCGCGGCGGCCAGCATGAGCGTCGCGAGCGCCAGGGGCACCTCGAGCGACCTCGGCACGACCGAAGGCCCCGTCCGCGGCGCGACCGGCGTGGCGACGACCTGCACGTGCGGACCGAAAACGGCGCGGGTCGCCTCGGTGACCGCGGCGCCGGGCGGGCGCGCCGCCGGGTGCCAGACGAAGACGGCCGCGCCGGCGGGGCCGTCCACCACCTGTGCGTTGAGGATGTCCGGGAGCGCCCGCAGCGCCGCCTGCAGCGTACGCCCGGAGACCTCGCGAGCGTGCCGCGCGCTCTCCGTCGGGCCCGCGACGAGGGGGGCCGCCGCGGGGGTGAGGGCATGCGCGAACCCGGTGTCCGCGAGCAGCGCTTCGGCCGCCTCGGCCTGCGCCCCCGGCACTCGGACGGACCCGGCCGGGCGCGTCGCCACGTCGGCCTGCTGCCCCATACGTCGGAGCATCTGCACGGCGGCGTGCGCGTCGGTCTCGGTGCCGGCGCGGAGCGTCCGCTCGTCCCGGCACCCCGTGAGGAGGAGCACCGTCGCTCCCGCAAACGCGGCGACGCGCCCTCCGCGACGGCTCATGCGCTCGCCTCGCTCAGCGCACCGCGAAGCGACTCGAGGATGCGCAGGTGGGCCCGGGAGACGTACGACCGGCTGACCCCGCGTCGGCGCGCCAGGTCGGCGCCGGAGTCACCGAGGTCCTCGAAGTCGTACACGGCGTCGATGATCTCGCGATCCTCCGTCGCCAGGGCGTCGATCGCCGAGCGCAACCGGCGGCGCGTCTGCTCGCCTTCGAGGAGCGTGTCCGCGGGCGGCTCCGGGGCGGCCTCGTCCGTGATCACCTCGTCCGTGAGAAGGTGTGTCGCCAACAGGCCCACGCTCAACGCCAGGGCCATGGCGTCGTCACCGCCCGCCGCCTCGCCGACGCCGGCGTCCAGGAGTCGGTGGGCCTGGCTCTGCCGCCGGGCGGCCTCCCATCCGCGCCGCTTGAGGAACCCCTGCGCGCGCAAGGCGTCGAAGATGGCCCCGCGCACGCGTCGGCGCGCGAACAGATCGAAGGGCACACCGCGCTGTGGGTCGAAGCGCTGCTGCGCCTCGACGAGCCCGATGTGGCCGTGGCCGACCAGGTCGTCCAGGCTGACGGACTCCCGGGGCAGGCGATGCGCGATGCGTCGCGCCTCGACTCGCACCAGTTCCAGCAGGGATGCGTGCAGGTCCACCCCAGGCGCCGTCAGGGGAAGATGCCCCGCTCCTTGTAGACCTGTTGAATGCGTTCGAGCGCGTGGACGTAAGCGGCGGTGCGGTTGTCCAGCTTCCGGTCGCGGGCGACGCGGCGCACGGTGTTGTAGGCGTGCACCATCATGCGATGCAGGCGCTCGTCGACCTCGTCGAGTGTCCACGACTCGGCGCGTCGGTTCTGCAGCCACTCGAAGTAGCTCACGGTCACGCCACCGGCGTTGGCGAGGATGTCCGGGACGACGTCGATGCCCTTGCTGGCCAGGATGGCCTCGCCCTCGATGTCCGTCGGGCCGTTGGCGCCCTCGAAGACCGCGCGGCACTTCAGCAGCGGGGCCGTCTCGGCGGTGATCTGGTTCTCGAGCGCCGCCGGGATGAAGAGGTCGCACTCCGTCGAGAAGAACTCCTCGCGCGTGATGACCTCTCCGCCCGCATATCCGGCCACGCCGCCGGTCTGTCGGACGTGCTCGGCCAGGCGGCCCGGGTGCAGGCCCTCGTTCGACCGGAGCGCGCCCGTGTGGTCCTGCACGGCGATCATGCTGGCGCCGAGGCGCGAGAGGATCCGGGCCGCGAAGGAGCCGACGTTGCCGAACCCCTGAACGATGAACGTGCAGCCGTCCAGCGGGAAGTGATTCTCCTTCGCCCACTCCTGTACGACGTAGACCAGCCCCTGACCCGTGGCCTTCTCGCGGCCCTGGGAGCCGCCCGAGGTCAGCGTCTTGCCCGTCACCACGCCGCGCACCGCGTTCTTGCGGTCCTGCGGCACGAAGTTCATGTACGTGTCCATCAGCCAGACCATGGTCTGTCCGTTGGTGCCCACGTCCGGCGCGGGGATGTCGTGGTCCGGGCCGATGTTGTTGCCCAGGGCGTGCGTGAAGCGCCGTGTGATGCGCTCGAGCTCCGCCGGGCTGTGTTCGCGCGGGTTGAACTTGATGCCGCCCTTGGCGCCGCCGAAGGGGATCTCCATCACGGCGCACTTCCAGGTCATCCAGGCCGCGAGCGCCTTCACTTCGTCGAGGTGGACGTCGTGGTGGAAACGGATGCCGCCCTTGTAGGGGCCCATGATGTTGTTGTGCTGGATGCGGTAGCCCTTGAGGAGCTTGTACGAGCCGTCGTCCATCTTCACGGGGAAGTTGACGATGAGCTCGTTCTTGGGCTGCAACAGGATCGTATGGACCTGCTCATCGAGGTGCATGGCGTCCGCAGCGCGGTTGAGCTGCGCCACCGCGACCTCGTACGCGTTCATGCCCTTGCCCTTGCCCTTCTTCGCGCCGCTGCCATCGCTCATGGGTCGACCTTGTCTGCGGGGTTGGCCGGTATCTATGTCATCGGCCCGGGGGCGACGCAAGGCTTGTCGGGCGGGGTTTTGTGCTACGCTCCGACCCCATCGAGCCCATGACCCGCATCGCCCCGACCGCCACCCAGGCCACGCCGACGCTCCCGACGGACCCCTCGGCCGCCCCGACCTCCGCCGCCCGTGGCGCGGCCGCCGCGCCCGCTGCGACCGCTGTCTCGCAGGCCGCCGCGCTCCCGCAGGTCATGGCCGCCGCTTTCGAGCGTCTTCGGGCGACGGGGCCGCTCTCCCCGAACTCTTCCGTGGAGCACGTCGTCGGCGAGGCCGTGCGGGCCAGCCTGGACACGCAGTTCGCCGGCCTCGGCGAGGGGGTTCGGCAGAAGCTCGCCGACCAGATCACGCAGATTCTGCTCGACGACCCCGGGACGCGCCTGCGCCTGGACCGACTGATGGGGACCAACGCGTGAGAGCGCCCGTCGCGGGCCTCGCATTGGCCCTCCTGGCCCCCGCCTGTGCATGGGCGGAGGGCAAGTCCGCCGTCGCCGTGGTCCCGGGCGAGGAGCCCGACGACCGCACCGTCGTGGCCGCCGTCTGGGCCATTCGGAAGGCGGTCGACGCGCAGTCGGACCTGACCTCGGTCTCCATCGACGAGCGCCTCGGCGAGGTCCACGGGGACGCCGCCGCCGAGGGCCGCGCCGCTCTGCAGGACGGCCGCCAGGCCTTCGGCGAGCTGGACATCGAACGCGCCGGGCGGTCGCTCGAGGCCGCCGCACGACTGCTGGGGTCGCTGCCGGACCACAGGGACGACGCCGTCGAGGCGCTGGACTTGCTGGCCCAGACGCGCGCAGCCAGCAAGGACGAGCTCGGGGCGGCGGTCGCCTACGCGCGCCTGATGAAACTCGACCCCGAGTTCGAGCCGGACGCCGAGGCCCTCGGGCCGACGGTCACCAAGGCCTGGAAGCGCGCACGCAACCTCGACAAGGCCGGCAAGCCCGGGCCCCTGCGCATCGAATCCTCCATGGCGCCCGCCGCCGTCTTCATCGGCGGCGAGTTCGTCGGCGTCACCCCCCAGTTGATCCGCAAGCCCACCGGGGTCGCGCTGGACGTGACGCTCCGCGCGGACGGCTTCGCGCCCTGGGTGCGCACGCTGGCCCTGCGCCCGGGGTCGAGCGCCGCCATCGAGCCCGCGCTCGAGCCGCTGGCCAAGTCGCCGCTTCTCCTGGACATCATCGAGAAGCTCCCCGGCCAGTTCGAGCGCGAGACGATGACCACGCCGCTGAAGGACCTGCGCTCGCTGCTCTTCGCCGACCAGGCGATCCTGGTCGGGCTCGAGGGTGGCGACCTGCAGGTGCAGCTCTACGATCTCAAGGTCGGCCGCCGGGTGCGGGCCGTGCGCTATCCCTTGCGGCCGCAGGGCGTGGGCGCCGACGACGGCGTCGCCATCGTCGAGTCGCTCTACAGCGGTGTGGACGCCTTCGCGCCGGGCACCACGGAGCTCGCCGAAGAAGAGCCCGAGTCCCTGGACGGCGGCGGCCGCCAACTGATGGACGCCTGGTGGTTCTGGCCCGCCGTGGGCGTGGCCGCGGCCACGGCCGTCGCGCTGCCCATCGTCCTGCTCTCGGGAGACGACGACCCGGCGCTCGACGGCAAGGACGGCACGGGGGCCGTCATCCTGCGCTTCTGAGTGGCGCCCCCGCGAGGATCAGGGCTCGATGTGCCGGATCATCGCGGTCTCGCCGGGGCGGACCTCGGCGGTGAACGTGCGGCGGTACGGTTTGGGCTCGGCCTCGCGGATGAGCACGACCCGGTATGTGCCCGAGGGCAGCTCGTGTTTGTAGAGCGGCGTCTCGCCGACCTGCTCGTCGTTGATGTAGGCCACGGCGGGCGGTTTGGCCAGCACGCTCAGGTAGCCGGGGCCGACCGGCACGACGCGCACCTCGGGCGGAGGCTCCGTGCCCGGCGCCGGCGTCGGCGGCACGCCGGGCGAGGGGGGCGCGTCCTCGGGGGGCGTGTCCGGACGCGGCGAGGCCGGCGAGGGCGTGTACGGGCGCGGCCGGGGCTGAGCCGGATTGCCTGCGACGGGTGAGGTCGCGCCATCCGTCGGTTTGCCCGTCGCCTCGTCGAAGTCGAAGCCGACGGTGATGTCCGCGTCCCCGAAGAGCCCCACGGGCTGTCGCAACGCCGAGTGGCCCGGGAGTTCGGCGATGGCCGTGTAGCCGCCGCCGTTGTCCAGGCCGTCGAAGTCGACGGGCGCGTTGCCCACCACGACCTTGTCGCCCGAGGGCGACTCGAGCGTGATGCGGCCGCCGCGCGGATTGGTGATGAACCGCACCCGGACCCGTGCCGGCGCGAGCCGGATGGTCTTCACCGAGACGATCTGACCGCCGACGGCGGCGACGCGGCCCTTGTAGGGCAGATAGCCCGTCTTCTCGAGGCGGATCTCGTGATCGCCGGGCGCCAGGCCCGTGACGCGCAGGGGGGTCTGGTCGGACTCGACCCGGCCGTCGATGGTGACCTGCGCGCCGCCGGGCTCGCTGGTGAGCTCGAAGCCGGTCTCGTCGGACCGGCGTGCCGGGGGCAGGCTGACGTTCAGCCGCTGCTCCGTCGCCGCCTCGAGGGCGACGTCCTGCGACCAGGGCTGGTGACCTTCGGCCTCGACCCGCACGTGGTGCGTGCCCGCGGGGATATTGTCCGCGTCGAAGGGCGTGGGGCCTTGATGTCGCAGCGCGTTGTCGATGTAGACCGAGACCACCCGGGGCGTGCTCTCGATGTGCAGCCGCGCGGGATCACCGCCCCCGGAAAGGGCCAGGAAGACGACGACGCCGGCCACGAGCAGCGCGAGGAACGCGATGCCGAGCAAGGCGGCCATGCGACCGTTGCCGCCGCGTCGGACCGGGATCGTGCCCTGGGCCGGGAGCAGCAGCTCGGTGTCCGTCAGCGCCGGCCGCGCCTCGCTCGGCAGGGGCGTGCGCTGACCGCCCGCGGGGGGGACCGGCAGCGCCGCGCCGAACGCCGGCGGGTCGCGATGGGCCGAGGGCGTGCCTTGCACGCTCTGGACGGCGACGATGTCCGAAGGTTTCGTGTCCCAGACGGAGGTCTCGACCTCGTCGTCCTCCCAGGAGAGCGACGGGAGCTGCGCCTTGAACACCGGCGCCGAGGGGCTCCGCGACTGCTCCGGCGTGGGCAGCGTGTCCGGCTCGCGCAGCATCGCCGGGGCCGACGACGCGCGCCGGGCCTCGGGGATGTTCGCGTTGGCGAACTCGCGGAACGCCGCCAGCTTGCGCTGTTCTTCGCGGATGTCCGCGTCGAACGTGCGCTTCATCCACGTGCTGAGATCCTTGCGGGAGTAGAACGAGCCCGACTGGTACAGGAACTTCTGCAGGGCGTCCTGGAGCTCCGCGGCGCTCTGGTAGCGCTCCTCGGGGCTCCGGGAGAGGCCCTTGAGGACGATGCGCTCGAGCTCGGGCGGGATGTCGCGGTTGAGCGACGCCGGCCGGCGGATGTCGACGTTGCGGACCTTCTCCAGGGTGGAGAAGTCGCTCTCGCCCTGGAAACAGCGCTCGAGCGTGAGCAGCTCGAAGAGCACCACGCCGAGCGAGAAGATGTCCGAGCGACGGTCGATGGGGCGCCCGCGGACCTGCTCGGGGCTCATGTACCCGAACTTGCCCTTGAGGATGCCCGCCTGCGTCTTGCTGGCCTTGCCCGCGGCCTTGGCGATGCCGAAGTCGATCAGCTTCACCTCGCCGTCGTAGCTGCAGATGATGTTCTGCGGCGAGACGTCGCGGTGGACGAGGTTCAGGGCATCCTGGCGCTCGTTCTTCTTGTTGTGGGCGTACTCGAGGGCCTCGCAGACCTCTTTGATGACGTGGCACGTCATCGCGATGTCGATCTTCTCGCCCCGCTTGCGGACGCGGTCGAACATGGCGCGCAGGTCCTTGCCCTGCACGAACTCCATGGCGATGAAGTACGAGTTCTCGGCGTTCCCGAGCTCGAAGATCTGGCCGATGTTCGCGTGGTTCAGCTGAACCGCGATCTTGGCCTCGTCGATGAACATCTCGATGAACTCGTGGTCCTCCGAGATGTTGGGCAGCACGCGTTTGACCGCGAACAGGCGTTCGAAGCCCTCGACCCCATACGAGACGCCTTTGAACACCTCGGCCATGCCGCCGATGTTCACGCGCTCGATGAGGTAGTAGTTGCCGAATTTCAGCGGCTCGCGCAAACGACTTGTCCCACCGGTCCTGCGGAAAAATCAGCGCGGGAAGTTAGGGTATGCAGTGACCCAAGTCAACGCGCAGGCAAAGGGCACAGCAAACGGCGGTCAATTCGTGAGGGCCTCCGCCGGCTCGAGTCGCGCCGCAGCGTTTGCCGGAAAGAAGGCCCCGAAGAGGCAGAACAGGGCGGCGAAGCCGACGGCCGTCGGCCACAACCACCAGGGGAACGCGAAGAACGTGTCCGGTTTGTACGGGAAATCGGGCAGGTTCCCGCTCAGCAGGTCGGCGGCCCGGGCGGCCCCGAGGCCCAGCAAAGCCCCGGTCGCCCCGGCGATCAGGCCGATGGTGCCGGCCTCCGTGAGGATGAGCGCCCGGACGTCGTTCCGGCTCGCGCCCACGGCCCGCAAGACGCCGATCTCGCGTTTGCGCTGGAAGACGATCATGAAGAACGTGTGGCTGATGTTCACCGCGGCGATGCCCACGATGATGACGCTGATGAGCGAGAAGACCAGCGTGATGATGTTGATGAGCATGCCGGCCTGTTCGGCGCGCTCCGTCTTGTCGGCGAGCTCGAAGCCGGCGTCCTTCACCTGCTTGGCCAGGCGGGGCACCTGGCCCTGGTCCTTCACCTGCAGGAGCATGCTCTGGTAGGTGCGGGCGGCCTGCTCGCCGTTGAACCGGGCGTTCAGGCGCTTCACGTAGGCGAGCGGCAGCGTGGCCCCCAGCGTGATGGCCTTGTCGCTGAAGCCGACGAGCTTCACGCGCCGGGTGATGGGCTTGCCCTGCTGCGACGTGCCCAGGAACGACTTGCCGAAGGTGACGTTGATCTGGAAGCCCAGGATCGCGCCCTGGGACAGGCGCGGCAGCTTGCGGGCCGTCGACGCGAACGCCGTCGAAAGGCTGCCGTTGTAGAGCTCGAGCAGGTGGTGGCTCACGATGGCCGGCACGGGGCGTTCGCAGCGGCCGGTGTCCTCGGCGCAGTAGGTCTGGCCGGGGCAGCCGGCGGCGGACTCGTCGTCCACGTAGCTGCAGGTCTGGCCCACGCAGGCGCCGCCCTCGCAGACGCGCCCTTCGCCACACTCGGGGCTCGCCGCACAGGCCTGCGGCGCGTCCGGGTCGTGGAAGACCGCGGGATCGGGGAGTTCGGGCGCCACGAGCGACGGATCCACACCGTCGGCGATGAGCTCGAACCACATGTCCTTGCCCAGGAACTTCTTGCCGCCCCAGCCCCGCGAGGGGAACGTGAACTTCATCTTGGGGAACACGGCCTCGACGCCGGGCAGCGTGCCGAGCTCGGCCGCCACCGTGTCGTCGAGCTGACGCGTGCCGCCGATGCCCAGGAACGAGTCCGTCTGCGTGATGCCGGTGTCGAACGTGCGCCGGACGATCTCGATCTGGTTGGCGATGAAGATCTTGCCGAGGACGACGTGTTTGATGCCCTCGCCGAGCCCGATGAAGAACACGAACGTGGCGACGCCGACGACGATGCCGAAGCCGCTCATCAGGAAGTTCTTCTTGGAGCGGGCGGCGTTCTGACGCACCAGGGAGAAGATGGCGCCGGCCTTCATGACACGGGCCCTTCCGCGGGGGCGGTCCGGCCGTCGCTGGCGATGCGGCCGTCCTCGATGTGGATCACGCGGCGGACCGCCGTCGAGACGCGGGCCTCGTGGGTGATGATGACCACGGTGTAGCCCTCGGCGTTGAGGTCCCGGAAGGTCTGGATGATCTGTTGCCCGGTGGTCGAGTCCAGGCTGCCCGTGGGCTCGTCGCACAGCAGGATGCGCGGCTTGAAGAACAGCGCCCGGGCGATGGCGACGCGCTGCTTCTGACCGCCGCTCAGGTTGCGGGGCGACTCGCCGAACTTGTGGGCGAGGCCGACGTGTGTCAGCGCCTCGCGCGCCCGCTTCACCGGGTCCGCCCCCACGGCGTCGCTCGCGCCCTTCAGGAAGTGGAAAGGCAACAGCACGTTCTGCTCGCAGGTCAGGTGGTCGAGCAGGCTGAACTGCTGGAACACGAACCCGATGTGCCGGTTCCGGAACCGCGACAGCTCGGCGTCCGACATCGCGTGCAGGTCGTTGCCGGCGACCGTGACGGTGCCCTCGTAGCCGCGGTCGAGGCCCCCGATGATGTTCAGGAGCGTCGTCTTGCCCGAGCCCGAGGTACCGACGATGGCGCAGAACTCGCCCTCGTCGATCGTCACGTCCACGGCCCGCAGCGCCAACTCCTCGCGGGCGGCCGTGCGGTAGTGTTTGCTGACCTTTTCCAGGCGGATCATGGGGCGGGTTGTAACCCGCGCCCCGGGTGCTGTACAGGAGTGTCCGACTCGAATCGAAAGGTCATCGAGATGCGCGCTCTCGCCCTCGCCGTCCCCGTCGCCGCAGTGGCGCTCCTGGCCTCGACCCCCGCCGCCGCCGAGACCGATCCCGGTCCCTTCGCCGAGGGGAGCATCCGGATTTCGGCCATCCTGGGTGTGGCCCAGTCCGAGGACTACACGGCGTTCATCCTGGGCGCCGGCGCAGGCTACTACCTGGTCGACGGCCTGGAGCTCGGCCTCGAGGGCGAGCACTGGTTCGGCGCCGACCCGAGCATCTCCAAGGTGAGCCCCGGCGCGCGGTACGTGCTCTGGTTCGTGCCCGTGCTGAAGCCCTATGTCGGCGCCTTTTACCGCCACATCTTCGTCGGCGGCGACTTCGACGACATCGACTCGATCGGCGGTCGCGTGGGCGCCTTCTGGGTCAGCGGCGGCGGCTCGTACTTCGGCGGTGGCGCCGTCTACGAAACGGCCGTCAAGGGCTGCCCCAAGGGCGGCGACTGCGACGAGTGGTACCCCGAAATCGTCCTGTCCTTCAGCTTCTGAGGTCGGACACGTCATGAACCGGCCCGCTTCGGACTTCCGCTCGGACACCGTCACGCGGCCCACGCCGGGCATGCGCCGCGCCATCGCGGACGCGGACGTGGGGGACGACGTCTTCGGGGACGACCCGACGGTGAACGCCCTTCAGGCCCGCGCCGCGCAGATGGCCGGGCTGGAGGCTGCGCTCTTCGTGCCGAGCGGCACCATGGGCAACCTGATCGCGATGCTCTCCCACTGCCGCCCGGGGGACGACGTCCTGGCCGGCGAGGGCGCGCACTGCGTGCTCTACGAGGGCGGCGGCGGGTC
Source organism: uncultured Myxococcales bacterium (assembly GCA_903847385.1). Classification (GTDB taxonomy): domain Bacteria; phylum Myxococcota_A; class Bradymonadia; order UBA7976; family UBA1532; genus CAINDO01. Next base: position 16,694 of record CAINDO010000273.1, read on the forward strand.
GGCGCTGGCGGGCGTTCAGCTCACGGTCCTCGGGCGCGGCGGGCACTTCACCGTCGACGAGCTCGCCGCGGCCATCAAACCGGACGACCCGAGCGGCCACGCACCGCCGACGCGGCTCCTGATGGTGGAGAACACTCACAACCGCGGGGGCGGCAAGATCCTGGCGCCCTCGGCCTTCGCCGAGCTGGCCGCCTTCGCCCAGGGGCGCGGGCTGGCCGTGCACATCGACGGCGCGCGGATCTTCAACGCGGCCGTCGCGACCGGCGTGGGCATCGACGCGTGGACTTCGCGCGCGGACTCGGTCTCGTTCTGTCTCTCCAAGGGCCTCGGCGCACCCGTGGGCTCGCTGCTGTGCGGCAGCGCCGCGTTCATCCGCCGCGCCCACCGCTACCGGAAGATGCTGGGCGGCGGCATGCGACAGGCGGGTGTGCTCGCCGCGGCGGGCCTGTATGCGCTGGAGCACCACGTCGAGCGTCTCGCCGAGGACCACCGCCGCGCGCGCACGCTGGCCCTCGGCCTCTCGACGCTCCGCGGCATCGATCTCGACCCGGCGAGCGTCGAGACGAACATCGTGATCGCTCGTCTCACCCCGGAGGCCCCGGAGCCCGCCGCGCTCTGTGCGGCCTTGGCCGCCGAGGTCCGCGCGGTGCCCTTCGGGCCGCGGGGCGTGCGGTTCGTGA
>CAINDO010000274.1 GCA_903847385.1 uncultured Myxococcales bacterium
AGCGTCGAGCCCGGCGGGAGCGGCGGCGGCGGGGCCGGCGGCGTTCAGCCCGGCTGCGAGACCGACACGGACGCCGACGGCGTGCCCGACTGCATGGACGACTGCCCGGCGGATCCCGGCAAGTCCGCGCCCGGCACGTGCGGCTGCGGCCAGGCCGAGACGGACGCGGACGGTGACCGCGTGGCCGACTGCGTCGACGCCTGCCCGGCGGATGGCGACAAGCGCGACCCCGGCATCTGCGGCTGCGGCACGAGCGACGCCGACGCGAACGGCAACGGCAACCCCGACTGCCACGACCCCTGCGGCGGCGCGGCGGACTGCCCCTGCAACGATCCCCGCGCGGACCAGGACCGCGACGGCACCCCCGACTGCGAGGACCTCTGCCCGGTGGACGAGACCAAGATCCACCCCGGGAGCTGCGGCTGCGGCGTGGCCGACCTCGACAGCGACGGCGACGGCACGAACGATTGCCGCGACCTGTGCCCGGACGATGCGAACAAGGTCGTCGGCGGGATCTGCGGGTGCGGCTCTGCCGACGGCGACAGCGACGCGGACGGCACGCCCGACTGCCGCGACTCGTGCCCCCAGGACCCGACGCGTGTCGTCCCGAACGCATGCGGCTGCGGTGTCGCCGAGGTGGACGCCGACGCCAACGGCGTGATCGACTGCCTGGAGGGCGCCGGCGGCGACGAGGTGGCCTTCCAGGCCGCCCTCGCGCTCTGGGACGGCATGATGTACGCCGACGCCCTGGCGGCGTTCGAGGCGTTCCTGCAGGACTTTCCCAACAGCGCCCGGGCCGACAACGCCGAGTATCTCATCGCGCGGGCACACTTCGAGCTGGGGGCGTTCGACCAGGCGCTGCCCATCTTCGAGGGGTTCGCGGCGCGCTGGCCGCTGAGCTCGCTGCTCGACGACGCGGCCTACTACCTGGGCCGCACGCTGTACGAGCTCAACCGCCACGCGGACGCCGTGGCCGCGTTCCAGGCCCTGCTGCGCGACTTCGTCGACTCCGTGTATCGCGACAACGCCCAGTACTACCTGGGGCGCTCGTTCTTCGAGCTCGGCCGCTACCCGGACGCCCTGGTCGCCTTCGCGAACGTCAGCGCCGTCGCCGCCAGCACCTACCGCGACGCGTCGATCTACTACTCCGGCCGCTCGGAGCTGGAGATCGGCAAGGCCGACGGCAACCAGCCCTCGCCCCACTTCGCGGCGGCGGATCGTCTGTTCGAGCAGCTCTTCGCCGACTATCCGAACGGCACCTACGAGGACAACGGGCGCTACTACTACGGGGTGAGCGCGTACGAGGCCGGTCAGTATCAGGACGCCATCGTGCGTTTCACGGCGATGATCGACGCGTTCCCCAACTCGACGTTCATGGACAACGCCTGGTACGACCGCGCCGGCGCCCGCTACGCGCTGGGCGATTACGCCGCGGCGCTCGGCGAGTACGACCTGTTCGTGCAGCGCTACCCGGGGTCCATCTACCTGGACAACGCCACCTACTTCTCCGGTCGCTGCCACTACGAGCTCGCCCGCGCCGCCGGAGATCCCAATGAGTTCCAGGCCGCCATCGCCCGGTTCGAAGAGGTCATCACGCAGTTCCCGCAGAGCCAGTACGTGGACAACGCCTACTACTACGAGGTGCGGTCGCACCTGTACCTGAACGACTGCGCGACCGCCGGCGACACCTACGACGCACTGCGGCGCGCGCTCCCGAACAGCCCCTACGTCCAGCGGGCCGACGACGCCATCCGCGCCGCCGGCTGCTGAAACCCCCCGACATCGAAACGAGAGACATCGTGGCAATCCGGAACACCATCAAGCATGCGCGGACGTGGCCGCTGATCCTGAGCGCGGCCGTGGCGGTCGGGCTGTCCGCCTGCACGATCTCCGACGGCGGCGAGACCGCGGGCTCGCTGCCCGACGTGGGCCTGGACGCCGACGCCGGCGCCGGCGGCACGGGGGGCTCCGGCGCGCCCGGCGGTGCGGGGGGCGACATCGGCGCGGGGGGCGCGGGCGGCAGCGCGATGCCCGATCCCACGGCCCCCGACGAGGTGGCCTTCCAGGCGGCGCTCGCGCTCTACGACGCGCAGCAGTACCCCGAGGCGCAGGCGGCGCTCGAGGGGTTCCTGGCCGAGTATCCGAACAGCGTGCGCGCCGACAACGCGACCTACCTGGTGGCGCGGTGCCAGTTCGAGCTCGCAGACTTCGCCGGTGCGAAGGCGGGCTTCACGGCGTTCCTGGCCGGTTTCCCGGACAGCAGCCTGGTGGACGACGCGCAGTACTACCTGCCGCGCTGCGACTACGAACTCGGCGACTTTCAGGCCGCCGTGCAGGGGTTCACGCGGTTCGTGGCCGCGTACCCGGACAGCACGCTGGTGGACAACGCCCGGTACTACCTGGCGCGCTCGTTCTTCTCGCTCGACGACTTCGCCGGGACCTTGTCTGCATGCGCGCCCGTGCTGGACCTCGCCGACTCGGGGCAGCGCGACGCCTGTCTGTACTGGTCCGGTCGGGCGGCCGACGCCCTCGGCGAGCTCGAGGGCCCGACCTCGGCGCGGTTCGCCGAGGCCGAGGGGTACTTCGACCGCCTTTTCGCCGACTACCCGGAGGGCGCGTACGAGGACAACGGCCGCTACTACCACGGCATGGTCGCGTACCACCGCGAGGACTACTTCGTCGCGCAGATGCGCCTCGACGTGATGCGCGCGCAGTTCCCGATGAGCCTGTACGCCGACAACGCCACGTACTTCTCCGCGCGCTGCGTGTACCACCTGGACGACTTCCTCGGCGCCGCGGCGGCCTTCGAGGCGTTCCTGGCGGCGTTCCCCGAGAGCGACTACCTGGACGACGGCACGTATTACCTCGGCCGCTCGCACTACGAGGCCGGGCGCGTCTCGGGCGATCCGACGGAGTATCAGGCCGCGATCGTGGCCTTCGACGTCGTCACGACCGACCACGCGGACGGCCTCTACGGCGACAACGCCTGGTACTACAAACTGCGCGCTCACATCGCCCTGGGCGACTGCGCTTCGGCGCAGGCCGACGCCGACGCCCTGGCCGCCGGTTTCCCCGACAGCACCTACAACGCCCAGGCGCAGACGCATCTGGCCAATGACTGCTGAACACCCGGCGGGAGGCGTGCGATGAAGTGGCCCGCCCTCGGGGTCCGCACCCGGGTCTGGTTGATGTCGCTGACGCTGCTCGCCATCGCGGGCACGTCGATCGGCACGCGGCTCCCGGAGATCGGGTCGGACTTCGGGTTCATGATCCCGGAGCTGGTCTACAACGTCACGGTCTCCCAGTCCTTTGCCGGGCATGGCGAGGCCGTGTCGCTGCAGACGTTTCTGCCGCAATCGGACGACCGACAGACCGTCGTGCGCGAGGAGAACCGCAGCAACGGCCTGGACTTCGACCCGCAGCTCGAGAACGGGAACCGGGTCGGCACCTGGAAGTCCACGGGCGTGAAGGGCCGCCACAGCGTGGCCTACGAGTTCCGCGTGCGCACCCGGGCCGTGGAGTACGACATCTCGCCCGAGTTCGGCCTGGGTGACCCCAACGCGGGCGGCGAGACCGAGTCGCTCGCCCCGACGGACGTGATCCAGTCGACGGACCCGGAGATCGTCAAACTCGCGGACGAGCTGCGGCCCGCGGACGGCACGCTGATCAGCTACCTGCGCAACGTCTTCGACCGGGTGCAGGCCCTGAAGTTCAAGCCCTTCAAGGGCACCACGGACGCCCTGACCGCCCTGCGGCTGGGGGAGGCGAGCTGCAACGGCCGCTCGCGCCTGTTCGTCGCGCTGATGCGGGCGCAGGGCGTGCCGGCGCGGCTGGTGGGCGGTCTGGTGCTCAAGGGCGGCAAGCGGAAGACGTCACACCAGTGGGTCGAGGTCCGCGCGGGCAGCCACTGGGTGCCCATGGATCCGACCAACCATCACTTCGCCGCGCTGCCGCACAACTACCTCGCCCTCTACCGGGGCGACGAGGCGCTCTTCAAACACTCGCAGGACATCGGCTTCAAGTACTCGTTCCACGTGCGCAGCCACCTGGTCCCGGCGCCCGAGGTCGACAAGAAGAAACACGACCTGGGCCTCTGGGCCGTGTTCAACCGCCTGGGCATCCCCCTGGATCTGCTGCGCGTCGTCGTGATGGTGCCCCTGGGCGCCGTGGTGATCGTCATCTTCCGCAACGTGCTGGGCTTCAGCGTGTTCGGCACGTTCCTGCCCGCGCTGATCGCCGCCTCGCTGCGCCACACGGGCTTCGTGATGGGCATGGCCGCCTTCGCCGGGGTGATCGTGGCCGTGAGCCTGGTGCGCCGGCTCACGCAGAAGCTGCAACTGCTGCACTCGCCCCAGCTCGCCATCCTGTTGACGACCGTGATCGGGCTGATGCTCGCGCTGGCGGCCTACGCCGACACCCACGACATCCCGCGGTTGGCCAAGTTCACGCTGTTCCCCGTGGCCATCATGTCGATCACGGCCGAGCGGTTCGCGCTGATGGAGATCGAGGAGGGCCGCAAGAAGGCCTGGGTCACGCTCGCGCGCACCATGGTCGTGGTCTACTTCTGCTACCTGACGATGACCTCGTTGTCCTTGCAGATCCTGTTTCTGGCCTTCCCGGAGCTCCTGCTGGTGCTCGTGGTCATCGAGATCTGGCTGGGGCGCTGGACGGGGCTGCGGCTGTCGGAGTGGTTCCGGTTCCGGGCGATGCTCGGCCGGCCCCAGGGGGCCACGCGATGATGCGCGGCTGGCGCGACGTGCTGGCGGGTCTGTTTCAGGGCCCCGGCGACGAGGTGCTGGGCATGAACCGGCGCAACGTCGAGTTCATCCTCGCGCGCAACCCGCGCAAACACTTCGCCATCGCCGACGACAAGCTCCTGGCCAAGGAGGTGCTGAGCGCCGCGGGTGTGCCCGTGTCGCCCACGCTCCTGACCTTCAGCGACTTCTTCGAGGTCGGGCAGATCGCCGAGCGGCTCGCCGGCCACGGCACCTTCGCCATCAAGCCGGCGCGGGGCCATGGGGGCATCGGCATCCTGATCGTCGCCGAGCGCACGGGGGATGTGTTCACCACGCCCGGCGGCCGGCAGCTCGGCATGGACGAGCTGCGCAAACACGTGGCGGACATCGTGTTCGGGGTGTTCAGCCTGGACCACGCGGACGTGGCCATCGTGGAGCCGAGGCTCATCCCCGCGCCGTTCTTCGCGGATCTCTCCAGCCTGGGGCTCTCCGACGTGCGCATCATCATGTGCGACGAGGTGCCGGCGCTGGCCATGATCCGGGTGCCGACGAAGGCCTCGGACGGCAAGGCGAACCTGCACCAGGGCGCGCTGGGCCTGGCCGTGCGCATCGACGACGGCCGCATCATGCGTGCGCAGCTCAAGGGCCAGGAGGTCGACCGCCACCCGGACACGGGCGCCCCCCTGGTCGGCCGCACCGTGCCCGCCTGGGACGACATGCTGGCCATCTGCCGCAAGGCCTCCGCCGCGCTGCCGCTGAAGTACCTGGGCATGGACCTCGTGGTGGACGAGACCCGGGGACCGCTGGTGCTGGAGATCAACGTGCGCCCGGGGCTGGAGATCCAGAACGTGAACCGGGTGGGCCTCCGCGGGCGACTGCGGACACTGGGGGTCGCATGATCGTCCGCGCGATCCGGCGACTGTTCGCCGAGTCATTTCTGCCGCTGCTGCTGGTGCTGCTGGCGGTGCTGGGCACGACCCTGTACCTGGACCGCGTCGCGCGGGACTACGCCGTGCGGCCGACGCGCATCGAGGTGAAACCCACCCTGGGCAGCTGGGACGAGTCGCAGCTGACGGACGACGGCCTGGCGGGCCCCCGCGGCGCGGCGCTGACCGACACCGCCGACGCCCGCCCCGAGCTGGTGGAGATCCGGCGGCTGGCCCGGGCCGGCGACCCCGCACAGGCGCTCGCCGTGGCGCAGAAGGCCCTGGCGGCGGCGCCCGAGGACCCCGTGCTCGTCAACGAGGTCGCGGTCCTGCAGATCAAGACGAAGGCGGTGGCGCCGGCCATCGAGGCGCTGCAGGCGCTCGTTTCGCGCAAGCCCGACTTCCACCGCGCGTGGTTCAACCTGGGGCTGGCGCAGGGGCAGAGCGGGCGGCCGGCCGAGGCGCGGGCCGCCTACGAGCGCGCCATCGCGCTCTTGCCCAACCACCTGGAGAGCCACGTGAACCTGGGCATGCTGCTGCTCGACCAGGGGGACGCCAAGGGCGCCGTGGCCATCCTGGAGAAGGCCACGGCCTTCGGCGGCGGCGACGAGAAGGCGCGCGCGTTCTTCTCCTACGGCGTGGCGCTCGGCCGCGCCGGTCGGCCCGACGACGCCTTCGCCGCCTACACCAAGGCCATCGAGTTCCGGCCCGACTACCTGCTGCCGCGCTACAACCAGGCGCAGTTGCTGATGGCCCGCAAGACGCCCGAGGCCGGCGACCAGGCCGAGCAGATCCTGCGACAGGCCATCGCCCTGGGCCCCGAGTTCGCGCCGGCCTGGTTTCTCCTGGGCCGCCTGGCCTCGGAGCGCGACCGGGACGAGGACGCGCTCGAGTTCTACGAGCGGGCCGTGCAGCACGCGCCCAACTTCTTCAAGGCCGCCTACAACGCCTCGCTCGTCGCCCTGCGGCTCAAGCGCACGGACGACGCGGCGCGGGGTTTCCAGCGGCTCGTCGTGGCGTTCCCCGAGCGCGCGGAGCCCCACTTCAACCTGGGCCGAATCGCCTACCAGAAGCGGCGGTACGACGAGGCCGAGAAGGCCTACCGCAAGGCGCTGGAGCTGCAGAAGGGCGAGTACCCCGAGGCCGAGCTGAACCTGGGCCTGACGCTGAAGGCCGCCGGCCGCAAGGACGAGGCGCTCGCGCTGTTCGACGCGCTCATCGCCCGCCACCCGGACATGGCCAGCGCGCGCCAGAACCGGGCCATCGTGCTCATGTCGCTGGATCGGGACGAGGAGGCCCGCGCCGAGCTCGCCCGCGCCGCGGGGAGCGACCGCCAGAGCGCCTCGGCCCACTACAACCTGGGCGTGCTCGAGGCCCGGCAGGGGCGCCACGCCGAGGCCGCCGCGGCCTACGAGCGCGCCCTGGCCGCGGAGGAAGATCACCTGAAGGCGGCCATCAACCTGGGCGTGGAGCGCGCGGCGCTCGGCGACAGGGAGGCCGCCGTGAAGGCCTACGAGCGTGCCATCGCCATCGCCCCGGAGTACGCGCCGGCCTGGTTCAACCTGGGCGTGGCGCTGCGCGCGGCGGGCCGACTGAACGAGGCCGCGGACGCGTACCGCAAGGTCCTGACGCTCGATCCGGAGAGCGTGAAGGCCATGACCAACCTGGGGGCCACCTATGCCAAGCAGTCGCTCTTCGAGCTGGCGATCCGGGCCTATCGCGACGCCCTGGAGATCGCCCCGCGCAACGCCTCGGCGCGCTACAACCTGGCCCTGACCTTCAAGCGTGCGGGCCGCGTGGACGAGGCGCTCGCCGAGCTCGAGCGGGGGCGCACGCTCTCGCCCACCCACGGGCGCACGGCGAACCTGCTCGCGACGATCCACATCGAGCGGAAGGCCTACCGCGAAGCCGCCGACGTGCTGGCGCCCTTCGAGTCCTCGCCGAAGGCGCGCGCCTCGCTGCTGCGGACGCTGACCCGGGCGCACATCGAGCTCGGCCACCTGGACGCCGCCGCAGGGCTGCTCGCGCGGGTGCAGGAGCGCGCCGCCGACGATCCCGAGACCCTGAAGATGGTCGCGCGCCTGGCGCTCGCCCGCAAGGACACCGCGGGCGCCCGGACGGCCCTGCAGGCGGCGGCGGCCAAGGCCCCGGACGACCCGGAGCTCATCGCCCTGAAGCAGCAAGCGGGGGCGCCGTGAACGGGCGCCGGCTGGGATTCGCGCTGGCGTTGGCCGGCGGCCTCGTCGGGTGTCGGGCGGCGGACGAGCAGGCCCGCGCCGAGGGCGAGGACGCCGAGGGCACGCGGCTGGCGGCCCTGGCGGCGGCCTTCGACGCCGACGACTGCGCCGAGGTCGAGCGGTTGGCCAAGGGGTACGCGCCGAGCACGCCGCTGCGGCTCGCGGCGGTGTCCACCTGGCTGGGGCGCTGCCTGTACCGGGGCGACCGCTTCGTGGACGCCGAGGCCGTGCTGCGGCCCGTGGCCGAGGCGACCCGCGTGGACCCCCACACGCGCAAGGCGCTGTACTACCTGGGGCGCGCCGTGTACCGGCAGGGGCGCTTCGCCGAGGCCGAGGCGACCTTCGTCGAGTTCGAGCGGCGTTTCCCCTGGGACACGACGGCGGACGACGCCGCCTACCACCGGGCCAAGGCACGGTTTCGGGCGGACGACCTGGAGGGCGCGCGGGGTCTCTTCGAGGCGCTGCTGGCCCGGGCGGACGTGTCGCGGTTCCGCGAGGCGGGCGGCGTTTTCCAGCTCGGTCGCATCGAGGCGGCGAGCGGCCTGGCGGCGACGCCGGGGCCGGACGCGGCGGCCATATCGCGGGCCTACGCGCACTTCGAGACCGTGGCCACCGATTTTGCCGATACCGGCTTCCACGACGACGCCGTGTATCGCGCCGCGCGCCTGCACTACGACCTGGCCGAGTACGACGCGGCCGAGGCGGCGCTCTCGGACTTCGAGGCGAAGTTCCCCGACAGCGGATGGCGCGAGGGGGCGCACTACTACCGGGCGCGCGCCGTCGAGGCCGCCGGGCGGGCGGATGCGGCGCTCGCGCTCTACACGGCCTGGGCCGCAACGTTCCCCGAGGGGCGCTACCGGGACAACGCCGCCTACCGCGCCGGGCAGGTGCACTACGGGCTCGCCGAGGCCGCGACGGACGCCGGCGTCGCGGACGCGGCCTACGACGCCGCCGCGGCGGCCTTCGAGGCGTTCCTGCGCGACTGGCCGAACTCGGTCTTGAAGACGAGCGGCGCCTACTTCCTCGGCCGCGCGCGGTACGAGCGCGGCGCCTACGGCGAGGCCCGCGCGCGCTTCGCCGAGGTGGTGGCCGACGTGGACTCGGCCTACGTGGACAACGCGCTCTACTACACCGGGCGCGCGCACTACGAGGAGGCCGGCGTCGCGGGGCAGGGGGCGCTCGAGGCCGCCGTCGCCGCGTTCGACGACCTGCTCGCGCGGTTTCCCGAGAGCAGCTACGCCGACGACGCGGCCTACTTCCGGGCGCGGGCGCTGTTCCGCCTGATGCGCAACGCGGACGCCGACGCCGCCTTTGCGGCCCTGTCCGCCGAGCACCCCGAGAGCACTTACGCGGACAACGCCGTGTACCACCGCGTGCTCCTGGCCGTGGCGCGGGGCGACTGCGACGCCGCCGCGACCCACCTGGACACCCTGCGGCGGACCCACCCGGACAGCGAGTTCCTGCCCGACGCCGAGCGCGCCGTGCTCGCCTGCGCGCCGGCGGGAGGCTGAGATGAACCCGTATCGTCGAACCGCACGCGCCCTCGCGCTCGGCGGGCTCTGCCTGGCGGCGCCGGCCCTGGCGCAGGACGTGCCGGCCGAAGCGGCGCCCGCGGCCGCGCCCACGCCCGCCGAAGCCGC
>CAINDO010000275.1 GCA_903847385.1 uncultured Myxococcales bacterium
GACCCTCGTCCTCGGCGGGCGCGTCGGCCCGCGACTGGCGGGCGGCTCCGACGCCGCGATGCTCAGCGCCGGGCTCTCCGGCGCGGTCCCGGTCGGGGCCTGGTGGCCGTCCCTGCAGCTTCGCTACGACACCGTCGTCATGAGCCATCGCCCGCACCTCGACACCTTCGACCTCGGTCTCGGTTTCGCACGCGTCTTCGCCTTGGGCGCAATGGACCTGCGGGCCGGTGTCACCGCTTCGGCCGCGCTGCTGCGGCGCGAGCTGCCCCGCCCGGCGGGTGAAGAGACGCGCGTCGACCTCCGCCTGGGGGCGCAGGGGGTCGCCGCCATTCCGCTCGACACGCATCTGCACCTGGTCGCCGGCCTCGACTTCGACCTCGCCCAGGGACGCTCGCGCGACGAGGTCACGGACGACGCCAACGGACACGCCCCGACGCCGTTCCCGTTCTTCACGCTGGGCGCCTTCGTCGGGCTGGAGCTTGGCCTGTGACGCGCGCCACGTCCCGCCAGGCCGCGCTCACCGAGGCGGCCGACGACGCCCTCTTCGAGCAGATGGCGACGGGCGATCTGGCGCCCCTCGGCGAGCTCTTCGATCGGTACCACGCCAGCGTGCGGCACTTCCTGCTCCGCCTGCAGGTCGACGCGGGCGAGGTCGACGACCTGGTGCAGGAGACCTTCTTGACCGCGTCGCGCGCGGCCGGTGCGTTCACGCCGGGGGCGCCCGGGCGACCGTTCCTCTTCGGCGTCGCGGCGCAGCTCGTGCGGCGTCGCCGGCGCGGGTTCGCGCGCCTGCGGCGGATGCTCGAGTCTCTGGGTCGGCATCCCTCGGCGCCGTCGACCTCGCCCGCCGACCGCACCGAGGCCGACCAGCGCACCGCCGCCCTGTACGCGGCGATCGCGAAGCTCTCCGACCGTCACCGCGAGGTGCTGATCATGGCCGAGCTCGGCGAGATGTCCGGCGTCGAGGTGGCCAGCGCGCTCGGGCTCCCCCCCGGGACCGTCTGGCGGCGACTCTCCGAGGCGCGGGCCGAGCTGGCGCGCCGACTGAAGGGGATGCAGTCATGAGCACCTGTCCGCAGTCGAATCTCATCGAGGCCCTGCACGACGGGCGGCTGGGTCCGACCGAGGCGGCGTCGTGCGAGCGACACCTGCGCACCTGCCCGGAGTGCGCCGCCCGTCAGCGGCACCTGGCGGCCGTTCGCGAGGCAGTGCGGGCGCCCGTCGACCCGCCGACCCCGCTGGCGCACCAGCGCGCCCGCAACGCGCTCCTGAGGGCCGCGGTGGCCGAGCCACACGCCCCGCCCCGGCATCGGCGCCTGGCCCTGGTCGCGGGTGTGTTCTTCGCGGCGTCGGCCCTGGCGGGTGTGTCGCTGTGGCGCGCCGGAGCGCCGCCGGCGCCCCTGCCGGAATTGCCCGCGCCGCCGGTGGCCCCCAGCGAGGCGCCGAAGGAGAGCAGGCCCGTGCACGCAGCGTCGAATGCCCCGGCCTCGGCAGCGCTCCCGTCGTCGCTGCCGGCGCCCCGCGTCGTCGCCCCACCCAAGCCGCGTCGGGTCGCATCACGCCCGGCCGTTGCCCCGCCGACCACCGCACCGGCCTCGGCGCCCGAAGCGCCGCCGCGTGCCTCCCCCGCATCGCGGGACTTCGCCGCGGCGATGGACGCCCTGGCCGCGGGTGACTTCGGCGTCGCCGCCACGCGGTTCGTCGACTTCACCGCGAAGTATCCCGGTGACCCGCGCAGCGACGAGGCCGCATACCTCGTCGCCATCACGCTGCAGCGCGCGGGACAGACCGAGAACGCCCGCACCGCCGCTCAGCGCTATCTGCGCGACCGCCCCGACGGCGCGCATCGAACACAGGCGGCGAAAATCGCTGGCGCTGAAGATCGCTGATCGAATCCGCGAAGGTTTCGTCGGCGTCCGGGCAACACCTCTCGAGACCCAACACTCCGGAGGAACCCATGTCATTCCGCGTCGTCGCTCCCCTCGCCGCTCCCCTCGTCCTTCTCGCCGGCCTGCTGCAGACCGCCTGCCACCGCGAGGGTGATGCCACCGACCTCTACGTCCAGGCGCTGACCGCGTCGACGCTGCCTGCGTCGCCGACCAACGCCGTGGCCGACGATCCCGCCGCCGCGGCGCTGGGGCAGCGTCTGTTCTTCGACAAACACTTGAGCGTCGATGGCACGATCGCCTGTGTCAGCTGCCACGATCCCGCGCACGGATTCTCCGATCCGCGGGCCTTCTCGGTGGGTGTGCGTGGACAGACGGGCGCGCGCCATGCCATGCCGGTCACGGCCGTGGCTTTTCAGTCCTTTCTGCTCTGGGACGGCCGCGCCGACTCGGTCTGGGCCCAGCCGATCAAGGCCATCGAGAACCCCAAGGAGATGGACCTGACCCGCGTCGAGCTGGCCCGGGTCGTGGCCACGCGCTACGGCGAGGCGTACGAGGCGGTCTTCGGCGCCCTGCCGAAACTCGATGCCCTGCCCGACCGCGGCAAGCCGGGCATGGAGGCCTGGGACGCGCTGCCCGCGGACGTGCGCGAAGACATCGACGAGGTCGCGGCGAACGTCGGCAAGGCCCTGGAGGCCTACGAGCGCCAGCTCACCTGCGCCGACACGAAGTTCGACCGATGGACCCGCGGCGAGGCCTCGCTCACCGACCGCGAGGAGCGAGGGGCCGAGGCCTTCGTCGAGCATCACTGCAACCGATGCCACAGCGGCCCGGCGTTCTCCGACGGCAAGTTCCACGACATCGCGCTGCCCTCGAGCGATCCGGGGCGGTCCGCGGGCCGCACGCTGCTCCTGGCCGACGACTTCAACGGCGCGGGGCTGAACTCCGACGACCCGATCGCTGGCGAGGCGAAGCTCGCGAGCGTCTCGAGCGAAACGGCGACCGTCGGGGCGTTTCGCACCGCCAGCCTGCGCGGGGTCGGCCAGCGGACGTTCTTCGGCCACGCGTCCCATCGGTCGACGCTGCGCGGGTTCATCGAGGACGTGTACCACGGCCGGCACGGCGGGCGAGACGCGACGGTGGGCCGCCGTGACCCGCTGCTGCGCGGCGTGAACGTGCCCCACCACGAGCTGGACGAGATCGTGGCGTTCCTCCACACGCTGGACTGCCCGCCCGTCGCGCCGGCGCTGATCGCGCACTGAGCGCCGGGGTGCCAGGCACTTCGTCCAGGCCCCTCGACGTCCGAATCAAGGGAACAGGATCGGATTCCGGACGGCGCCGGCCGCCACCGGTCCGGTGACCATGACATAAGCCTTGAAGAGGGGGAACTCACCCCGCCAGTTGGAGGCGACGGCCATCTGCGCCCGCAGGGCGGCCGCGGCCGTCACGAGCGACATGGGGGTCGCGTTCAGCGGCACGCCCGTCGACGCGATGTAGTTCCGCACCTTGTCGTTCCAGACCCGGTACCACGCGACGTGGTCGAATCCGGTGATGGGCGACTGCCAGACCGGGACGTCCTGCCACACGCCGTTCACGAACTGGCGCTGCACGACATAGATGTAATCGCCCGTGGGGACGAAACTCGCCGGCACGACCTGACTCACCTGCGTCCCGGCCGAGAGGGCGCGGAGCGTGAGGTGGGGCACGCCGCCGATGGTGGTCAGGCCGAGCGCCCACCCGGGCGTCTTGCAGTCCTGACAGACCGGCGCCTCCTGCGGGATGACGATCCCGTCGAACTGGAGCACGTCGCCCTCGCCCGGCAGATTCCGGCCGCCGATGGCTTCGCGGTTGATCTCGACGATGGCCTCGTCGTCGGTGCGGACCGACTCGTCGTCGAGACCTTCGCCACAGGCGGTGAGCGCCGCGGCGCAGGTGAGCGCGGCTGCGACGGAGAGCCGGCGGGCGAGGCGGAGGGAGCGGGGGAACGACATGGGGCAGACCTCGTGGGCTGGGCGCGAGACGCGCGGTACGCTCTCGATGTACCGGGATGCGAGCGTGGTCCTTTTCTCTTTGCCGATCGTCGCTCGCCGGGCGCCTGTCTCGGCGTCAGGGTTGGCGACCCAGCGCGAAGTCCACCCAGCCGCTGACGGCGTCCGTCGTGCACGCGTCGGGCAACGCATGGGTTGCGCGAAGGTCCAGCGCGTACGCGCGCCCTCCGATCTCGACGACGGTGTCCCCCGGCAGCGCCGACGGCGGGGATTGTCCTTCGTACTCGTAGAACTGGAACTCCAGGGCGTGCGCCTCCCAGTGGGTCACGACGTCGGGCGCGTCCTCGACGCGCGACAGACAGTCCGGGCGGTTGTTTCGAGTCACGACGTTCACCGGTCGCCGGTCGACCCAGTCGCGGTCGCCCCGGACGGCCATGAAGACGAGGCCCTGGGCGTCGGTGAGCTCGACGGCGTCTCCGCGGATCCAGTCCTGATCGAGGGCGCGGACCACCGCCCGCACCGGCGCGACGAGCGGCCCCGCCGGGAACGGGGCCTCCGCGTGCCAGGTGACCTCGATCGCGGTCGGCGGCTCGGGCGCGGCTGCCGTGACGAGCGGCACGAGCCGGAGGACCGGGTCCGTCCCCGGCGCCACGGGCGGCAACTCCACGGAGACTTCACCCTCGAAGTCGAGCCGGGTCCGGTTCTCGGGGGTGTCCAGCGGCGGGGGCAGAGTGTAGGCGAGCTCGAAGCTCGGCGGGCGCTGCATCGGTCCGGGCCCGGCGCAGAGCGGGGCATCGCGTCGGGGCATGGCCACGAGCTCCAGGCGACTGGCCGCGGTCGGGTCCTCGGGGCAACCCTCGTTGCGGCCCAACGTGATGCGACGCTGCAGCGTCTCGCGCGTTTGACCCGGCTCGACGTTGCGCCAGGCGTCGATGGGGTGCGCGAACGGTCTGGGACAGAGAGCGCTCTGCCCGCACCCGAGAGCGTCGTACCGGACGAGCGGCCCGGTGAGCGCCTCGACCTCGGGCCAGGTGCCGACCAGCACCTCGAACGGCGCCCGACCGCACGGGCCCGCGGTCAGATGGAACCCGCCGCCCTGCACCTGAATCGACACGCGAGCGCCGGTTGGCAAGGCGTCCGCCGGCAGGTCGGCGAACGGCCCGGTGAGGGTGTAGGTGACCTCGCGGTCCCCGCCGTCGCGAACAGTGAGAGCCACCGAGTCCGGGGCCAACCGGGCCGCCACGAGCGTCCCGCCCGTCGTCTCGGCCGGGAACGGCGAGAGCGTGAGGCCGAGGTCGTCGCCCGTGAGGGTGCAGGTGAGGGCTGCGTCCGGGCGGGGCACGTCCGGGCGCGGCTCAAACGCGTCTACGGGGAGCGACGCATCCGACGGCGGCAAGTTCGAGTCCGCCGGGGGGCGCGCGTCGGCGGTGGCGGTGCCCGCGGCGTCGACGGTCGTCTCGGGATCGGGGTCTTGCTCACAGGCGTGGGCGGTGAGAACAGCCGCCACCAGGACGAGGATCGATGGGACGCGCATGGTCGGCCTCCGTCCTGCACTTGGACCACGCCGGGGGCGTGCGCCGCAAGGCGGCCCGGTTGACGGTCATCACACCTGGGCCGGGCCGCGCGCGAAGCGAGCGAGGTGCCGGGCACTTCGCGCGTCCGTGGTCGCGAATGTGCGCGCTGGTCGAGCTGCCGATCACGGCCGCGGCGCGCATGCCTGTTCGCACGGGCGTCGCAGCGGCCGCGGGACCTGTTGCTGTCGCGGGGACCGTGTCGTAGAAGTCTCGCCATGGCGCCTGACCGCACCGGCACCGAGCTTCCGAATCGGCACCAGCGACCGGCGACCGGCGACCGGGAGGCATCGAGCGTGACCCAGGTGAAATTGCGATCGGGCGACGTCGTCGCCATTCCCGCCGGCGCCGGCAAGCGCATCGCCGCGAAGGTCCTGTTTCTGTCCAAACGCAACAAGGACGTCGCGCTGTTCGCGCTCACGGATCGTGAGTTCGCCGCGAGCGACGCGACTTCGGAGATGGCTTGGACCGACGACAAACTCTTCGTGTACTCGAGCTCGGTCCCCGTGCGCCGGGGTGACTGGCCCGTCGTGGGCCATCTCCCGCTCGGCGAGGCGGAGGCCGTGGCGTCCCGGCGCATCGTGGGGGGCGAAGTCTGGGTCGGCGACGAGTACCTCGGGCCGGCCTCACCGGAGGACTCAGCCACGTTGCCTCCGATGGACGTGCTCGGCGCCCGACTCGTCGAGCGCAAGGCCGAGCGACTTCTCGCTGCGGTGCCCGTCCCCACCCCCCCTTGACGCCCACCCCCCGCGTGCTTATCGTCCATTGACGATGAAGACGCCGCCCACCCAAGCCGCCGCCTGTTGCCCCGCCCCGGACGAGCGCGCCGACCTGCGGCCCGTCGAAGGCGACCTGGCGGACGAAGAACTCGCCACCCTGGCGAAGGCGCTCGGTCACCCCGCCCGGGTGAAGATCCTGCGCATCCTGATTCGCCGGGACGCCTGCGTCTGCGGCGAGATCGTGGACGAGCTGCCCCTCGCGCAGTCGACGGTCTCGCAGCATCTCAAGGTCCTGAAGGACGCCGGGCTGATCCGCGGCGAAATCGACGGCCCCCGCACCTGTTACTGCATCGAAAACCGCACGCTCCGGCGCCTGAGGGCGCTCGTGGGCGGCATCTGAATCGCCCATCGGCGATGAACGCGATGAGAGAGGTCCCCATGCCCGCCACGCTGAAAGTCTTCGACCCCGCCCTCTGCTGCGCCACCGGTGTCTGTGGCCCCAGCGTCGACCCCGAGCTCGCCCGCTTCGCCGCGGACGTCGAGTGGCTCACGCAGCAGGGCGTGACGGTCGAGCGCTACAACCTGTCGCAGCAGCCCGGCGCCTTCGCCGAGACGCCCGCCGTCAAGGACGCCCTCAGCCGCGGCAACGAGGTCCTGCCCCTGGTGCTCGTCGGCGACCGCATCGCCGTCGAGGGCGCCTACCCCTCGCGAGAGACGCTGGCCGCGCTGGCCGGTGTCGTCGTCAAACGGATCGACGTGCTCAACGTCGTCATGGACGGTTGCTGCGGCACCACCGAGAAGACGAAGTCCTCCGGAGGCTGCTGCTGAGGCTGTTGCTGAGGGAGTCCCATGCAGTTCCTCGAAACGCCCACGCGTCATCTGTTCTTCACGGGCAAGGGCGGCGTGGGCAAGACCAGCGTGGCCTGCGCCACGGCCCTCACGCTCGCCGCCGGCGGCCGCCGGGTCCTGCTGGTCAGCACGGATCCGGCCTCGAACCTGGACGAGGTGCTCGCCACCCCGCTCACGCAGACGCCGACGGCGATCCCCGGCGCGCCGGGCCTTTCGGCGCTGAACCTGGACCCCGAGGCCGCCGCCCTCGCCTACCGTGAGCGCGTGGTGGGGCCCTACCGGGGCGTGCTGCCCGAGGCGGCCATCCGCAGCATCGAGGAGCAGCTCTCGGGCGCCTGCACCGTGGAGATCGCCGCCTTCGACGCCTTCTCGCTCCTGCTCGGCGACCCGAAGGCGACCGCCGACTTCGACACGGTGATCTTCGACACGGCGCCCACGGGTCACACCCTGCGTCTGTTGGCGCTGCCGGCCGCGTGGTCGGACTTCATCACCGAGAACGTCGGCGGCACCTCGTGCCTGGGGCCGCTGTCGGGCCTGCAAGCACAGCAATCGCTGTACGCCGCCTGCCGGGAGGCCCTGACGGACCCGACGCGCACCACGCTGGTGCTCGTGGCGCGGCCCGAGCGGGACGCCCTGGTGGAGGCCGAGCGGACGCGCGTCGAGCTGGCCGAGCAGGGGGTCACGCAGCCCGTGCTGGTGGTCAACGGTGTGTTCCGCGCCACCACGCCCCACGACGACCTGGCCCTCGCCCTCGCGCGCCGCGGCACGACGGCCCTGGCCGAGATGCCCGCCGGCCTGCGCGACCTGCCGCGCCTATCGCTGCCGCTGTTGCCCTTCGGCCTGGTGGGCGTGCAGGCGCTGGGGCGGCTGTTCTCGGGGGACACGACCGCGCTCGCTGCCGACACACCGCCGCCGAGTGTCGCGCCCGCGCCGGACCTGCCCTCGCTCGATGCGCTGCTGCCGGAGCTGGAGGCCGCCGGCCACGGTGTCATCCTGACCATGGGCAAGGGCGGCGTGGGCAAGACCACGCTGGCCGTGCGTGTAGCCCGGGCGCTCGTGCAGCGCGGCCACGCCGTGCACCTGACCACGACGGATCCGGCCGCGCACGTGGCCGCGGCCGCGGGGCCCGCACTCGAGGGCCTGCGGGTGAGCCGCATCGACCCGGACGTCGAGACCGCCCGCTACGCCGCCGAGGTCATGGAGACCTCCGGCGCCGGCCTGGACGCCGCCGGGCGCGCGCTGCTGGCCGAGGAGCTGCGCAGCCCGTGCACCATGGAGATCGCCGTGTTCCGCGCCTTCGCCCGCGTGGTGGACGAGGGCGAGCACGGCTTCGTGGTCATCGACACCGCCCCCACGGGCCACACGCTGCTGTTGCTGGACGCCGCCGAGGCCTACCACCGCGAGGTCCTGCGCAGCGCCGGCACGGCGGGCACCGTCCCGGACGCCGTGCGCCGCCTGCTGCCGCGCCTGCGCGACCCGGAATACACCCGGATCCTGCTCGTCACGCTGCCCGAGGCCACACCCGTGCACGAGGCCGCGCAGTTGCAGCGCGACCTCGCCCGCGCAGACATCCGGCCCTTCGCCTGGATCGTCAACCGCAGCCTCACACCGCTCACCGTCACCGATCCCGTCCTCGTGCAGCGTCGCGCGCACGAAGCGCCCCATCTGGCCGAGGTCCGCGCCCTGTCGACGCGCGCGGCGCTCGTGCCCTGGTCCCTGACCCCCGACCCTGCCCGGAGCTGAACCGCATGCAGACCGCCTCGACCGGTGTCGCCGGCCGCCTGTCCTTTCTGGACCGCTACCTCACGCTCTGGATCTTCCTGGCCATGGGCCTGGGCGTGGGGCTCGGCTTCGCGGCCCCGGGCTTCACCGCGGCGCTGAACGCGATGAGCGTGGGCACCACGTCCATCCCCATCGCCGTCGGTCTGATCCTGATGATGTATCCGCCCCTGGCCAAGGTACGGTACGAGGAGATGGGCCGTGTGTTCCGCAACAAGCGCGTGCTGTTGCTGTCGCTGGTGCAGAACTGGGTCGTGGGCCCGATGCTGATGTTCGCGCTGGCCGTGATCTTCCTCCGCGACTATCCGGAATACATGCTCGGTCTGATTCTGATCGGCCTCGCCCGGTGCATCGCCATGGTGATCGTGTGGAACGACCTGGCCAAGGGCGACACGGAGTATTGCGCCGGTCTGGTGGCGTTCAATTCGATCTTTCAGGTGGCGTTCTTCCCCGTGTACGCGTGGTTCTTCGCCACGGTGCTGCCGCGGTGGCTGGGGCTCGAGGGCGCCGTGGTGAACATCGGCATCGGCGACATCGCGCAGAGCGTGGGCATCTATCTCGGCGTGCCCTTCGCGCTCGGGTTCCTCACCCGGCGCGTGCTCGTCGCCCAGCGCGGGCGCGAGTGGTACGAGACGCACTTCGTGCCGCGCATCTCACCCGTCACGCTGGTGTTCCTGCTGTTCACGATCGTGATCATGTTCTCGCTCAAGGGCGAGACCATCGTTCAGCTCCCGCTGGACGTCCTGCGCATCGCCGTGCCGCTGCTCATCTACTTCGTCGTGATGTTCGCGGTGTCGTTCTTCATGAGCAAACGCGTCGGCGCCGACTACAAACAGTCCGCCACGCTGTCTTTCACCGCGGCCTCCAACAACTTCGAGCTGGCCATCGCCGTGGCCATCGCCAGCTTCGGCATTCACAGCGGCGCGGCCTTCGCGGCCGTGATCGGGCCCCTGGTCGAGGTCCCGGCCCTGATCGGGCTGGTGCACGTGGCCCTGTGGGCGCAGCGCCGCTACTTCTCCGAGAAAGCGCTCTCCGTATGACCGAGCCGAAGCACGCCTATCTCTTCCTGTGTGTCGCCAACTCCGCCCGCAGTCAGATGGCCGAGGGCCTGGCGCGGTGGATCTTCGGCGACCGCGCGCCCGTCCAGAGCGCCGGCAGCGCGCCCACGCGCGTGAACCCCTACGCGCTGGAGGTCATGGCCGAGCTCGGCATCGACCTGAACACGCATCACTCCAAGTCCGTGCAGGACGTCGACCCGAACACGGTCGGCACGGTGATCACGCTCTGCGCCGAGGAGGTCTGCCCGGTGTTCCTGGGCGCCGCGCGGCGGCTGCACTGGCCCATCCCAGACCCGGCCAGCCCGGACCCGACGATCCCGCGCGACGAGATGCTGCGCCGCTTCCGCACGGCCCGGGACACGATTCGGGACATGCTCGAACGTTTCGCCCGCGAAGAATTCGGCGCCTGACCTGCGTCCTTTTCCAACGAGCCCCGTCTTCAGGGACAGAGACACCCACCCTGACCCGAAAGCAAAGAGAAGAGGAAGCGCCCCATGTCCACGAATTCTGCGAATGCCCCGAATGCCCCGATGAACGACGACGAGGTCCGCAACGCCGTCCGCGAACAGTACGCCGCCATCGCCCGCGCCGGCATCGGCGGGAGCTGCAGCCCCGGCTGCTGCACCGGCCCAGGCCCCGAGGCCAGCCTGGCGCTGGGCTACTCCCCCGAGGAGCTCGCCGCCGTGCCCGAGGGCGCGAACCTCGGCCTCGGCTGCGGCAACCCGCAGGCCATCGCCGCCCTGCAGCCCGGCGAGCGTGTGCTCGACCTCGGCGCGGGGGGCGGCTTCGACTGCTTCCTGGCGGCGCGGCAGGTCGGTCCGACGGGCCGTGTCATCGGCGTGGACATGACGCCGGACATGGTCACCAAGGCCCGCGCCAACGCCGCGCGGCTCGAGGCGAAGAACGTCGAGTTCCGCCTCGGTGAGATCGAACACCTGCCCGTGGCCGACGCGACCGTCGATGTGATCATGTCCAACTGTGTCATCAACCTGAGCCCGGACAAGAACGCGGTGTTCGCCGACGCCTTCCGCGTGCTCGCGCCGGGCGGCCGGCTGGCCATCTCGGACGTCGTCACGCTGGCGACGCTGCCCGACGCCCTCGCCTCGCAGATCGCCGCGCTCACGGGCTGTGTGTCCGGCGCCGCCAGCGTGGAGACGCTGCGGGCCCTGCTGCGCGTCAACGGCTTCGAGGACATCTGCATCGAGGTCGACCCGCGCAGCCGAGACTTCATCCAGGACTGGCTGCCCGGCTCCGGCGCCGAGAACTTCGTCGCCTCGGCCCGCATCGAGGCCCGCAAGCCCGGCGGCGCCGTGAAGCCGGAGAAGTCCGGTGACGCGCCGAAGGCCGAGAAGTCGTGCTGCGCCCCCAGCTGCTGCACGCCGGGAGAGACGCCGTGATCGAGCCGGCCGCCCTCGGCGCCTGGCAGGACCTGGAGGCGAAACTCCGTCCGTTCGTCTCCCGCCGCGTGCGCGCCGAGGCGGACGCCGACGACGTCCTGCAGGACGTGTTTCTGCGCATGCAGCGCGGCCTGCCGCAGCTCCGCGACGACCAGCGCCTGGGCCCCTGGGTGTATCAGGTCACGCGCAGCGCGCTGGCCGAGCACCACCGCACCGCCGCGCGGCACCCCGTCGTGTCGCTCCCGGAGGACGACGTCGAGATCACCGCCGGCGCCCCCGAAGGCGACGACGGCGACGAGGTCGAGCGGCGGGTGGCGTCGAGTCTGGCGCTGTTCGTCTCCATGCTGCCCTCGCCCTACCGCGAGGCGCTGACGCTCACCGAGCTCGAGGGCCGCACCCAGCGCGAGGCCGCGGAGATCCTGGGCGTCTCGCTCTCGGGCATGAAGTCGCGCGTGCAGCGCGGCCGGGAGCGCCTACGGGCCGCGCTGGAGGGCGTCTGCAAGATCGGGCTGGACGCCCGCGGCCGGGTCGTCGACTGCCAGGTGCGCCCCGACGCGCGCCTGCCGGACAACTGCTGCGGCTGAGCCGTCGACTCAGCGCGCGGCGGGCACCGCCAGATCGGCCAGCGTCGCCACGATGAGGCCCGCCACCCGCGTCGTGAAGGGCAGGTGCAGCGTCTCGAGCGTGTCCGACGAGCGGTGGTAGTGCCCCAAAGTCTCGCCGCTCGCCGGGATGTTGTGCGCCTCGACACAGTCCATCGGCGAGATGGCCGGGAAACCGGCCTCCTGGAAATTGGTGTGATCGTCGCCGTAACAGTACTCGTGCTCGATGAACCGCTTGTAGGGCACGCCCAGGGCGTCCGCGAGGGCCGCCATGCGGTCCACGAGCGCCACGGAGCCCATGTCGCCCAACAGATCCAGGGCGTCGTCGTCCCCCAGGGGCCAGTAGCCGATCATGTCCGGCGCGATCACACCGCGCACGTCCGTTCGCTCCGTCTTCAGTCGGCGCGCCAGGTGCGCCGAGCCCACGCTCCCCTGCTCTTCCGCCGCCGTCAGCACGAACCACACGCTCGACTCCAGCGGCACGTCCGCCAGCACCCGCGCGGCCTCGAGCACCGCGGCCACGCCCGAGGCGTTGTCGTCCGCGCCGGGGGCCGAGGTCTCCGGCGACTCCGAGGTCGAGTCGTAGTGCGCCGAGAAGATGTAGACCACGTCCGGCGTGGTCACGCCGACCTTGCGCGCGATGATGTTCTCGGCGTCCTCGCCGGCGAAACGGAAGGCGTCCAGCTCCGTCTCGTACCCCAGCGCGCCGAGGCGGTCGACCAGCAGGTCGCGCGCGCGCTCGTCCCCGTCCGAGTAGGTGAAGCGCGTGCCCAGGGCGGCGAGCGCCTCGATGTGCTCGGCGAGCGTCTCCTGCCGGACCTCGCCCGCGAGCGCGAGGGGGTCCGCGGGCGCCTGCGGCTGCGCGGCGTCCGGCACGGCGGCGTCCGGGGCGGTTGCGGCGGCGTCCGGGGTCACGGCCCCACCGACCGGAGCGGCCGCGTCCGGGGTGGTCGAGCCCCCCGCAGCGCTCGCGTCGGCCTGCGGCGAGGGCGTTCCGCCCGCGGCCCCCGAGGTGCCC
>CAINDO010000276.1 GCA_903847385.1 uncultured Myxococcales bacterium
CGGGCGCGCGCGTCGGCGGCGAGTGCGTGAACCCCGAGGACTGCGCCACGGGCTTCTGCCTGGACAGCAACTTCGCGCAGAGCGTGGCCATGGACCCCACGGTCGAGGTCCCCGGCGGCTACTGCACGGACCTGAGCTGCCAGGCCTCGCCGGACTGCCATCAGGACGACGCTTCGTGCATCGACCTGCGGGCCACGGGCCTGGACATCCCGTTCAAGGCCTGTTTCCAGACCTGCGACCCCGAGGCGATGCCCAGCACCTGCCGGGCGGATCACGCCTGCTACTGCGACCCCGAGGGCGACATCACGGACACCGAGATGAACCGCGGGCTTTGCCTCTGCCTGCCCGAGGTCCTCATCGACCTCATCTCGCAGCCCTGACGCCCGACGGCGCGGCTTCGGGCCTCAGAGCCCGGCGGGCTGATACCGGCGCAGACCGGGGAGCGCGCGGGCGGCGTCCTCGAAGCGCGGGTTGAGCGACCACACGGGCCAATCCTCGCGGACGCAGACGAGCAGCGTGGCGGCGTCCACCAGGCTGACGTGCGCGCCCTGCCCGGCGAGGTGCGCGGCGAGGTCGCCCACGGCCATCCAGGCGGCCATGGGCTCGTCCACCGGCGTGATCTGGAGCGCCCACTGCCGCAGGCGCTGGGCGTCCGTCGACTCCTCGTGTTCGGCGATGAGCTGCGCGAACACGACCCCCGGCGCCGTCAGCTCGCCGCGCTGGAACAGCGCGTTGAAAAGTGACTCGAAGCCCCGGTCGTGACCGCGCAGGGCCGCGCTCCAGATGGTGAGGTCCGCGACGATCATGTCCCTCGATTCAATCCCGAATACCCCCGGGGGACAATCGGGAAGTGCGATTTGATGTTCTGCGCGGGATCCGGGAATCTCCCAGGGCTCCCATAAGTCACCCAGGCCCGCGCCCCCCGGAGGATGCCGATGACGGTTCGCGTCACCCCCATGCTCGCCCCGAGCCGACCGCTCGCGGCCCTGGCCCTGGGGCTCGCGCTCCTCGCGCCGGACGCTGCGCAGGCGCTGCCGGCGGGCTTTCAGGAGCAGGAGATCGTGGGGCCGTGGAGCGGCGCGTCCGGGCTCGAGTGGGACGCCACGGGCCTGATGTACGTGGTCGAGCGGGGCGGCAAGGTCTGGCTCGTGGAGAACGGGCAGAAGCAGCCGACGCCGTTTCTCGACATCTCCAGCGAGGTGGGCGGCTGGCGGGACTACGGCCTGCTCGGCTTCGCGCTGCACCCGAACTTCGCGACGAACCACCACGTCTACGCCTACTACGTGGTCGACCACTACGACCTGAGGCGCTGCAACGCGGCGCGGGACAACCCGGAGTGTCAGCCGCCCCAGTACAACCCGGCCACGGACGAGTACTTCCAGCCGACCATCGGGCGCATCACGCGGTTCACGGCCAACCCGGCCACCAACTTCCGCACGGTGCTGCCGGGCTCGCGGCGCGTGCTCTTGGGCGAGACCATCTCCACCGGGTTTCCCATCCTGCATCAGAGCCACGGCACCGGGCAGCTCGTGTTCGGCGAGGACGGCACGCTGATGGCCACCTGCGGCGACGCCGCGAGCTACAACGTGGTCGACACGGGCTCGAACGCCGACACGTACTACGTGCAGGCGCTGGCCGAGGGCATCATCCGCCCCGACGAGGACATCGGCGCCCTGCGCGCACAGTACCTGGGCAGCCTGGACGGCAAGATGGTCCGCCTGGACCCGGAGACGGGCGACGGCGTGCCGTCGAACCCCTTCTACGACGCGGCGAACCCGCGCTCGGCCCGGTCGCGGACCTGGGCGCTCGGCCTGCGCAACCCCTACCGGTTCGTGCGCCGGCCGGGCACGGGCAGCCACAACCCCGCGGACGCCGACCCCGGCGTGTTCTATCTGGGCGACGTGGGCTGGAACGCCGCCGAGGACCTGCACGTGATCTCGCGCCCCGGGCAGAACCTGGGCTGGCCGCACTTCGAGGGCATGACGCCCCATGGCAGCTACAGCACGGCCAACGTGCCCAACCGCCTGGCGCCGAACCCGCTCTTCGGGGTGAACGGCTGCGCGCAGCAATACCTGTACTTCAAGAACCTGATCGTCCAGGAGAAGTCCAACGGCGTGGGCGCCTGGCCCAACCCCTGCGACGCGAACCAACCGATCCCGGACTCCTGGACGGACGCCGGCGGGCGCACCTGGCGCTACTTCAAGTTCATGCACTCGCGCCCGGCCGTGGACTGGCGCGGGCAGGCGCGGGCGCCGAGCTTCGACGCCAACGGCAACGCGACGGTCTCGCTCGTCGGCGCGGCCGGCTCGCCCGTGCTCGGGCCGCAGTTCTCGGGGACGGCGTCCACGGGGGGCACCTGGTACACACGCGGCGACTTCCCCGTGGGCTGGCGGAACACCTACTTCCACGCCGACTACGGCGGCGGCTGGATCAAGAGCTTCGTCTTCGACGCCAACAACCGCCCGAGCCTGGTGCAGAACTTCGTGGACCCGGGCAACGCCGTGGTCTTCATCGGCACCTCGCCCACGACGGACGGCCTGTTCTACGTGAAGTGGGGCGACCGGGTGCGGCGCGTGATCTACAACCCGGGCAACCGGCCCCCCGTGGCCGCCGCGGCGCCCGCCGTGAGCTTCGGCGACAGCCCGCTGACGGTGCAGTTCGCCAACACGTCGACCGATCCCGAGGGGCAGGCGCTCACGTTCCAGTGGGACTTCGGTGACGGCACCGGCAGCCAGGAGCGCGCGCCCTCGCATGTCTTCCGCGCGGCGGGTCCGCAGGCCTTCGACGTGCGCCTCACCGTGACGGACGCCGCCGGCGCCGCCGCCGACACGGTGCTGACCGTGTCCGTGAACAACACGCCGCCGGAGGTCCGCATCGTGAGCCCGCGCGAGGGGCAGGAGTACCCGATGGACCAGCAGGCGTCCATCGCCGCCCGCGCCGAGCTCTTCGACGCGCAACAGTCGCGCGAGACGCTGCACTGCGTCTGGGATGTTGCGTTGCACCATGACAGCCACGTGCACTCGGAGCCGCCCGTCGAGGACTGCGAGACGGACATCGTCGTGACCCCCGCGGGCTGCGACGGCCACACGTTCTTCTACCGCGTGCGGCTGACGGTGACCGACGACGCCGGCCTCTCGACCGCGCGGACCGTGGACCTGCGCCCGGATTGCGCCAACGACGCGCCCCGCACGGCGCCGGACCGTGCGCCCGTCGACCGCGGCGGCATGGTCGAGATCGACGCGCTCGACAACGACTGGGACGTGGACGGCTTCGTGGACCCCGTGACGGTGGCCATCGCCACGCCGCCGAGCCACGGCGGCGTGAACGTCGACCCGGTGACCGGGCTGCTGACCTACGTGCACGACGGCGGGCGCTCCGAGACGGACCGCTTCACCTACGTGGTGGCCGACGATCGCGGGGCGGTGTCGGCGGAGACGCCGGTGGATCTGGCCGCCCACATCTTCCCGTTCGTGGTCATCGGCGCGCCGTCGGCGGACGCCGTGCTCACGGAGCAGAGCTTCACGCTGCGGTGGTCGCAGGACTTCTTGAACGCGCAGCCGGCGGTCGCCGTGTTCATCGACGGCGAGCGTGTGCACAGCCGGGCCGCGGGCCTCGGGGAGCAGTCGGTGGTGCTCGATACGCCGCCGCGGGGGCCGCACGTGCTCGAGGTCGCCCTCGTGGACGCGCAGGGCGCCGGGGACGGCCTGAGCGTGGGCACCGTGGCCTTCGAGGTCGTGCCCGGACCGCAATGGGACGAGGACCACGACGGCGTGCCGGACCTGCAGGACGAGCGGCCGCTGAACGCCTTCGCCTGCCGGGACCTGGACGGCGACACGTGCGACGACTGCGTCGCGGGCCACGACGACCCCGCCGACGACGGCGTGGACGCGGACCTGGACGGCCTCTGCGACGCGGGCGACTTCAACGGCTGCGACACCGACAACGGCGGCTGCGACGCGCGGACCCTGTGCACGCCCACCCCGGGCGCGCGGCTCTGTGGGGCCTGCCCCGCGGGCTTCTCCGGCGACGGCGAGGCCGGCTGCGTGGACATCGACGAGTGCGCGGTGGCCAACGGCGGCTGCGACGCCCACGCGCGGTGCGCCAACACGGTCGGCGCGCGCACGTGCACCTGCGCGACCGGCTACGTGGGCGACGGCCTGACCTGTCTGAGCCTCTCCGTCGAGGCGACGCTCGGCCCCGCCCTGAAGCGCGCCGTGCGCGACGACGCGTACGTCGGCGGCCTCACGGGCATGACCTGCCTGCCGCTGGACGTGGCGCCGGTGACCTGGGCGGGCGTGACCTACGGCCGCGTGGCCGCCGCGCCCACGCTGGAGCTCGCCGCGACCCACGGCCGGGTGGGGGACCTCGTAGTGAAGCTCGTGGCGCCGGGTCTGGCGCAGGTGCCGCTGCTCAGCCGCGCCGGCGCCGCCGAGGCCCGGGACAAGGGCGACGACGCGCCTCTGGGCGACGCGTCGGACCTGGTCTCGACCCGGGCGATCACCTTCGCGGACGATGCACCGCTGAGCGCCGAGCGCATGGGCGCGGGCCTGGACGACGGGCGGGCGATCTGCCGGGACGACGGGGCGTGCCGCTTCTGGCCCGCCCGGGGCGCCGCGGCGGGGCTGGACAAACTCGGCGCGCTGGCCGGGCGCGGGGCGGCGGGGCGCTGGCAGGTGTGCGTCGGCGACGGCGCACCGGGCTTCGCGGGCACGCTGGACCGCGCCACGCTGCGGCTGCGCCTGACGCGCTGATCGAGCTGCCGTCCGGAGCCCTTACGGGCAGAGTTCGGCGAGCTTCGGCGCGTCCGCCAGGCACTGGTCCTGCGGGTTGCGCGCCTCGAAGCAGGCCGCCACGCCGCAGAGGCGGCGGTTGTCCGCCGACAGGCGCTGGTGGGCGATGGACACGGCCGTCACGCACAGATCGGCCTCGACGGTGTCCGGGCGCGGACGCGGCCGTGGCTTCATCGGGCGGGGCGTGAGCACCTCGGCCCGCATCACGTCCACCAACTGCGCGCGGACGCGCGAGGTGTCGCCGTCGAGCGCGGCGATCTCGCTGTGCAGGTTGACCTGCTGATCCTCGACCGCCTGGACGACCTGCGCCGTGGTGGCCTCGGCGCCCGCGTCGCGAGCGTCCGGGGCGGCGACGGGTGGGGTGGGGGGCGGCGAGGGGGGCGTGAGCGTGGGCACGACGGGCGGCACCGGCGGCGTCGCCGCGGGCGTCGGGGCCGAGGGTGAGTCGGCCGCATGGGCAGCCGCCGCGAAGGCCCGCTCGGCGGCCTCCCGAGCGGCTCGCGCGCGGTCGACCTCGCGCTCGAGCCGGGCGGCGCGCCCGGTGAGCGCCTGCACCTGCGCGCGCAGATTCTCCACGGCGGTGTTGCCCTCGGTCTCGGACGGGGCGCCCGTGCGGATCATCGCCAGCACGGACTCGGCGTCCGATTGCTGCCGCTGCGCGTCGTCCAGGGAGTTGCGGGCGGCGATCTCCGTCTGTGCCAGTCGGATCACGACCTCGTCGGCGGCGCGGCGGGCGTCCGTGACGTCGCGGATGCGCTCGGCGCGGTTGCGCTGCCGGTCGGCCTCGAGCCGGAACGCGGTGATCGCCGCCAACGCCCCGGCGGCGAGCAGGCCGACCGTGAGCACCGAGCCGCCCAGGACCAGGCCGACGAACCGCCGCTGGCGCGCTTGCAACATCGCCGCGATGAGGGCCGTCTCCAACTCGGTGAGGTCGCCGCGCCCCTCGGCCCAGCCGAGCAGGTCGGCCGCGGCGGCGCGCGAGGGCAGGGCGATGCGGGCGCGCCCGGCGGCGTCCCAGGCGGCGGCGGCCTCGTAGAGCGGGCGGTGGCCCAGGTGCTCGGCGACCCAGGCGGCGTCCAGCGCGCGGGCGTAGATGCGGTTGCGCAGCACCAGCCGATCCGCGCGCACGGCGGCCACGCCGGCGATGCGCAGCACGCTCTGCACGGGATCGTTGGCCAGCGCGGGCACGGTCGCGGTCGTCAGCAGCCGCGCGTAGAGCGCCTGCGTGCGCGACGCCGGCGCCTGCACCCACTCGGACTGCAGGTAGGTCGCCGCCGCGGTCAGCAGGGGGTGGGCGCGCAGGCCGGCGCGCGGGAAGAGCGCCTCGACGGCTTCGGAGAGCGCGTTCGCGTCCGCGGGCGGGGTCGGCGCCTCGAGCGCGGCGCGCAGCAGGGCGACGGTCATCAGCGGGTGGCCCGAGGTCCAGGCGTGCACGGCGTCGAGCAGCGGCGCGGCCCGCTCGGCCCCCACCCGCGCGGCGACCGTGGCCTCGGCCTGCCCCAGCTCGGCCCGGGTGAAGTCCTCGAGCGCGATGGTCTCGGCGATGTCGAAGGGGTTGTTCACCATGTCGGGCACGAGGTCCTCGGCCCGCGCGAACCCGATCAGGCAGAAGGTCAGGCGGCGCAGGCGGGGCGTCGTCGCCCGCTCGTTGTGCAGCGCCCGCAGCGCGCCGAGCCACTCGCCCCGGAACCGCAGCCGCAAGAGCGCGTTCACCTCGTCGAAGAAAAAGACGATCTGTGGCGCGTCCGGCGTGTCCGGCGCCTCGTCGCCCAGGAGCACGTCGCGCACGATGCGCGCCCAGCGGTCCACGCCGCGCAGCCCCGCGTGCTGTTTCCAGTGCTCGGCGATGCGCGCCGCCGGCAGGCCCAGCCCGCGGCCCATCTCGGCGGCGAGCGAGAGATACCAGCGGTCCTGCGCCTCGTCGGTCTCGGCCACCTCGGTGCCCAGGGCGGTGAAGTCCACGGCGGCGCAGCGGCGCGGGTGCCCGGGATCGGACTCCAGCAGGCGCCGCGCGCGGATGCGCAGGCTCGTCTTGCCCACCTGCCGGGGCGCGAGCACGTGGCAGTGCAGGCCGCGGCCCAGGGCATCGACGAGCTGCCGGTCGGCGGCGCGCTCGATGTAGAGCGCCTCGGGCGGCAGCGCCCCGCCGACGTAGAGCTGGGTGGTCAAGCGCGCGCCGACGCGCCGAACCGCGCGGCGAGGAAGGCGGCCCACACGCCGTAGAGCCCCTCGGCGCTCCCCGTCCCGTCCTGCGGGAACAGGCCCTCGGCGTACATCGCGTCGAGGAGCGCGGCGTCCAGCGCCTGCGCGGCGGGCTCGCTCGACACGCGCCGCAAGCCCTCGCGGCCGCCGGGCAGGGCCTCGAGGCGCGCGCACACGCTCTCGAGCAACGCCCGCAGATCCGTCGCGTGCCGAAGCGGGTCGGCGAGCCGGCGGTCGAGCGTCGACCGGTCGGGCACGTCCGAGAGCAGATGGCCCATCAGGTGCGG
This sequence comes from uncultured Myxococcales bacterium, assembly GCA_903847385.1. GTDB lineage: Bacteria > Myxococcota_A > Bradymonadia > UBA7976 > UBA1532 > CAINDO01. The sequence goes on from CAINDO010000276.1 coordinate 7,280, forward strand.
ACTCCCGCCCACCCAGCGGACGAGCGCGGCGTCGAGGTCGGCGGCCGGCACGACGAGACCGGGCAGGAGCCCGGCCAGCGCGGCCGCGCGCTCACCGGCGTCCAGGTCGCGCAGCCAGTGTTTGCGGGCCAGATCGAAGAAGCTCGACTCGTGGCGCACGCCCGTGCGGGCGAGCCGCGCCTCCCACGCCCGGGGCGTCACCGACGTCGTCACGGCGACGATCACCCGCTGCCACTCCGGCGTCCGCTGCTCCCGCGCGTACTGCGAGAACCGGCGCAGCAGGCTGAAGAGCTCGGCGTCCAGGGCCGGCGAGTCGGGCAGCTCGCCCGGGTTCTCGAAGCCGAGCGCCAGCCGGCCGGTGACCCGGGGCACGACGGCGGTCTCCAGAAGCTCGGTGAACCGTTGCGCCGGGGCGAACTCCTCGAAGGTGGCCTCCCAGGCGGCGAGCGCGTCCGCCGCGCGCCAGCCCAGGCTGCGGCCGATCTCGACCGCCAGCCATTGATAGAATCCTTCGATGGATCGGGCCTCGGCATTGCGCAGATCGATGACGATGCCCGGGTCGCCCTCGCTGAAGCCGGCGGCGAAGAGGCGCTGCAGGTACGAGGTCTTGCCGAACTGCTTGGGGCCGACGACGAGCAGCGGGCGCTCGCTGTCGAGCTGACGCCGGGCCGTGGCGGCGTCGATGCGCCAGGGCACGCGGCCCACGCCCCGGGTGGGCGTGAAGTCCGTCGGCAGGCGCGGCGGCGCCGATGGTGTCGGGGGCGGCATCGGGACCGGCCTGTCGGCCTCGGCCTCGGGCAAGAGCGCGCCGAGGATCGGGTCGATCAGCTCGTGGCGACCGGCGGGGTACCACACGGGGGTGATGCGGTCCTCGCCCAGCGCGCGGGCGCGGTCCACCCACTGCGCGTCGCCGGGGTACTCCAGCAGGGCGAAGTGCGTCGGCGCCAGGTCGCCCCGGGCGCGGGCCACGCGGCGCAGCAGCAGCAACGTGCGGTCGGGCCCCAGACTGCAGCCCAGGAACAGGAGCGTCCGCGTGCCGAAGATGCACTCCAGCATCTTGGGCAGGCTGCGCGTGAAGTCGACGTCGTCCACGGTGCGCCCGCCGTAGTGGGCGTCGTACTCGGCCAGCGTGAGCACGCGGTTGCGCGTGTCCAGCACGTCCCCGTGGAGTTTCAGCAGGTAGCGCGCGCCCGTGTGGAGCGCCTCGGCGAAGAGGTCGGACTGCGTCCCGCTCAGGCGCTCGACGAAGGGCTCGCCCGCGGCCTCGAACACGTGCTCCAGCAGGCGGTCGAAGTTCGTCGTGACCACGGGGCCGCGCGCCAGGGCGGGCAGGCGCGTGACGGCGCCGCGGAACACCTTGCCCTCCAGCACGCGCTCGCCGTAGAGCATCTTCAGGCGGGCGTTCAGGGGCTCGCGGCCGGCCTTGCGCACGAGCGCGTCCGCGGCCTCTTCGTAGCGGGCGGCGGCCAGGTGGGCGTCGATCTCGTCGCGCACGCCGTAGCGCGTACCGAGCTCGCGCAGCAGCGGCGTCCACGGCGGAAACCCGTAGGGCACGCCCAGGCCCGCCCCCACGAACGGGATCACGCCCACGGGGCCGCGGGCGGTCTGCTGCAGGGCCTCGAAGGCGACCAGGTTGTCGCCGAGGCCGAGGATCTCGTCGGGGAGCGGCATGGCGGCGAGTATCGAGCGACCACTGACGGGGGTCAATTCGGCGGCCTGCGCCGGCGCATCCGGGCGCGGGACGTGCCTTTCGAGGCGCTTTCACCCTTGCGGAACGGATGGTGGGTGCACATGCTCCGCGCGCCGCGCCTCCGTGTTTACCCTCATCCCACTCATCATCAAGGACGGGCCTCCGGTCGTGGCGCGGCACCGGCACATCGGGCTCGACCGCAAAAGAGCGACTTCCATGCCTCACATCCGCAATCGGGTCGTCTTCCGCATCTCCCTCGCCGGCGCCGTGCTCATGTCCGTGGCCCCCGCCGCCGAGGCGGCGCGCCGCTACGGCCTCGCGGGCAACGTGCTCATCGAGGACGCCGACGACGTCTTCATGTACCCGCAGCTCGCCACCAAGTACGCCCGCTCCGTCGGGTTCGACTACGGCGTGGGCAAGAGCTCCGGGAGCGCGACGCTCCTGATGGGCGACGCTTACCGCGCCTGGGGCGTGGCCCTGCACCGCGGCGACGCGATGACCCCCTGGAAGGGCAGCCCCGACGGCGACCTGCACCTGATGGACGGGTACGGGTCCGGCTTCGGTGCGGTGTCCCCCGCCGTCCAGGACCCGGCGATCCCCGCCGTGGGCGGCGGTGGTGGCGGCGGCGAGAACCTGGGCGGCGACCCGACGGGCGGCGACCCGACGGGCGGCGACCCCGCGGTCACGGATCCCACGCTCGACGCGGCGAACCAGGGCCAGACGGCCGCGGGGCTCGGCGCGACGCCCAAGACGCTCATCGACCTCTTCTACGCCAGCGCCGATCCGGGCAAGTCCGGGTGGGGCCTGCGCGTCACGCTCGGGACCGACAAGACCTTCAACGATCCCAAGGCCTCGGGCGCCAAGGAGAACGCGGACGCCGAGCACTTCGCCGCCGTCACGTTCGGCTACGGCGATCACGAGAACGAGTTCGAGTACGACGGCGCGGCCACCCTGCTGGTCGACATGGGCAGCTCGACCACCAACGGCAAGGAGACGATGAGCTCGACGCGGTTCGACCTCACGGTCAACGCCCGCGGCTCCATGCCCCTCGCCGGCGAGAAGGACACCCGCCTCGGCCTGCTCGCCCAGGCCCGCTACGGCACCACCACCATCGAGCCCAAGGGCGCGGGCAAGAACGCCGCCGACGACGTCCGCCTGCTGGCCGGCGCCGGCCCCGTGGTCAAGGTCGCCGAGCGCGTGACGGTCGCCGGCTACGCAACGCTCGGCGTGACGCGCCAGACGCACGATCCGGACAGCAAGGCCCCCGGCGATCTGGACGGCCGCCTCGCCTTCCTGTTCCCCGGCTTCAACATCGCCACGGAGATCAAACTCACCGAGTGGATGATGTTCCGCTCCGGCGCCGAGTACACGTACACGTGGCAGACGCAGGACGTCGGCAAGGCCCCGGGTGGCTCCGTCGACAGCAACCGCGCGGACAGCTTCGTCTGGAACACGGGCGTGGGCTTCAAGTTCGGCGACCTCGTCCTCGATGGCGCCCTGAGCCACCAGTTCCTCACCGAGGGGCCGGACTTCATCGGCGGCGACTCGCCGCTCTTCGCCATGGTCTCGGCCAACGCGAAGTTCTGAGCGCGGGCCTCGCGGCCTGCCGTTTTGCACAGATCCGCGCGCTCGTGATGGTGTAGATCCGTTCGACTCAGTGAACGGGGAGAGCCATGCAGAGAACGCTTCTGGCCTGGGTGGGCCGCGGCGCGGTGATCGCCGCGCTCTCGGCCTGTGGTGACGCGACGAACTTCGCCGGGACGCTCGACCCGGACACCGGCGCCGGGGGCACGAACGGCCGCCCGAACGACGGTCGCGAGGACGCCTTCAACCAGGCGGTGCTCGACGCCGAGGTTCGCAGCGACGCGCGGGTCTTCGGCATGTTCGGCGACCCGTGCACGCGGGGTGACGAGTGCGAGTCGGGCTTCTGCGTGGAGAACCCCGGCGGCGGGCGCATCTGCACGGTCCGGTGCGCGGACGACTGCCCCGCCGGCTTCGAGTGCAACCCCATCGCCAACACCGGGGCGGACCGCACGTTCGTGTGTCTGGCCGACCAGCCGGACCTGTGCAAGCCCTGCACGGCGCACTCGGACTGTGACGACGAGCCGGACCTGTGCATCACGGTCGGCAACGCCAAGTACTGCGGCGAGGACTGCGCGGACGACGGCGTGTGCCCCGAGGGATACGCCTGCCAGGACTTCGACGTGGAGAGCGAGGGCGGCGAGGCCCTGAAGGCGCGCCAGTGCGTGCCCGAGAGCGGCCGCTGTCTGCCCTGCCGGGACGACGACGGCGACGGCTTCGGGGACGGCGGCGACTGCCGCGGCATCGACTGTGACGACAACGACCCGAACACCTACCAGGGTGCGCCCGAGGTCTGCGACGGCCGGGACAACGACTGCAACGCGATCCCGGACGATCCTGCCACGCTCGTGGCCGCCCCGCCCGAGGTCACCTGCTTCGACGTCGGCGTGTGCCGCGGCGCCCAGCCGACCTGCGACGCGGGCGCCTGGACGTGCAACTACCCCGGCAGCTACGAGCCCGTGGCCGAGGTGAGCTGCGACGGCATCGACAACAACTGCGACGGCACGGTGGACGAGGGCGTGCGCAACGCCTGCGGCATCTGCGGCGCGCCCCTGGCCGAACTGTGCAACGGCCTGGACGACGACTGCAACGGCGACACGGACGAGGGCTTCGACCTGCTCGGGGACGTGAACAACTGCGGGCGCTGCAACAACGTCTGCGGTCTGGCCCACGCCCAGCCGCGCTGCGCCGCGGGCAACTGCCTGGTCTCCGAGTGCGAGCCCGGCTGGAGCGACGCCAACGGCGAGTCGGCCGATGGCTGTGAGTACCCCTGCCAGCCCTCGAACGACGGCGTCGAGGCCTGCGACGGCCGGGACAACGACTGCGACGGCGTGGTCGACGACGGCATCGACGTCACCCAGGACGCCCTGAACTGCGGCCGATGTGGCAACGCGTGCGACTACGAAAACGGCATCGGCGCCTGCGCGGACTCCACGTGCAGCCTCGCCGCCTGCCAGCCCGGCTTCTACGACATCGACGGCGACGCGGCCAACGGCTGCGAGTACGCCTGCGCGTTCGCCTCGGACGACGACGCGCCCGACGACGCCTTCGTCGATGCCAACTGCGACGGCGTGGATGGCGACGTCGACCTGGCCATCTTCGCCTCGCCCCGGGGCAACGACCTCGGCGCGGGCACGAAGGCCGATCCCGTCGGCACGCTCGCCCGGGCCATGGACCTGGCGCTCGCCCAGGGCAAGTACATCATCGCCGGCGAGGGCGTGTTCGCGGGCACGCTGACGCTGCGCTCCGGCGCGCACATCCACGGCGGTTACCGCCCCGAGGCCGGCTGGGTGCGCAGCCGCGACTTCGAGACCATCGTGCGTGGCCCCGGGATCGGCGCCATCGCCGACGGCCTGATGGCGCCGACCTCGCTGAACTTCGTCACGCTCGAGGCCCAGGCCAACCCGGCCCCCGGCGGCAGCACCTACGGCCTGTGGGTGCGCAACAGCGCGGACCTTCTCACCGTGAACGCCGGCCGCATCATCGCCGGCGACGCCGGCCCCGGCCTGCCCGGCAACATCGGCGCCCCCGGCCAGCCCGGCAACCCCGGCGCGCGTGGCAGCGACGGCTGCGACTCCGGCTTCCTCGGCTCCGGCGGCTGCACGGCCCAGGGCGGCCCCGGCGCGGCGGCGACGATCTGTCCGGCGGGAGACGCCGGCGGCGCGGGTGGTGGCGGCGTGGCCGGCGCGGACGCCCAGAACGGTGGCGAGGGTGGCGCGGGCGCTGCATCTGAAGACGGCACCCCCGGCGGCAGCCCTGGTTTCGGCGGCAACTACGGCTCCCACGGGCTCGGCTGCGGCTTCTTGAGTCTGGGCTGCTGCGATCCCAGCAAGGGCCCCACGGCGGGCGGCGGCGGCAACGCGCTCATGGGCAACCCCGGTGACTCCGGCGGCGGCGCCGGTGACTTCGGCGCGCTGGACGGCAACGGCCAGTACACGCCCACGCGCGGCACGGACGGCGGCTGGGGCCGCGCGGGCGGCGGTGGCGGCGGTGGCGGCGGTGGCGGCGGCGCGGACAACAACCTCCTGTGCTCCAACGGCGACGTCGGCGGCGGCGGCGGCGGCGGTGGCGCCGGC
>CAINDO010000277.1 GCA_903847385.1 uncultured Myxococcales bacterium
GGCTCGGGCCCGGCGAGGCGGTCCCGGCCGGCACGCTGCGCGCGGTGTGGCTCGGCGCCCGGGCCGGGGCGGTGGTGTTCACGCACTCGCTGGGCGACTTCGCCCCGGTGCGGTTCCCCAGCGACCGCACGCGCCTGCTGAACGTGTGGCACGGCATGCCCATCAAGCGCATCTCCACGCAGGACCCGAAGTTCGCCGCCCGCAAACACGCCGCGGGCAACCTGCGCGAGATGGCCCGCTACGAGGCCATGTTCGTGACCTCGGCGGCGATGGCGGAGTTGTTCCGCATCACCTTCGGCCTGCCGCTCGACCGCATCCACCGCACGGGGCAGCCCCGCACGGACGTCATTCTGGCCGGCGAGCGCCTGGACCTGGACGCCCGCTACACGCCCGCCCTGCCGCCGCACCGCCGCAAAATCCTGTATTGCCCCACATGGCGCGAGGGCACGCCGGTGCGTCTGTTCCCGTTCGCGGACGCCGACCGCGCCGCGCTGAACGCCGCCCTGGCCGAGCTGGACGCGGTGATGTTCGTCCGCACGCACCCCAACGACACGGGCCGGCTGACGGCGCGGGACGACCGTCTGGTGCCGCTCCAGGGGGACGTGCTGAGCGAGATCACGGACGCCCTGAGCGCGTTCGACGCCCTCGTGACCGACTATTCCAGCGTGTATTACGACTATCTGTTGCTCGACAGACCCACGGTCTTCCTGCCCTATGATCTGGCCGAGTACGCCGAGGCGCCGGGGTTCTACCTGCCCTTCGAACAGATCGCCGCGGGCCCCTGCCCGGACACCCAGGCCGGTTTCATCGCCGCCCTGCGCGAGGCGCTCGACACACCGGGGGCCCACGCCGCACGGCGCGCCGAGGTCGCCCGGCTGGTCTATGACTTCGTGGACGCCGGAGCGACGCGCCGGGTGCTGGAGATCGTGAAAACACGCCCCTGAAGACGCTGCTGGCGCTTCGCGCGCGACTGGGCCATGACGGCACCATGAATCGAACACTCGACGTCGTCACCTCCTGGACCGCCTCGGTCCTTCGCGGCACCAGCGGTCTGTCCGTTGGCCCCCTCGGCCCGCGGCCGGCGCAGACGCTGCGGCTCTACGAGTTCGAGAACTGCCCGTTCTGCCGGCTCGTGCGCGAGGCGCTCACGATGCTGGATCTCGAGGCGGACGTCCTCCCCTGCCCGCCGGGCGGCGAGCGTTTCCGCCCCGAGGCCGAGCGCCTGGGCGGCAAGCAGCAGTTCCCGTACCTGGTCGACCCGAACACGGGCACGAGCCTGTACGAGTCCGGCGAGATCATCGCCTACCTGTACCGGACCTACGGCAGCGGCTCGCCGCCGCTCTCGCTGCGGCTGCGCCCGCTGGCCCTGCCCACGTCGAGCCTCACGAGCGCCCTGCGGGCCCCCACCGCGCGCGCGACGCCCTCGACCGCGCCGGCCCGGCCCCTCGAGCTCTGGAGCTTCGAGGCCTCGCCTTACTGTCGCATCGTCCGCGAGGCGCTCTGTCGCCTCGAGCTCCCCTACCGGCTGCACAACGTGGCCAAGAGGAGCCCGAGCCGGGCCGCGTTCCGCGCGCGCCCGGACTTCGTGAAGATGATGGTGCCGTTTCTGCACGACCCGAACACGGGCAAGAGCCTCTACGAGTCCGCGGACATCGTCCGGTACCTGGACGAGACGTACGGCGCGCGATAGACCGCCGCCCATGTCCAGCCCCGCACCGCACCCCGTCCCGTCCCCGTCGCCCGCGTCGCCCCGCGGCGACAAGCCGGGCTTCCGCGCCCGCCTGCGCGACGGCTTCGCCTCGACCCCCCGCACGCTCGCGATGGTCTGGCAGGCCTCGCGGCCCGTCACGGTCGCGCTGGGCGGGCTGACCCTGGCCGGGGCGACGCTGCCCCTGGCCGTGGCCTGGGTGGGCAAGGCCATCATCGACGCCGTGGTGGCCGGCGACCGCGACGCGGTGCTGCGCTGGGTGCTCGTCGAGCTGGGTGTGGTGGCGCTGCTGGCGCTGACGACCCGGGGCCTCGGCCTCGCCCGGTCGCTCCTCGGCGCGCGGCTCTCCGTGGACGTGAACGTGATGATCCTCCGCAAGGCGCTCACGCTGGAGCTGCGCCACTTCGAGGACACGGAGTTCTACGACCGGCTGACGCGGGCGCGGCGCGAGGCGTCGTCCCGGCCGGTGAGCGTGGTCACCAGCACGTTCCAGTTCGCCCAGAACACGCTGCTGCTGGCCGGCTACGTGGCGCTGCTGCTCGGCTTCAGCGGGTGGGCGGTGCTGGGCCTGGCGCTGGCCGCGCTGCCGGCCACGTTCTCCGAGCTGCGCTTCTCGTCCGAGGCGTTCCGCCTGCGCAACTGGCGCGCCCCCGAGACGCGCCGCCTGAACTACCTGGAGTACGTGCTGGCCAACGACGGCCACGCCAAGGAGGTCCGCCTGTTCGGGCTGGGGCCGATGCTGCTCGGCCGCTACGCCGACACGGCCGAGGGCCTGTACCGCGAGGACCGCGCGCTGGCCTGGCGCCGGGCGATGTGGGGTTACCTGCTCTCGCTGCTGGGCTCCGGCGCCTTCTACGCCTGTTACCTGCTCATCGCGCTCGCGGCCGTGGCCGGCGAGGTCACGCTCGGCACGATGACACTCTACGTGGTGGCCTTCCGGCAGGGTCAGCAAGCCTTCCAGAGCATCCTGGGAGCCATCGGCACCCTGTACGAAGACAACCTGTACATGAGCAACCTGTTCGCCTACCTGGCGATGGAGACGGGGCCCGGGCCGGCGCCGACTCGGGAGAACCCCACCGCGCCCGCCGAGCCTCCGGTCCCGGGCGAACGCGGCGTGCGCTTCGAGGGCGTGGGGTTCCAGTATCCCGACCAGAGCGGCTGGGCGCTGCGCGGCGTCGATCTGTTCATCCCGGCGGGCCGCAGCCTGGCGCTGGTGGGTCAGAACGGCGCCGGCAAGACCACGTTCATCAAGCTGCTCACGCGCCTGTACGCGCCCACCGAGGGCCGCATCCTGCTGGACGGCCGCGACCTGCGCGACTGGGACGAGGCGGCCCTGCAGGCCCGCATCGGCGTGATCTTCCAGGACTTCAACCGCTACCAGCTCACGGCGCGCGAGAACGTGGGCGTGGGCAGCGTGGACGATCTGGACGACCTCGCGCGGGTCGAGCGCGCCGTCGAGCGCGGCGGCGCCAAGGACGATGTGTCCCGATGGTCGCGTGGGCTGGAGACGCCCCTGGGCCGCTGGTTCAAGGACGGGACGGAGCTCTCGGGCGGGCAATGGCAGAAGATCGCGCTCTCGCGGGCCTTCATGCGCGAGCAGGCGGACATCCTGGTGCTCGACGAGCCCACGGCCGCGCTCGACGCCGAGGCCGAACACACGCTGTTCGAGCGGTTCCGCCAGCTCACGCAGGGGCGGACCACGCTGCTGATCTCGCACCGGTTCCCCACCGTGCGCATGGCCGACCACATCGTCGTGCTCGAGGGCGGGCACATCGTCGAGCAGGGCTCCCACGACGCGCTGATCGCCGCCGACGGCCGCTACGCCCACCTCTTCACCCTGCAGGCCTCGGGCTACGCCTGATTCACCCCGTCGGACTTGACCTGCGTCAAACACCGCTGAATCAAACCGTGCTGTCTACCGTCGGAGATGCGCAGATCGGCACGCCGCCGACCGGCGCTCTCCCAACGAAAGGCACCCCGACATGTTGAAGTCCGCCCTCGCCCTCGCCGCCGCCTCCCTCTTCCTCGCCGGCACCGCCGCCGCCGGCCCCACGGTCGTCAAGCCCGTCGAAAAGGCCGCGCTGCAGGTCGCCACGACGTTCGACTGCGCGGTCACCCCCGTCGCCCCGCCGAAGTCCGCCGACCTGTTCCAGACCACCTCGTTCACGCTGACCAAGAAGACCGGCAACCTGCCCGCCGGCCGCAAGGTCATCGAGGTCCGCCTCGGCACCACCGCCACCGGGGGCGCGCTGACGACCTTCTGCACGGACGAGTTCGGCGGCCGCGGCAACGTGCTCACCAAGAAGCACGACAGCGTGATCGTCGCCCCGCCGATCATGGACGCGAACTACATCTGGCTGTGCAACGCCAAGCTGACGGCCAAGGACTGCGAGCCCAACACGCCCCCGGCCGTGCCGAAGTGACCTGAGCGGTTCGCTCAGCCCGCCTTGCGCATCCGCAGACGGAAGTGACTCGAGAAGAAGAACGCGGCCGCCGCGTTCGCCGCAAAGAGCTTGCCCGGCGCGCCGAGCACCGAGGGTGAGGTCCAGGTCAGGCTCTCCTGCACGAAGCCGTGCTTCTGCAGAAGGGATGACCAGATGCCCGGCGGCTGGTGTTTGTGCCACGCCAGCCGGTTCACCAGCGGGTTGCGCAGGCCCACCATCGGCCAGAAGTTCTTCGAGCTGACATCGGTGAGGATCAGCGCCGCGCCGGGCCGCGCCAGGGCGGCGAGGCGAGCGAAGATGGCCGAGAAGGTCTCCCGGGCGGCGGCGCTCTTGTGCAGCTCGATGCAGGCCGGCTCGTCCAGGTGGTTCACCGAGTTGTTCAGCAGGATCACGTCGAACTGCCGGCCGTTGGGCTCGAAGGCCTGCAGCGTCGCGTTCTGGAGCTCCGTGCCCTTCAGCCCCAGCGTCTCGGAGAGCTGGTTGAAGCGCGCGCTCACGCCGGCGCCGAGCGAGCCGGCGGCCTCGGGCTCCAGGCAGACCACCGACCGCGCGCCGCAGAAGCTGGTGAACAGGCTGTAGATGCCCGTGCCGCCGCCGACGTCCAGCACGTCCTTGCCCTCGAGCCGCACGCCGTCGAAGAGCGTGGGCAGGGTGTGGGCGAGCAGGCGGGGCTTGGGGTGCAGCGACAGGCGCTCGCAGTGCGCCACGAACTGCGCCACGCGCTGGGCGTCTGGGGGGCTCGCGGCGCCTCGGTCGTTGGCCATCGGTCTGCTCCTGCGCTGGGTGAGAGAGGGTGGGGCGATATACCCCGGCCGCGCGAGCCGGGCAAGCGCGGCCCGGCGCCGAAGTCCTTGCCTCGGGGGCGCGCCGCCGGCTTTCATGCGCGCATGCCCCCCACCGCTCTGCGACCGCGCGCGCTCGCGCTCGCCCTGCTCGTCGCCGGGTGCGGGGAGATCGGTCACGCGCGCCCGGACGCCGCGCGCCCGGTCGGACACGACGCTGCGCTCGCGGACGCTGCGCTCGCAGACGCCGCGCTGGCCCCGCCCGCGCCCGACGCCGCGCTGCCGACACCGGACGCCGCGCTCCATACACCCGACGCCGGGCAGCTCTCAGCGGACGCCGCACGCCCCGACGCCGCCGTTCCCGACGCCGCCCTGCTCACCCCCGACGCCGCGCCGCCGGCCCCCGACGCGGCTCGACCCGACGCGGCCATCCCCGACGCCGCGCCGCCGACC
>CAINDO010000278.1 GCA_903847385.1 uncultured Myxococcales bacterium
ACGCCGAACCCGCCCCCGCTGAGCCTCACGGACGCCGAGGCCGCCCTGGTGCTGGCCGTGCGGGCCGGCAACCTGCGCCTGGTCGGCCACTACGTCGCCGAGCTCGCGCCCGAGCCCCCGCCCCCCCGCAAGCCCTCCCCACCGTAAGGAGCTGCCGCGCCCGAGCCAGAGGGTTGGACAAGGCCAGCCACCGTGGTTAGATTCTCGGCATGAAGCCCCAAGCCCCCATCGCCATTCCCAAGCCCTCCAACGCCCTGCGTGGCGTCAAGGGCGCGATGGACCTCCTGATGAAGTACATCACGCTCGCCGCGGTGACCGTTCATGCACACCCCGCCCCCACCGATCATTCCGCCGGACGAGGACGTGCCGAGCCCGGCGCCCGACCTGGATCTCGTGATGGGGGCACGCCCGGATGACGAGTTTGCGGCGTTCCTGCAAGGCGCCATAGAGTCGGCAGGGCAGCATATCTTCCAGCCGCTGGCGAAGTTCGAAGCCGAGAAGAGCGCAGCGGAGCAGGCGACTCAGCGGGCCGCTTTGGGGCTCGAGTCCGAGCGCCTCGTGATGGTCGACCGAGAGTCGGACCGTGAACACGAGCGCCAGATGGTGCAGATGGCCAGCCGAGCGACGCTTCAGAAGTACGCCATCGTCGCCGGCGGCTTCACCCTCGCGTCCATCGTCGGCCTTGCGGCCGCCTCGGTGCTCAGCGGTCATCCGGATCTCGCCGAGAAAGTCCTGATCGCGACCATCTCGTCGGTGACGAGCGGGGTCGGCGCCTACTTCGCCGGCTTCAGCAACGGCAAGAAGTCGGGCGGCACCTGACACGCTGGCCGGTGGCCAGGTCGTCGCTGGCCGCTTGAATTCCGCCGAATTTCCGTGCGTCATCTCCTGCAGCTCGGCGAAGGGCGCCGGGCATCAAGGCGGGGCGAGGGCCCCAGGAGACGACGATGCGTTACGCGTACGTAATGGCGGCGGTGCTGGCGCTGGGTGGGTGCGGTGGGGCGGACGATGCTGGAGGCGCCTCCAACGGCGCCGGCGGCGAGGTGGGGGCCGGTGGCGAGGCCGCCGGTGGACAGGCGGCGGGCGGCGAGGCCCACGAGCCCTTGTGTGAGCCGTGCGTGGGCGAGGCCCCTCCGATCACCGAGTACCCGGACGGCGACGACGTCATCACGAGCCGCTGCAGCCTGCTGAGCGACACGCTCGCCAACATCGCGGCCTCGTGCACGAACGACGCCTACAACGGCCCCTTCGCCGAGGAAGGGCCGCCGCGGAGCATCTGCCCGGAGGCCTTCGACTGGGCGAACGCGATCATGACCTGGTGCAAAGACTCGGCCTACGCCACGCCCGGCGCGCCGCTCAACGACCTCGCCGAAGAAGAGTGGGATCGTCGGTCGGCGTTCTTCGCGATCATGCCGTGCTCGGACATGTGCGGGCAGGACTTCGAGACGACGCTCAGCCTGTACTACAATGACCTGTTCTCACCGGTCGGGTCGGCGCACTCCGTGCCCTGCCGCTGAGGCGAACAAGGCTGCGCCGAGTAGCAGAGCTACGGCGCGAGGACTCGGATCCCCGGCCGCTTGAAGTGCCGGTCAAACGAGGCGACGACGGTGATTCCGCGGCGGCTCATGGCCTCCATCGCGTGGGCGTCCGTGGCCCCGGGCCGCGCCTTTCGCGAGGCCGGGGAATCCCGGCAGGCTTCGATGGCGCGGACGATGGAGGCACGGTCGGCCGCTACGCACTCGTCCGGGTTTCCGTTCAGAAACTCGAGGGCGATGGTCGCGCAGGCTTTGCGGACGTTCGCCGAGCGCTTCGACGCCCAGTTGAGCAGCTCGACGAGCACCAGGTCGGAGGTCACGCAACGTGCCCCGAGGAGCTGGTCGGCCATCCAGAGGGCGCGCTCGTGGTGCTGGTCGTTCGGGTTGAGCCGGGCCACGAAGTACCCTGTGTCCAGAAACACCGTCCTCATCGCTGCTTTGCCACCTCGGACTCGTCGGGGCCGAGCTCGGCGATGTCGGCCTCGGTCAGCTGGTCGATGGCGCCCTTCATCAATTTCTCGAGGCGGCTGCCGGTCATGTGCGGCCGCTCCGATGGGGGCGTGAAGTCGACGTCGTTGTTGAGCGCCAAGTTGGACAGGCGCGCCAGCAGCGCGCTGTGCTCATTCGCCAGCTCGGCGAGCTCGGCGCCCTGCCTCGGGTTGGCTCGGGCGGCACTCCCTGGGTTGCGCTTGCTCATGCGGACACTCTACCGCGCGGGGCCCTGGCCTCGCAACGTGAGCAGCGGGCCCAGCTCGGCGACCAGGTGGCGGCTGCCGACGACGATGGGGGCGCCGAGGAGGAGCGTGAGCAGGTTGCTCGAGATGCTCCCGGTGGCCAGCTCCACGACGGTCCCGGCGACGATGGCCAGCACGGCGACCGTGAGCGTGCGGGCGCCGGGCTTCATCGGCCGCGCGCCGTGTTGCGGAACAGCTCGGACGGCAGCGAGTTGTAGCTGCCGCTCGAGCGCGCCTTGATGGAGCGGATCTTGTTGTCGCGCGAGGTCGTGTCGGACACCTGGTCACCGACGAGAATCGAAGCACCCGTGCCGCTCGCCGTCATGGCCGAGTAGAGGTACAGGTTCACGCGCCGCGGGCCCTCCCACAGCTCGATGACCTCGCCCACTCGCCGGATGGTCAGGGTGTTCCAGTTGTTGACCGGGTCCAGGTCGGCGATTTGCGAACCGGCGGCCGTGCTGTCGCGCCAGGCCGTGGCCGCGGCGTACACCCAGATGCGCCGGGTGCCGTCGTAGACCGTGATCGACGACTGGCCATCGGCCGAGCCCGGGTACCACTCGATTTGGACTTCCCAGCTCGTCGTGCTCGTCGAGATGCCGAACGACTTGGAGATGTACGTGAACGTACTCGTGGCGCCAGTGATTTGGTGATGGTCGATGCCGCCCGAGCTCGCGATCGCGTGCGACCCGCCGGACTCCGTCCAGCCAGCCAGGCCGGCGCGGCCGTCCCGGCTGGCGACGTAGTCGATGTCCCAGGTGTCGGTGAGCGCCGTGGTGACGGTCGCGGGAATTGCCCCGCTCCCGTTGAGCTGGAGGATGTTGTTGGCCGAGCTGCCCACCGTGAGCAGCGAGAACGTGTCGGCGGCCGTCATCTGCACCAGGCCCACGCCGCTCGACCAGCTCAGGCCGGCGAGGGCCGTCAGGGTCGCGTCGGCGGGCTGGGTGCTCTCGGCCTCGAGCGCGGTCGCCCGGGCGGCGAGGTCGTCCATGGCCTCGGCGCAGGTCGCCGGGTCGGGGTCGACCCAGTTTGCGGCCACGGCGGGCGTGTAGAGCAGCTCGTCCGCGAGGGTGGTGCCGGCGGGGCCGGTCGGGCCGGTCGGCCCGGTGGGGCCGGTCGCTCCCGTGGCCCCGGTCGCTCCCGTGGCTCCGGTCGCGCCCGTGGCGCCCGTGGCCCCGGCGGCGCCCTGCGGGCCCGTGGGTCCGGTGGGCCCCGTCGCCCCCCGCGCGCAGAAGATGGATTCGGCCAGCAGCAGGACGGCGAGGAGCAGCGCGTTCATGACGACCTCAGTAGGGGAAGATCCAGGCGGTGACGAAGCCGGTCGTGCTGCCGGCCGAGCCTTTGATGGAGAGCGTGCGGGCCTTGAGGCCGTAGACGTCGAGGGTGATGGAGGCCCCGGCGGGGATGCGGATCTGGTTGGTCGTGGCGTCGGACGCCCCGGCGTGGAACTGCACGTAGAGCGTCTCGGTCGCGTGGGTGTTCACGACGAGGACGCGCGAGAAGACCCAACCGGACTTGCAGGCCGCGCCGGTCGTCGTGCACTTCAGCGAGCTCGAGGTGACGTCGCCCCAGGTGAGGCCCGTGCTCACGTCGTACGCGCCGACGTCCGTCCCGATGAGATCGGGCCGGTCGGCGGCGTGCGAGTCGCCGGGCCACAGTGCCCACAGCAGCCAGGCCGCGAGGAAGTACTTGATCACGTCAGGCGGCCTTCTTGGCGCCGCCCGTGAGGGTGTCCGATGCGGCCTTGACGCGGGCCGCCAGCAGGTCGCGCACGGCCTCGCTGAGGGTCTCCCGGAGCTTCTGCAGCTGGGCCATGGCGTCGGCGGCCTTCGGGTCGATGGCGAGGCGGCGC
The DNA here is from genome assembly GCA_903847385.1 of uncultured Myxococcales bacterium. Taxonomy (GTDB): domain Bacteria; phylum Myxococcota_A; class Bradymonadia; order UBA7976; family UBA1532; genus CAINDO01. The sequence continues at coordinate 4,116 of CAINDO010000278.1, forward strand.
AGCTGGCGGTTGACCATGATGTCCACGAAGCGGAGCGTGCGCGGCGCGCCCTCCTCGAGCTTCATGAGCTCGGAGCGGAACATGGAGGCGGCGTCGTTGATGCCGAGCAGCAGCGCGGCGAAGATGCGAGACTTGGACATGTCAGCGTCCCTTCTTTCTGGTGAGCCCCCAGACGAGGGCGATGAGCAGGAGAACGCCACCGGCGACCTTGCCGGCGCCGGGGCCGTCGTCGGCCGCGTCGGTGTTGGTTTCGGGCGGCTTCGGGGGCGGAACGACCTGGGCGCAGCGCTGGTAGAGCAGCGTGATTTCGGCTTCGATGGGCGCCATCAGGAAGCTCGGGAGCGCCTCGAGCTGCCGGCGGATGTCCGCTTCGGCGAGGCGCGTCACGTCGGCCAGGCAGCGCACCAGGAGCACCCGCACCGGCTGGCCCTCGTGGTATTCGCCCGTGCGGATGAGCTCGCACGCGCGCTTCTTCACGCGCTCTTTCAGGGTGTCCCAGTCGGCGATGATCACGTGGCCTCCGACAGCCCCAAGTGCGCCTCGATACGCTCGAGGCGCCGGTTCGTCCGGTCGTTGTGGCTGCGCTGGGCGCGCAGCAGCTCGAGCAGGAGCAGCACCGAGACGCTGCCCGGCACGGCGTCCAGCGAGAGGCCGGTGCCGCCCTCGGCGCCCATGAGGACGCCGGCGGAGACGACCAGCAGCGTGACCAGGCCCCACCGCTTCACTTGGCGCCTCCCGCCTTGCCCGCCTTGCGCTTCTTCATGGCCTTGAAGGCGGCGATCAGCACGCCGATGGCTCCGATCGCGATGGCGATTTTGGCGATGAGGGGCATGCCCGCGTCCGCCTTGACCTTGACGATTTCGTGCTTCTTGGGCGGCTTGATCGGGTCGAGGTGCGGCGGGTCGACGTTGGGCGGCACCACCGGGGGCACGACCGGGGGAACGACCGGGGGAACGACCGGAGGCACCACGGGCGGGGGCGGCGGCGGGGGCGGCGGGGGCGGCACGACGCCGCCACCACCACCGGGGAGCTTGATGGTCGCCGTGATGTCCCGGCCGATGGCCGTGCCGCGGCGCGACTGGTCGACGAAGGCCGCGAGCGCCTGAGGCCCGAGCTCGCCGTCGACGTGCACGCCGCCAATGGCCGCCAGCCAGTCGGAGACGGCGATGGGGAGCTTGAGGTCACCCGGGCCCGAGATGCCCTTCGGGTTGCCCGGCACGATGCTCCAGAGGAGGTCCCGGGCGTGCTTGATGTTTCTCTCGGCCGCGCGGGTCTTCCAGTCGCCGGCGCCACCGCCGCCGCCGCCGTTCGCCGCGGCGCCGCCAGCGATGGGCGGCGCCTGCGCGGGCAGGTTCACGCGGCTCACGTCGATGGCGGCCTCGAACGACCCGCGGTTGACGTTCTGGGCGAGCTGCCACTTGATGGTCTTGAGCGTGCCCGGGCCAATCTTGCCGTCCGCGCCGAGGCCGTAGCGCGCCTGGTACGTCTTGGCGTCGCGGACCAGGTTCGGATCGGCCGGGCCGGTGTAGCCACGGCCGGCGATGATGCTCCAGCCGTTGTCGGCCGCGCTCTTGGCGTTGTAGTCCGGCGGGCTCAGGGCGCCGAGGTCGCCGAGCGAGCCGAGCGAGCCGAGCGCGATGTTGTAGCGGTTCACCAGCATCGGGACACCTCGAGGGACAGGCGAGCCGGGCAGCTCGGGCGGCGCAGCAGCGCCAGGCGCCACCGCCGGCGCCCGGCTCGTGCTTTTGGGTCGGTGGACTCGGCCACGAGGACGCCCACGCCCGCGCGGAATGCGGCGTCGGCGGCCGCTTCGAGGCGGGCGCGGATGGCGCCACAGCCGAGCAGCATCATGGCCAGCAGAAGGGGGGCGTGCCGCATCAGGCGACCCCCGGGAGAGCGGTGCGGTGCGACGCCAGAGCAGCGCCGGGAATCCCGGCGTGCGGCACGTCGGACACCGCGAAGCCGGCGAGCTCGCGCAGCTCCGGCAGGCCCAGGGCCCGGCGGAAGTACGGGAGGACCTCCATTTTGTGGAGGATCGTGACGTGGATGTACCCGAGCGAGCCGGGCGTGTTGTTGGGCGGGGTGTCCGCGATGGACTCCCAGGTGCGGCCCACGCCGCCGGCCCACGAGCAGAAGTACTGCCGGGCGATGGCGTAGGCGTCGCCCTGGTACTTGGCCCGGGTCGCCTCGCGGAACGTCGAAGGGCGCGACCAGCGCGGCTTCTGCGAGATGAAGCGCAGGGCCGCCCAGGCGTTGTACTCGGTGGCCCGCTGCCACTCGGCATCGCTCACGCGGCCCGTCGAGGGGTCGCCCCACGGGAGGAGCTGGCGGACGTCGACGCCGAGGCCCGCGGCCGTGTCGCCGGTGATCTGAAACAGGCTGTGCGCGTCGCCGACCGCGGCGTCGGGGGCGTTGGGCCCCGAGAGCGCGTCCAGGTTGTACCCGGACTCGCGGTAAGCCACGGCCAGCATCGTGGCGATTTCATCCTCGCTCACGCCGGACGCGCGCCACCAGGCCACGAGCCAGACGACGAGGCTGAGCTTCTCGCGGCGCCGGAAGTAGCGCATGCCCTCGAGCTGGGTGAGGTCGAGCGTCGGGCTCGGCGCCGGCGTGGGGCCGGGCTCGGGCGTCGGCTCGGGGCCGGGCGCCGGCGCAGGCTGTGTCGTTGCGGTGCTTCGCTTCGTTGCCACGGCCGCCACTCCTCCCACCAGAATCAGCAAGAACCCCCAGAAGGCGTTCACGTCAGCCCCCGCCGTTCGGACCGAACGTCGGGCTCACGCCGGGCATGACCTGGCGCCAGTTGGCGGTGACCTCGGCGGCCGAGCGCGTCGCGCTCGCGGTCACCTGCCGGCCGCGCACGAGCAGCTGGGTGTCACCCCAGGTGCCCGTGGTGCGCACGGAGACGTTGTCGACGGTGCCCAGGGCGAGCGTGCCCGTCGCGATGACCTCTTCACCGCACACGCCGGTGCAGACGACCTCGTAGTCGAGGTTCTGGCCCTGCAGACGCACGGTGTAGTCGAAACCACGGTGTGCGTCCCACAACGCCATGATGGTCTGCCGCTCGGACGTCGGCGCCGCCGAGATGGCGACGCGGGCGCGGTGAAAGCAGTCTTTCATCGGCGAGGCGCCGCCGGACGGGGCTGGGCGGTCGCCTGCCCTTTGCGGATGCGGCGCACGTGCAAGAGCAGCTCGACGGTGTAGCTCGAGCTGTACGTGCCCACGTGACTCACGCGGAAGTGGGTGAGCACGTTCTTGTAGAGCGGCATGTACAGGGGCGGAACGTCCCGGAACTCGGGCGTCGTCAGGAGCACCTGCGAGGCCAGCGGGTGCGTGATGTCCTCGCCGCCCTCGCGGAGCTCGTCGAACATCTGCTTTTTCGCGTCGTCCAGGATGCCGAACCGGAAGTTCGTCAGCGCGACGGCGCCCGTGCCGTAGGCGTAGCAGTTGATGTGGTCGATGACGAAGTCGTGCGACGGGTTGACCGACTCGTCCTTGTTGCCCGCCCCGTCGACCGTGATGGGCACGCGGATGAACCGCCGGATGGGCTCGGCGACGTACAGGCCGTCTTTGAACTTGAACTGGCTGAGGAGATCCATGTGAGCCCTCTATGGTCGGGGGTGTGCGACGAGGCGGCCGGGCCGCGCGCCGGGCTTACTTGCCGGTGATGACCTGCAGGTACTGCCCGTACATGCGGGCCTCGATTTCGAGGGGCGTGTCGGTGCCGCTCACGACGTCGATGCCGTTGATCGTGAAGGTCTCCGTGGCCACGAGCTCGACGAAGTCGACCTCGTTGGCGAACTGGGTGCCGCGGATGATCAGGCGGTCGCCGATGTGCTGCGCCGGACCCATCGTCCGGTGCATGTAGCCGACCGTGGAGAAGTCGGGGAGCGTGAGCGCGTAGTCGCCGGTCAGCCCGGTCGTGGGGACGGTCGGCGACGGCTCGAACATGTACCGATGGAGCGGCGGGAACATGTCCAGCTTGCCCATGTCCACGGTCTGATTGCCGCCCTGGGGCCGCAGGCGCACCTTGCAGTGACGCAGCTTCCGGACGTCCGGACCGTGCACGTTGTGCGGGAACTCGAAGCCCAGGTAGTTCGGCACGAAGAACTCGCCGTGCGCCAGCAGACCGCCCTTGTTCAGGTTGGTGTGGTAGGCGGTCTGGAGCGTCGTGCCCGTGAAGCCCAGCTCGGAGATCACGTCACCCTTGCCGCAGGCGAAGAGCTTGCGGATCTGGGTGTCGATGGTCACGGCCGTGGCGGCCGCGAACTGGAAGCGCTGGTAGATGATGCTGTCGACCAGCGCGAGCCGGCCGGCCTTCAGGCCCGCGAGGGCCTTCTGCCGCTCGGCCTGGGGCACGCCACCGCGCGCGAGGGTGTTGAAGAACGCCTGCGTCCGGTCGTTGGCGGGGGCGGCGGGCCGCTGAGGATTTGCCATGGTGTCTCTCCTTTGGGGCCCTGCGGGCCGTTCGTGCGAGGGGCGTCGGTTGCGGCCGCGCCGGGTCAGTCGTTGTTCCAGCTCGAGGTGGTGTTCCAGCCCTGGACGTCGTAGGTCAGGCCGTTGATCTCGTCCTGCTCGATGCCGTAGCCGGCGCCGATGCGCTCGACGACTTCACCGATGGACACGTCGTCGACCTCGACCAGGCCGGCCACGCCGTTCTGGCGCTGCAGGCGGTCGACCTCGGCGAGGAACTGGCGGCGGGCCTCTTCGGTCTCCGGGCCGGCGACGTCGTCGATGCCGTCGAGCAGACCCTTCAGGGCGGCCTTGCCCGCGGCGTTCTTGTCGGCGCCCTTCTCGGCGCCCTTCTCGAGGTACATCACGCCCACGACACGGCCCAGGTAGAACGCGGAGAGCGTCTCCGCGGAGGCGCACACCGCCGGCTGCTTCATCTTCAGGGCCACCGCGGCCACGGCGCCGAACAGGATGACGCGGGCGCCATCGCTCAGCTTGGCCCACCACGAGGGCTGCGTGGCCTCGAGGACGCCCACGCCGCCGCCGGCGACGATGGGCACCATGTGGGGCACCATCGCGCCAATCGAGCCGAGGGGGTTCTTCTTGCGGGGCGAGCCGCCGCCCGGCTTCGTGTTCTTGTTCTGATCCACTGCTCTCTCCGTTCGTGACGGGCCCATCTCGGCCGGTTTCGCCGGGTTGGTCACCCAGGTGTGAACGCCCCGGTCGGGGCCTGTTTCAGACATGGCCGCCTCACGTCAGCCGGTTGACGTTCTCCAGCACGCGCGCCTCGCCGCCCTGCAGCGTCTTGGCGTACGCCACCGCCGCCGCCCGGCTCTTGAACTGCTTCAGGGCGCCTTCGATGTGGCTGCCGTCCTTCAGGTGGACGACGTAGTAGATGCCCTCTTCGATGGGGCCCACGCGGGGCTTCACGCGCCGCACCTCGGGCTTTGCCGTCTTGGGCTCGGGCAGGCTCAGCTGGCCGCGAGCCGGCGTCTCGGCGCAGCCCTTGCCCTTGTCCTTGCCGCGCCCCTTGGGACGCTTGCGGGTGTCGGTGTTCTTGCGGTCGGCGCCATTGGCCTTGCGCGTCGCGACCTTCTCGCCGCGACTCTTCTTGCAGGCGAAACACCCGCAGGTCGCCGGCTTGTGGCCGTTCGGAATTCCCTTCGCCATGTGTCACCCCACGATGCCGCGCCAGGTGACGCGGAAACGGCTGCCTGCGCGCCGGATGATTGGAAAGCCCTCGGCGTCGATGGCCAGCTCGGGCCGGCGACCTTCGAAGGCGTGCTCGTAGATGGGCCGGCCCGTGTCCATGCCCTTCGCGGTTCGGTATGCGATGCTCGCGATGCGGCCGGTGGGCGTCGCCGGGTCGAGCTGCAGCCCGGTCTCGCTGACCAGGTAAAGCCCCTCGCCCTCGGTGTCCGTCACCAGGCGCACGCACCCGGACCGGATCGCCACGACCTGCCCGCCGACCAGCTTGAGGTCGACCAGGTGGCCAAGCTCGGCGACCGTCTCGGGCATGCCCTTCGGGCCCACGCACAGGAGCGTCCGCTTGGCGCGGCGGCCCCAGTGCATGCGCTCGTAGAAGCCGGCGGCCTCGTGGGTGTCAGGCCGACGCACGCTGCGCCTCCTTCTCCCGAGACCGGACGGCGGAGGCCTGGCGCCGCGCCTTTTTCAACAGACCCGGGCCCCAGATGAGCGCGGCCACCACGGTGGCGACGCCGGCCCAGTAGCCCCAGTTCGTGCCGTCTTTGAGCGGCTCGAGGAACGAGTCGTTGCCCGTTTCCTTGGCCGCGTCGATGAGCTGCTTGCGCTCCGTCGCGACGCGGATGCAGTTGGCGATCCACGCGAGGAGCGCCGCGCCGGAGAGGATGCCGATCGCGCCGAGGATGACCTGCACGGCGCGCACCTGCGGCCGGGCCGGCGCGGGCGTCCGGCGACGCGCGCCCCCAACCGGCACCACGTTCGGCAGGGCGTCGACGCCGCCGAGGTACGTGTCGACCAACCAGTACAGGTTGTCGCGGATCTGGCGGGCCCGGCCTGCGAGCGCCTCGGCCTCCTCGACCAGGTCGGCCCGGTTCACCTCGCGGGCGCCCTCGGCGTTCGTTCGGTGCAGGCGCTCCGCGTGGTCGAGCGCGAGAATCTGCTGCAGAAACCACTCGCGACCTTGGGCCTGGACGTCGTCCACGAGCTGCGAGAGCTCGTCGCCGAGGCCGGCGAGGCCGGCGTTGCGGCGCAACCGGGTTGCGTAGTCGGCGATCAGGTTGACCGGCACCAGGTTCGGCGGCATGTCCTGCACGTGGCCATCGGCCCACTGACAGGTGATCCACCGCTCGCCCGTGCGTCGGTCGAACGTCGAGTTGAGCACCCGCACGGGGCCGGTGGCGGCGGTCACCGCGTCACCGCGTAGGCGATGACGGCGGCCACGACCACGGCGCCGCCGATCATCAGGCCCTTGCTCGCGCCGGACTTCTCCGCGCTGGGCGCGGCGGCCTCTTCGGACTCGGGCGCCTCGGCCTCGAGCTGGGGCACGGAGAGGCCCTGCGAGCGGACGGCCGACGTGCCCTTGGCCAGGTCGCGCATGCCTCCGGCCTTCACGAAGGCGGCGGCCGCACGCTCGAGCGTGGCCGGGTCGCCGGCGAGGTCGGGGAACGCGTCCGTCACGTGCCATGCGGCCACGGCCGGCAGGAGCGCCGCTGCGGCGTCGAAGGCCTTGGCGGGCGGGGCGCCCGCCTCGCGCTGCTCGACGTAGGTGTTGACCAGGTTGTCGCGGAGCGAGGGGTACTGCCGGCCCTTGCCGGTCCACTGCGTGCCCAGCGCGTCGAGCGCCACCTTCGCCTCGGCCTGCAGCGCCTTGAGCGCCTTGCGCTCAATCTTGCGGGCGGCGGCGGCGCGCTTCTGGCGCTGGCTGTTGAGCGTGGCGCGGGCGGCCTCGACCTCGGCGATGAATTCGGGCGAATTGCGCAGCAGGCCCGAGAGCCGGTTGCGGGCCTTCGTGTACTTCTTGCCGCCGGCCTTGCGCAGCTCGTCGATGACCGCGCGCTTGCCCGCGGCGGGCAGCTTCGACCAGGCATCGCCCGAGACGCGGGCAATCTGGGCGGCCATCAGTGCATCGACGGCGAGGGCCACCGCGGGGCCTGCGGCCGCCCCCATCGTGGCAATCGACAGGGCAGCGGCGCCGACGATGGCCCACGTGTGCGGGTCCTTCGCCATCTTCAGGGCCTCGTCGATGGCGAAGTCGAAGTACTCCTCGGCGAGGTTCTCGACGACGTCGACCAGCTTGTCGGGCAGCACGGCCTTGGCAGCCTTGCTCACCGTGCGCTTGGCCTTCTTGGCGACCTTCTTCGCGCCTTCGTAGATGTCCTCGCCGAACCATCCGAGGTCGGTCGAGCACGGGCACGGCAGCTGGGGGCAGGCGAGCATGTCGCCTGACTTCATCGAATGCCGACGGGCGTCGGCGTCAACCCAAAATCGACAGGGCCGTGCGCTTTTTCAGAGTTGAAGCCCGCGCAGCCGCTCCATGAGCCGCGCAGGGTGCTCCGCGAATCGGCCGCGGTCGTCGCTCGTCTCCAGGTCCACCCAGCGGCCGCCGATGCGGGCCTGCGGCCAGATGTGAAACGGCACGCCCTCGGCCGTCGCCAAAAGGCGCGTGCGCCACTGGATGCGAATCGACTCGAGGAGCGCGCAGACCAGGCCCGTGCGGTCGTCGCAGTCGCCGTAGCGGTTGATGAGCACCCGGGCCGGCGTCTGGATCTGCTCGCCAGCCTCGTTGAGGAACATCACGCGCCGCGTCACCCAGGCCCAGATGGCGCGGGCCGCGCCCAGGTCGTCGCGCTGCCCCACCCCAGCGAGGCGCAGGATGCCGGCCGTGATGTCCCGCATGGCCGGGTGACCGCCGTAGAGGCGGGCCAGCTCGTCGACGAGCTGCCGGGTCCGAAAGGGGTCACGGCCCGGGATGCGCCAGTGCTTGAGCGGGGCGCTCATCAGTCCAGCCCCAGGATGGGCCCGAGCGCGCCGAGGCCCTGCTGCACGTCCTTCAGCCGGCCGAGCTGCTCGGCGAAGAGCGCGAAGAGGCTCTGCTGTTCCTCGGGCGTCTGGGCGGTCTGCATTCGCTGGTTCATGTCCCCGAGCTCGCCGAGCACTTCCTCGAGCTCGCGCTTCTGCTTGGCCATGCCCCGCAGCTCGTCGACCACCGACCGGGGCGCCCCACGGCCGCTCACGGCGTCCTGTAGGCGGGCCTCGAGGTGGGCGATCCGCTGCTCCACGAGCTGCTTTTCGAGCTGTTTGTGCCCGGCCTGCAGGGCGTCGACGCGGGCCAACGCCTCGTCGCGCTCCCTGGTCAGCCTGGCAATCTGCCCGCGCAGCTCGCCGACCAGGTCAGCCGAGCCAGCGGTCGGCGGAAAGGCGCCGATCGCGCGCGGCCCCTTCGGCGGGCTGGGCGGCGTGCGGCCGAGCCGCAGGCCGCGCTGTTTCACCACGCGGCCCTTCGTGTCCCGCAGTTGCAGGAAGAACGCGCCCTTGCCGTGCTTGGCCATGATCTGGGCCTCGTCGGCGTCGGCACGAACCCGACCCACCCACGCGCCGACCTTCGGCACGACCCGGCCGTTCTGTTGCCGCGTGCTCGCGACCTCGTACACGTCGAGCATCGGGCAACCGTCGTGGTCTCGGCGAGAGCACACGCGGATGGGCTCCGCGTCGCCCATGATGGGCGAGTGCCAGTCCTCCTCGACCGGGGCCACCTCGTCGCTCTGCGCGTCGATGTCGAAGGGGTACTCGACGGGCGGGCCGTCGTTGCCGTCGTCCTCGCTCGCGTACTCCTCGCCGCCGTCGCCCTCGCCGTCGTCCGGGCCGTAGTCGCCCTGGTCGGTATCGTCGAATTCGTCGCCGTTCACATGTCGCCTCCGGGGTTCTGTCCGGCCGGACACCGGGCCGCCGCGGGGCTCCCCCCGGTCGGCGTCCGGCGATAGGTCCGGCGAGCGTCCGAGGTCGAGCGTAGCGCCGCCGCCGACCCACGAAACCCGGAAAAGTGAGGCTGCTAGTTATTGACCCGCTGGCGGACCGCGGTGTATGAGGCGCACGGCAATCGCGTTGCGGTTGCTCGTTCTTCGATATCGTTCTTCCTGGCTGAAAATCCCCGTGTCGCTGGTTCGATTCCGGCCCTGGGCAC
>CAINDO010000279.1 GCA_903847385.1 uncultured Myxococcales bacterium
CGAGAACACGTTGTTCTTGTGGCAGTCGCCGCATTCGGCGGTCACGTGTTTGCCCGTCAGCGGATCGAACTGCTCGTGGTCGAGCGCGGCGGGTTTCCACGCGGCCGTGTTGTGGCAGGCCTGGCAGGTCTCGGGCAGGGCCGTGTGGTCCGGCTCGGCGGGCCGTTGGCCGCCGTGGCAGCCGACGCACTGGTTCGGCGTGCCCGCGTACACGTTGTTCTTGTGGCAGGACGCACACTCGGTGGTGACGTGTTTGCCGGTCAGCGGGAACGACGCGTCGTGGTCGAACTTCGCGGGTTTCCACGCCGCGCCCGTGTGGCACGTGTTGCACGTGTCCGGGAACGCGACATGGTCGGGCACGGCGCTCGCCTTGTCGGCGGCGTGGCAGCCGATGCAGTCCTTGGGCTGGGGGTTCGCCCGCCCGGCGCTGTGGCACGCGCTGCAGCCGGCGATGACGTGGGCGTCGCGCAGGGGGAAGACGAGGTCGTGCTCCGGCAGGACGGTGGGATGCCAGTCCGTCTCGGTGTGGCACTGGGCGCAGTCGCGGCCGTAGTCGACGGAGACGTGGTCGAACTGCGCCGCCTGCCACGCGCCGAGGTGACAGGACTCGCACGACTCGCCGGTGACCCCGTGGGCGGCGTTGCGCTGCTCGGTGGTGCGACAGCCGGAGGTCGAGAGGGCGGCGAGCAGCCAGACACAGAGAACGGCGAGGCGAGAAGGTGTCATGACGACTCCTACGTCTGCGGTCGGATCATGGAGCGACTTTCGACTCGTCCCGAACCACCCGGATGCCGTGGTGGACGTCGACGAGGATGCCGATCTGGCGCAGGAACTCCGTCGGCGCGGTGCCGCCGGCCTGCACGATCACCGCGTCGTTGGGCAGCGCGAGGTCGCCGGCGGGGCCGGTGAGGTGCACGTTGTCGAAGCCGATGCGGGCGACCTGGGTGTTCAGCAGAAGCTGGACGCGGTCGGCGGCGACGGCGGCGTCGAGGCGGTCGCGGGTCTCCGCGGCCACGCGGTTGAACTTGTCGCCGCGGTAGGACAGCGCGACCGTCGCGTCGGCGTCTGCGAGCATGATCGCGCATTCGACGGCGGAGTTGCCGCCCCCCACGACCAGGACCTTGAGGCCCCGGTAACGCTCGGGCTCGATCAGCTTGTAGACGACCTTGCCCTGATCCTCGCCCTCGACGCCGAGCTTGCGCGGCGTGCCGCGGCGGCCGACGGCGACGAGGACCCGGCGTGTCACCAGGGGCTCGGGGGCGTCGGCGACCTGAATCGCGAACGTGGTGTCGTCGCGGCGGGTGACCTGGGTCACGCGGGCGCGGCGCCGGATCACGAGCCCCGCCGTCACCTCGTCGAAGAAGTCCATCAGCTGCTCCTTGGAGAGCCGCGGGCCCTTGAGGGGCGGCAGGCCGGGCATCTCCAGGGGGCGCGTGAGCACGAGCTTGGCGCGGGGGTAGTGCAGGATGGCGCCGCCCGTGTCCTCCTGCTCGCAGACCACGTAGTTCAGGCCGAGGCGCGCGGCCTCGCGGGCCGCCGAGATGCCGCCGGGGCCGCCGCCGACGATCACCACGTCGTACACGCCGGGCTCGGCCGCGGGCGCGCCGGACAGGCTGGCGGCGACGTGGGTCATCGCCTGGCGCCCCTGTTCGACGGCGTTGCGGATGAGGCCCATGCCGCCGACCTCGCCGGCCAGGTACAGGCCGCCGAGGTTGGTCTCGAACTGCGGCGAGATGCGCGGGATGTCCACGCCCCGGCGCGCGGTGCCGAAAACGAGCTGAATCGCGGACATCGGGCAGGCCGCGGCGCAGGCGCCGTGACCCACACACTCCGCCGCCCGGATGAGCTCCGCGCGACCGCCCACCAGGCCGATGATCTTCTTCTCCGGGCAGGCCGTGACACACGCACCCGAGCCGATGCAGCGGTCCGGATCGATGTAGGGGTGCAGGGAGACGGGCTCGTCGAGGCCGAGCCGCGCGGCGCGGGCCATTTCTTCCCGGTTGTCCCGCTCCCGGCGTCGGATGCGCCACTCGATGAAGGCGAAGAGCAGCGCGAGCGGCCCCACCGTCAGGGCCAGAAGGAGATAGAACTTGCTCATTTGCCGAATCGCCAGCGCAGGTCGGCCAGGGCGACGAGGCGGTTCTGCCAGGCCATCGTGCCCTCGGCGTACAGGTGAAGGTCCAGATCGGCGGGCAACATCAGCCAGGCGCCGAGCTCGAGCGTCTTCTCCAGGTCGGCGTCCAGGCCGGCCTCGGGGTAGATCTGCTGCGCCCGCACACCCAGGTCGAGCTCGCTGAGCGTCGAGCCGTCCAGGCGCAGCGTGCCGCGCGCCCGGCCCAGGTGGCTCTCCTGCCAGGGGCCGCGCAGGTAGTCGTAGCCGAGCATCATGTCCACGTGGCGGCCGAGGGCGACGCGGTAGTCCAGGCCCGGCGACCAGGTGTCCCCGGCGTCGTCCGTCAGGTAGCCGAGGCGCGGCGAGAAGGTGCCGCCCGGATAGGCGTCCAGCCGCGCGTCGAGCCATACGTCCTGCCGGACGCCGGCGTCCGCCTGCCCGAAGGTCGGGGCGTCCAGGCGGTCGTAGCGCAGGCCCACGTCCGCGTGGGGTCCGATCGAGACGTAGGCGCTGCCGTAGACCTGGCTCAGCGTGAACCCGGGCACGAAGTCCAGGTCCGTGAACGCCACGAAGGTCAACAGCTCGCTCGTGGCCAGGAACTCCGGGCCGACGACGATGCGGTCGATGCGGGTGCCGTGCGCGACGGTGTTGGCCCCCGCGCTGGCCTCGAGGCGGAAGTCGCCGGCGCGTCCGCCGACCTGTCCACCCAGGCCGGCGGTGCGGTCGGAGATGCGGGGCGCCAGCGTGTCCGGGGCCGGCTCCAGGCCGCCATAGAGCTGGCCGCCGTAGTGGAGCGCGTCCCCCGGTGACTGGAGCTGGAGGGCGGCGCCGTCCACGGGGCCGCTGGCGAGGCGATCACCGGAGAGCACGCGCCCGCCCCGGGCACCCCACGTCTCCGTCTCCCAGCCCACCTCGAGCTGCCGCGCCTCGACCCAGGGGTAACCCTCGGACACGATGTCGACGGGCAGGCCGCCGTTGGCGCGCAGGTCGTGCCGGTAGCGGAAGTCCCCGCGCGCCAGCCGCAAGTCCGAGCCCAGGGTGCCTACGGAGGTGACGCGCGAGCCGTCCAGGGCGGCGATGTGGGTCGTCGTCAGCGACAGGTCACCGCGCACGCGCCACGCGGAGGCTTCATCCTCCGGCTTGGGCCGGGCGGCACCGTCCGCGGGGGCGAAGGGGCGCGGGGCGGCCCAGCCGTCCTCGGCGGCGGCCCAGAGCGTCGGGGCCTGGGCCGGATCGAGCTTCGGGGCTGGCGCGAGCTTCGTCGCTTTGCCGGCGGGGGCGTTGGCCTCGGGCTGCCCGGAGCGCGTCACCCGCGCCTCGACGCCGGTCTTCACCGCGAAGGGATCCGCGGGCGGGCCGGTGCGGGCGTGGTGCGGGCCGACCTCGACGATCGTCAGCTTCTGGGCGCCGATCTGGACCGAGTCGCCGATCCGGACGCCGTCCGCCGAGCCCTCGTTTAGGTAGATGCCCTGGGCGGAGACGCCGGAGACCAGGGCGGGGAGCAGCACATGGGGCAGAAGCAGAAGCATCAGTCACGCCCCCGCGGGTGGCAGCGGTAGCAGGCCTGCGCCTCGTAGGCGTAGCCGCGCACGTCGTCGTGCTCGCCGTTCATCCGGCTTCGGCTGTGGGTGTGGCAGGTCATGCACGAGAGCGACTTCGTCCCGCTCGGATGACAGGCCTCGCAGTCCTTCACGCCCCGGTGCGGGAGCGGGAAGAAGCGGCTGTGGTCGAAGTTGCCGACCTGGTTCCAGGCCGTGGTGGTGTGACAGGCGGCGCAAACCGTGGACTCGCCGGCGTCGTGAGCGCGCTGGAAGTCGTCGCGGTGGCACTGGACGCAGTCGCGGGGCGTGCCCGAGAAGCGGCTTCCAGCGTGGCAACTGCTGCAGTCCTGCGTGGCGTGCACGCCGGTCAGGGGCCACCAGCGGCCGTGGTCGATCTCGGCCCGCTCGAAGGTGTAGGGCGTATGGCAGGCCTCGCAGGTCGTGGTGAACGGCGGCTGGGTGTGGGCGGGGTGGATGCCCTGCGCCTCGTCCCGATGGCAGCTCGCGCAGCGCGTGTCCGCGCCCTTCCAGATGTTCTGGGCCGCGAAGCGGTGGCACTCCCGGCACTCCGCCGTGAGGTGGGCGCCCTGGAGGGGGAACCGCGTGCGCCCGTGCATCGCCAGCGCGTCCGGCAGGCGCCAGTCGCGCGTGGTGTGACACGTGTCGCAGCGGTCGCCGTTGCGGGCCTGGTGGACGTCTTCATGGCACGTCGTGCAGCGGGCGCCGCGCAGCGAGCGGCCCTGGTGGCAGTCCGTGCACCCCGCGCCGGCGTGGCGACCGCGCAACGGGAACCCGGTCGGGTCGTGCGCGAAACCCTCGACGCCGCCCGAGCGCATCTTGTGCCAGTCCTCGGGCACGTGGCAGTCGGCGCAGTTGGCGAAGGCGTCGCCGCCGTGGTCGGGTTTGGGTGCGGTCGAGGCCGGGGCGGCCGCCGAAGCCGGGGCGGGCGTGGACGCGGGCGCCGGGGCGGCCGCGGCGAGGCCGAGCGAGCCCAACAGGCAGGAGAGCGCGAGGCAGAGCCGTGAACCGAGCGCGCGCATCACGGTTTGCCCTTTCGGTGGACGTTCTCGTGACAGCGGGCGCAGTCGTGGAAGCCGAGGCGCCAGCGCACGGTCACGCGCGCGTCGCCCACGTGGACCTCCTTGTGGCAGGCGGCGCACTCGGCCTTCGCGTGTACGCCCTCGAGCGGCCAGATGCTCGTGTGGTCGAAGCGGCCCTTCCACGCGTCCGTGGTGTGGCACGTGGTGCAGTTCTTGACCGGCGGCCCCGCGATGAACTGCCCGAGGTGCGGATCGCCGTGGCAGTCGCGGCACTCGCGGGACACGCCCGCGAAGTTGCCCGCCGGGTGGCAGCTCGCGCAGGCGGTGGTCGCGTGTTTACCGGTCAGGGGCCAGACGTCGTGTTTGAACGCCCCGCCGACCCAGCCCTGCGTGGTGTGGCAGGTGTCGCAGGTCCGGGGGGCGAACTGACCGTCGTGGACGTCCTTGTGGCAACCGCTGCAGGCGTTCACGCCCTTGCGGAAGTCGAGCGGGTGCTCGCCATGCCCGTGGGCGACCTTGTCGACCGCCGGCGTGCGGGGCTTCGGGCGGTGGCAGTCGTTGCAGGCCACGGCCCGGTGCGCGCCGGTGAGCGTGAACCGGGTGTGCTTCTCCAAGGGATAGAGCGACGGCCGGAAGCCGTCGACCACGTGGCAGTCCTCGCACTTCTGGCCGACGGCGCCGTCGTGCGGATCCTTGTGGCAATCCAGGCACTTTTCGTGGGCCACGGGCTTGAAGCGGGCGTCCTTGTGGCACTCGGCGCAGTCCACACCCACGTGCTCGCCCCGAAGGGGGAACGCCGTCTTGTCGTGGTCGATCGCCGCGCCCTTCTTGAGGGTGTGCCAGTCGGAGATCTGGTGGCAGCTCTGGCACTTGCGGCCGAACTGGCCCTTATGGGCGTCGTCCTTCTTGTGGCACTCGACGCAGTCCTTGGGCGGGGCGACGACGGCCTTGGCGCCGTGGCAGTCCGTGCACTTGGGCTTGGCGTGGCCGCCCTCGAGCGGGAACTTCTTGTGTTCGGCCCGGGCGTAGGTGAGCGCGTTCCAGGCCTTCTCGGTGTGGCATCGCTCGCACTTCTCGCCGAAGTCCGTGGCCTTGGGGTGCGGCGTCTCGTGGCAGCCGACGCACGTGGTCGTCACGCCCGCGTACTTGCCCTTCTCGTGGCACTCCTCGCACTTGACGTCCGCGTGTTTCTCCCGGAGCGGGAACTTCGTCTTGGCGTGGTCGAACTTCTCCAGGGCCTTCCACTTCTCCGTGACGTGGCAGGTCTCGCACTTGCGGTTGCCGAACTGCCCTTTGTGGGGGTCGTCGCCCTTGTGGCAGATCGCGCAGTCCGTGGGCAGGCCGAGCCAGGTCTGGTCGGGCAGGTTGCCCTCTTGCCGGTACTCGGCCTTGTGGCAGTCCCGGCACTTCGTGTCCTGGTGGCCACCCGTGAGCGGCCAGCCCGCCTGCAGGTGGTTGAAGCGCTCCGGCGCGCCGCCGGGCCAGCGGACGAGGCGGCCGTCCCGCCCGAGGTGCTCCTCGTGGCACTTGGCGCAGCGCTCCGTCTTGGTCACCCGCGCGTGATAGCCGCTGCCGCGGTTCATGCGGGCCTGGATGGGCCGGTGGCAGTCCAGGCAGAGGCGGTCTGGCACACCCTCGCCCTGCTCGTGGCAGCGGTGGCAGTCGTCGTCGCCGTCGACCTCGTGGTGCTCTTTGGCGACCGGCCCCGGAGACAGGAACTGCGCCGAGGCGAGGCCAGGGCCCAACAGGCAGAGCCAGAGTGCGGCGAACCGCACGAGAGCGGCGACACGGGCGCGGGGCAGGTGCATCAGCCCACCGAGAAGTAGAGGACGGTCACCACGTGCGTGACCAGCGTGAGCAGCAGGATGAACGTGGCGATGCGGTGCACGCCGCGCCACGCGCCGACGACCTGCTTGAAGGCGGTCTGCCGGCGGAACGCCCGCCGCAGCACGGTGACCTCGCCCGCGACGGCCAGCACGTGGTCGATCTCTGCGCGGGACAGGCCATAGGGCGCCTGGGCGAGGCGCCGACGCCAGGCCGCGGCGCGGGCGAGCACTCGCAGATAGGTCACGGGGGCCAGGACGGCCCGGCCGGCCGCGGCCAGCGGTCCGGAGACCGGGGGGGCCACGAGGCGGGTCAGGGCGTGCTCGACGTCCTCGACGGCCGTCCGAAGCTCGGCGCGGACCGAGGTCAGGCGGCCGCGGAGCCGGGAGACGAGCTCGCCTTCGTCCTGCTCGTGACCGTCCGGCCGGTGCGGCACCTGGGCGTAGATCCAGCGGCCGACGACGCCGGTCACCAGCACCACGCCGGCCGCGATGAGCGACGCGCGGGCGATCGGGTTGTCGTAGAGCATGGCCGCGTGCACGAAGACCAGCGCGACGCCGGCCACACCGAAGGCCACGTGGAACGCCAGCCAGCTCGACAGGTCGCCGAGGCCCTCGACGCGGGACCAGCGGCGCCGGACCAGGTAGAGCAGGTTGGACACCATCAGCAGCGAGCCGCCGATGCCGAGCAGGTGCCCGTAAGAGCCACCGGGACCGAGCGTCTTGTGCTCGGCGGCGTGGTGTCGCGCCATCCGCGGCAGCGTGTAGTAGCCCTCGCCCAGGAAGACCGAGGCCAAAGCGAGGCCGACGGCCAGCAGGGCGAACGCAGTCCAGAATATGCGGGCGAACTTCAATTCGTTTCTCGGCGACATCCTACGTCGGTTGTCGACGGGAGGCTCGTGAGCGTAGCGGGGCCTTATCGATCTCGGCCTTGCGCAGCGTCAATGGATGATTCCCCCGGCTTGCCGGTTTACAGGGGCGCGGCCGAGTCGCACGATGCGGCGTCTTTCGAATCCGAGGAGTCGTTTCATGCGCCGAGGCCTGGTCTCGTCCGTTGCTTCCTGGATGACGCTCGCCCTGTTCGCCGTGCTCGCGACCGGCTGCGGCGGCTTGATCAGCAACACGAAAGAGGTCGAGATCGGTCGCGGCGTGGACGTGGAGATCGAGAAGCAGTACCGCATGGTCGAGGGCAACGACCCCTTGACGAAGTGGGCGCGCGACCTCGTCGCGGTGCTCGCCACGGCGTCGACGCAGTTCCGCGACCCGGCGGACTTCGAGGGGTACAAGGTCGAGGTCATCGCGGACGACACGCTGGTCAACGCCTTCGCGGCGCCCGGCGGCTACACCTACATCTCGACGGGCCTGATCCTGCAGGCCAAGACCTGCGCGGAGATCACCGGCGTGCTCGGCCATGAGCTCGGGCACGTCACGCAGCGCCACGGCGTGCGATCGCTGGAGACGGCGATGGCCGGCGAGGAGCTCTCGCGCATGGTCCTGGGCGAGGGCCTCGCGGCGGACGCGGCGCAGACGATCTGGGCGTTCCTGAACTCCACGAAGTTCAGCCAGGAGCACGAGACCGAGGCCGACGAGGTCGGCGTGCAGATCGCCCACGACGCCGGCTACAACCCCTTCGGCCTGGTCGACTTCTTCCGCAAGATCCAGGCCATGGAGAAGGACGCCGGCGGCACCGGGCCGCAGTTCCTGTCGTCGCACCCGGCGACGAAGGAGCGCATCGGCGCAGTCACGAAGCAGATCACCGACGCCTACGGGAACACCGTGGTGGCCGGCAAGACGCAGACCTATGAGTGCCGCGGCACGGACCTGACGCTCGCGCAGGCCCAGGACCGCATCCGCAAGAAAGACTACGGCGTGCGCGCGGGCACCGGCACGTCGTCGGCCCCCCCTCGCAGTGAGGTCCCATGAGCACCGCCCAGCACTTCAAGCCCAACCGCCGAGACGTCGAGTTCAACCTCTTCGAGTTCCTCGACATCGGCAGCACGACCCTCGGCCAGGGGCCCTACGCCCACCTGGACGAGGACACGGCCCGCGTCACGCTGCGCGAGCTGGAGAAGTTCTGCGTCAACGAAATGGCCAGCAGCTACGTCAGCGCCGACCGCGACGGCCTGCAGTTCGACGGCAAGGGCAACGTCACCCTGCCGCCGGGCCTGCGCAAGTCCCTCGAGGCCTGGTACGCCAACGGCTGGGACCGATTCGAGCTGCCCGAGCGCCTCGGCGGCGTGGGCTCCCCGCCCAGCCTCGTGTGGGGCGGCTTCGACTTTATCTCGGGCTCCAACGCCAACGCGGCCTTCTACATGTTCGGCTCGTTCGTGGCGCGGACCATCGACCGCCTGGGCACGGACGCGCAGAAGGCCTGCTTCGTATCGGCCATCATCGAGCGTCAGTGGGGCGGCTCCATGGTGCTCACCGAGCCGGACGCCGGCAGTGACGTGGGCGCCGGACGCACGCGCGCCTGGCCCTCGCCGGACGGCGACGGCACGTGGCACCTCGAGGGCGTCAAACGCTTCATCACCAACGGCGACTACGACCTCGCCGAGAACATCGTGCACCTGGTGCTCGCCCGCCCGGACGGCGCGGGCCCCGGCACCAAAGGCCTGTCGCTGTTCATCGTGCCCAAGTTCTGGGTGGGCGAGGACGGCAAGCTCGGCGAGCGCAACGGCATCGTCTGCACCAACGTCGAGAAGAAGATGGGCATCAAGGCCTCGGCGACCTGCGAGATGACCCTGGGCGACGGCGCACCCTGCCGCGGCCTGCTGATGGGCGAGGTCCACGACGGCATCCGCCAGATGTTCCACGTGATCGAGAACGCCCGCATGGCCGTGGGCATGAAGTCCATCGCGACGGCCTCGACGGCGTATTTGAACGCGCTGGCGTACGCGAAAGAACGCGTGCAGGGCCCGGACCTCACGCGCGCCATGGACAAGGCCGCGCCCCGGGTCCGCATCATCGAACACGCGGACGTCCGCCGCATGCTGATGCACCTGAAGTCCCACGCCGAGGGGATGCGCGCGCTCGGGCTCTACACGGCCCACGTGCAGGACCTCGTCGAGCTCGGCGGCGGCCACGGCGACGCCCGCGCCGACGCCGCGGACAAGCTCAACGACCTGCTCCTGCCCCTGGTCAAGGGCTACTGTTCCGACAAGACCTACGAGCTCCTCGGCATGGCGCTGCAGGTCTTCGGCGGCAGCGGCTACTGCCAGGACTACCCGATGGAGCAGTACATCCGCGACCAGAAGATCGACACGCTCTACGAGGGCACCACGCACATCCAGGCTCTGGACCTGTTCTTCCGCAAGATCGCGCGGGACATGGGCGAGACGCTGCGCGGCCTGCTCGTGCAGGTCGAGTCGGCGGCCAAGGGTCAGGACGGTGGCGACGGGTTCGCGGCGGAGCGTCTGGCGCTCGGGCGCGCGCTCGCCGATCTGCAGGGCATCTTCGGCGCCATCATGGGCAAACTGGGCGAGTCGCCGCAGCACGTCGGCGTGCACGCCAACCGCATCCTGCACGCGGTCGCCGAGACGGTCATCGGCTGGCTGCTGTTCCGCCACGCCGTGCTCGCCGCGAGCAAACTCGAGGGCGCCAGCGCCGCCGACAAGGCCTTCTACCAGGGCAAGGTCGAGTCCTGCCGGTACTTCAGCCGCCACGTGCTGCCCGGCCTGACGCTGTCGCGCAAGATCATCGAGGCCAGCGAGCTGAGCCTGCTGAGCATCGACGAGGCTTCCTTCTGACGGACTGAAGGACCGCCGGTGAACCCGGCGGTCGGCGCTCAGCCCCGCCGCTCGGGGAACACCACACCCACGTAGTCACTGGCCCGGAAGGGCAGGTCCAGGTACGGCGCCCGCGGCGTGGGCGCCCGGTACAGGCTCGGCCGCTCGCCGAAACGTGTCGGGTAGTAGTTCATCTGGAACATCACGGCCATGGCCCGCTCGGCGAGGTCCGTGAAGGCCCGCATCTCCGCGCGGGCGCCCTCGTGGTGGCAGGCGGCGATGGCGCGCGACACGCCCTCGGGAGCCCAGTCCGTCGGGGCGAAGTCGGCGTCGTCGGCGCGGCCGTCGTCGGGCACGGGCAGGCCGCCCGGCCCGCGCCACAGCGGGATCTCCCCGGGCCGGGCAAAGGGGTCGACGGAGACGCCCTCGTGCCACACGTTGTAGTGCACGTGCGGGCAGCTCCATGGGAAGAACGCCAGGCAGTCGATGCCCGAGGCGCCGGAGAGCGCGACGGGCTCGCCGCGGGCGACGCGCTGGCCGGGCGTGACCAGGGCCCGCCCCAGGTGGTTGCTCGTCGTGACGATGCCGCGGCCGTGGTCGATGAAGACCTTCAGGCCCCCACGGTTCATCTCGCAGGAGACCCGCAGCACCACGCCGGGCGCCGCGGCCGTGACCACCGTACCCACGGGCACCGCGAAGTCCGTGCCGTTGTGCGAGTCGTAGGTGTTCCGCCCGCCGCGGAAGTCCTCGACCTGCGTGACGCGCACGGACCAGCCCGCCTCGGGCGGCGTCTGCCGGTGGTTGAACAGGTTGTAGAGCTCGATGCGCTTGTCCGGTCGCGTCCGCCCCAGCCACAGGGGGAACGACACGCGCGGGTCGAGCATGATCAGGCTCGAGGCGTCGAACCGCGAGGGCGGCGTGCTCTGGTCCCCGCGCAGCGCGAGCCAGGTCTCCCGTGCCGCCTTGCCCACGGGGCGCAGGCCGAAGACCTCCATGGGGCTCAGGCGCTTCATTGCTCGGTCACCGTCAGCTCGAAGTTGCCGAAGAGCGCCTGGTTGCCGGCCGCGGGCGCCGTGAGGTCCGCCGTCAGCGCGTCGAAGAGGAGCTGCTCCGGGTGGTAGCTCGGCGCGACGTAGAAGACGGCGGGCAGGTGGATGTCCGTCGCGGTGATCGTCACGTTGTCGGTCACTCGACCGTAGGTCAGCCGCCCCGCGTCCGCCGGGTCCGAGGGCACGAACATCTGGAACACCGGCGGGTCCGTGACGACGCCGTCCGAGGTCTGGAGGTAGGTGAGCGAGGTCGAACCGAACGGCACCGTGACGGGCTGTCCCTGCGTCTGCTGGTCGCTGCCCAGGTTGCCGGTGATCGTGATCGTCGCGCGCTGGCCCGCGGGCGCGCCGACGGCGGAGATCCGGTATCGGAGCACGTTGGGGTTCGCGAAATCGCGCACCGTGCGGATCGTCACGCCGGCCACGACCCGGTCGACGGAATCACCGATGCTCGTCTGGGCGCTCTGCCCGGCGATGGTGAAGGTCACGAGGCCGTAGCTGTCGAAGGCGTCGCTCCCGCCGTCCTGCCAGCCGCCGTTGGGCGTCAGGTCGTTCTGTTGGGCGCTGTAGCCGCGCGGATCGATGGGGAGTCCGATCGGGCCCACGCGCGACAGAATGCCCGTGATCGGGGCGCCGTCGACGAAGATGAAGTAGTCGCCGGCGGGCGCGGCGGCCAGCGCGATCGTCGGCGACGGGATGAAGACGCCCCCGGCGCAGGCCAGCTCGGCGTCGGCGTTCTCGCAGTCGCGCCGTACGGAGACCACCGCAGGGAACCGCGTGCCCGGGCGGTCGACGCTGATGCTCAGGTTGCGCGGCTGCGCCAGGGCATAGCGGTACACGGCGTCCGGGGCGCCGGCGCCGCCGCACGCGTTCTGGTAGCGGTCCGCGCCCGCGGCGAGCGTGGCCCCGTTCACCGTGCCGTTTCGGGGGATGAGGGGCACGTTCACGCCCGCGCGGCAGGTCAGGTTCTCCGTGATGTCGCCGGCGGCGACGCACTGGGGGTCGCGCGGCCAGTCGATGGCGTTGTCCTGATCGTCGTCCACGCCGTTGCCGCAGGCGGGGGGCTGGGCGGGATCCGTCTCGTCGTCGTCGGTGGGGGCGATGCAGCCCGGATCGGCCAGGTCCACGCGGCCGTCCTGGTCGTTGTCGGCGGCGTCGGCGCACCGGACGCGCAAGGGCAGGGGCGCGTCTTCGCGCGCGTCCGAGGCGGCGTAGCAGCCCGGGTCGTCGGGCCAGTCGATGCGGCCGTTGCCGTCGTTGTCGTCGCCGTCGAAGCAGCCGGGCAGAAACGCCGGGTCGGCCTCGCTCGTGTCGGCGGCGAAGGCGCAGCCCGGATCGCGGGGGAAGTCGACGTCGCCGTCGGCGTCGTCGTCCCGGCCGTTGAAACACGCCGGCGCCACCGCGGGGTCGGCCTCGTCGGCGTCGCCCCGGCCCCCGCAGCCCGGGTCGAAGGGGAAGTCCACGCGGCCGTCGCCGTCGTTGTCGGCGGTGTCGTTGCAGGCCACGGGGGCCGGCGGATCGGCCTCGTCGCGGTCCGCAGGGAACAGGCACCCCGGGTCCAGGGGGAAGTCGGCCGCGCCGTCGGCGTCGTTGTCCAGCGCGTCGCCGCAGGCCGCGGTCACGGGGCGGAACTCGGAGTCGTCGCCGCGCCCGAAGCAGCTCGGGTCGTCGGGCCAGTCGGTGCGGCCGTCGGCGTCGTCGTCGAGGCCGTTGGCGCACGCGGGTGGGGCCTGCGGGTCGCGCTCGTCGGTGTCACCCAGGGCGGCGCAGCCCGCGTCCCAGGGGAAGTCGACGCGGGCGTCGGCGTCGTCGTCCTGCCCGTTTGCGCAGGCGGGGGCCTGGGCCGGATCGACCTCGCTCGCGTCGTCCGCGCCCGTGCACCCGCGGTCCAGCAGGTCGATGGCGCCGTCGGCGTCGTTGTCCACGGCGTCCGCGCAGGCGGGCGCACGGGGCGTGACGCTCACCGTCAGCCGGAAAGCGCCGCCGCCCACCGTCGCGTCCACGACGAGGAAATACGTCCCCGGGTCGAGGCGCGCCGAGAGCGTCGACAGGGGGTCCTGTGCCGAGACGTCGTCGTTGCAAGCGAACTCGGTCTGGGCCCCGTCGCAACTGCGCCGCAGGTAGATCACGGTGTCGAAGGCCGTCTGGTCGTTGGCCGTGCTGAAGACCACGTCCATGGGCACGTCGGCGACGAGCGCGAAGAGGCTGTCGTTGCCCCGCAGGCCGCCGCAGGTCCCCTGGAACTCGTTGCCGGCGGTCACGCCGTCGTACGTCGTCACACCGGGGGCGATGCGGACGGGGGCGCCGCCCAGGCACGCCGGGGCGAGGCGCTCGTCGTTCTGCGCGGCCTGCAGGCACTCCGGATCGCGCCCGAAGTCGATGAGCCCGTCGGCGTCGTCGTCGCGGCCATTGGCGCAGGCGGGCACCACCCCGGGGTCCGATTCGCTGGGGTCGCGGCGGCCGTCGCAGCCTGGATCGGCCGGCCAGTCGGTGCGGCCGTCGGCGTCGTCGTCGCGGCGGTTGCCGCAGGCCGGGTCCGCCTCGTCGTCGTCCAGCGGCGACACGCAGCCCGGGTCGCCCGGGAAGTCCACCACGGCGTCGGCGTCGTCGTCGCGGGCGTTGTCGCAGCGCGGTCGGGGCGACTCGGTGAGCGCGCAGGCGCGCGGGCAGTCGGGATCCAGCAGATCCACCCGGCCGTCGGCGTCGTTGTCCACGCGGTCGTTGCAGGCCGGGCGCATCGCCAGGTCGGCCTCGGTGAGCCGCGCACCGCCGAGGCTGCGCTCCAGCGTGAGCACCGCCAAGGCCTGCATCGACAGCTGAGAGCGGCCATTGGGCGGGGTGATCGGCCAGACACCGCCCGGCGGTTGCGTGCCGAGCAGCGTGTGCGCCGCGTCGAACCAGGGGCCGCGCGGCGCCGCCGGGTAACCGAGGGCCACGGGGTCGAGCGTGCCGACGGCCACGTCGGCGTAGGTCAGCCGGTGCCCCAGAAGGGCCCGCGTCGCGTTCCACGGCTGCCAGTAGGTGCTCTCGAGTGCGAGACCCGCCGCGACCGCGTCGAGCGCATAGCTCCGGGTCACCCAGTCGAGCGCGGCGCGCACCCGCGGGTCGTCGGCGGGCGTGCCGGCCAGCCGATGCAGCCAGAGGCCCGTGAAGGTCGCCCCGCCCGTCGAGGCCTGCCCCTGGAAGGGGCCGAAGCCGCCGTCGCCGTTCTGCAGGGCGTCCAGACCCGGGCCCATGAACGCCAGCGAGGCGTCGGCGCCGGGCAGGATCCGGCTCGCCGCGCTCAGGCCCGTCGCCGCCATGTAGCTCATCTCCATGTCGAGGCCGGGGCCGCCGGAGGCCCAGAGCCGGCCCGCGCCCTGGTTGGCGCGCAGCGCGGCGACGCCATTGGTCACGGCGGTCCGCACGCTCACGGGCGCGCCGACTTCGTCCGGGCCGCCCGTCTCCAGGTACAGCGACAGGGCGGCCAGGTTGACGCCCTGCACGTAGGTGTACGGCGCCGCGTTCGGGTCCTGCAGGGTCGGGTCGTCCGCGATGTGGAAGCGCACCGTGCGGACCAGCATCTGCTGGTCGGCGGGCGCGAGGCCCGCGTACCCCAGCGCCGGGCCGACGCCGCTCGCGCTGCGCCGCTCCAGGAACGCCAGGGTGCCCAGCGTGCCCGAGGCGGTGGACTCCTGGTTGGTGTTGAATCGTCCGAGCCCGCCTTCGCGCGCCCGCAGCGCATCGAGCCCGCGGTCGATCGCCGTCTCCAGCGCCGCCTCGAAGGGCCCGGCGGCGACGTTCACCCCGGAGAGGTCCTCGTCCGTCTGGCCGTCCAGGTCGTCGTCGAGGCCATTGCACCACTCCGGGCGCGGCTGCGGACAGGCCGGGTTGGCCGGGTCGGGGCAGGGCGTGGCGCCCATGCACGCGCCGAACGCGCCGAACCGGCCGGCCACGCAGGTCCGGGCCTGCAGTCCATCGCCCAGGGCGCCGCACGGCTGCGTCTCCACGGCGCCGTCCACGCACTCGTCCGGGTCCTCGCACGGCCCGAGGGGCCCCGGTTGGCCGGCCACACACCGCTGCGGGATCCGGCCGCGCAGGTTGAGCCCGCACGGGGGGCCGAGGGGCGTGTCGTCCACGCACTGATCCGGATCGAGGCAGGCGTCGAAGGCCGACCACTGGCCAGCGGCGCAGGTCCGCGCCTGAACGCCGCGGTCGTTGAGCCCGCACGTCCGGTCCTCGGACTGCCCGTCGACGCACACGTCCGCGTCGTCGCAGGCGCCGAAGGCCGACCATTGACCGTCGGCGCACACCCGGAACTGGCTCCCGCGGCCGTTGAGCCCGCAGACGCCGGCTTCGCGGGCGCCGTCGACGCAGGCGTCCGGATCTTCACACGGGCCGAAGTCGCCCCAGCGCATGCCGACACAGACATGCGAGCGGAACCCGCGCCGATTCAGGCCGCAGGGCACGCTCTCGCGGGCGCCGTCCTCGCAGGCGCGGTCGGGGTCGTCGCAGCCGCTCCACGCGCCCCACGAGCCGGCCGCGCACAGGCGGGACTGCGTACCGTTGCCGAGCACGCCGCAGGCGCGCGCCTCCTCGAGGCCGTTCGCGCACTCGTCCACGTCGTCGCAGGGCAGGGTCACGACCCACTGCCCGCCCAGGCACTCGGTCGTCTCCCGGCCGTTGCCGTTGAAGCCGCAGACCACGACGTCCGCGGCGCCGTCCACGCACAGGTCGGGATCGACGCAGGGGCCGGGCGCGCCGGGCTGCCCCGCCACGCAGGGGGCTTCGGCCACGCCGCGGCCGTTGAGCCCGCAGGCGCTCGGCACCGGCTCTGCGTCCGCGCAAAGGTCGGGATCGACGCAGGCGGCGTTCTCGACCCACATGCCGTTCTCGCATCGGAGGCTCAGCTCACCGCGGCCGTTCCAGCCGCAGGCGTGGACTTCGAGCTCGCCCTCCGTACACGGAGGGCCGGCGTCCGGCGTCGGCGCGGCGTCCGCCACGACCCCGCCCGCGCCCGCGTCCGCCGGCGTGGCCGACCCCCCCGTGCCGCCCGTACCGCCCACGCCCAGATCCGCCGGAGGCGCCGCGCCGCCCGCCGCCGCATCGCCCGCGACCGGGCACGCGCAGGCCTCGAAGACGCCGTCGTCTCCGCACCGTTGCGTACCCTCGGCGCCGCCCGGGCAAGGGCAGCCCTCGATCTTGCCGGGCACGCACCGCGGCTCGACGGCCGCGTCCGGCGCGGGCGGGTTCGTCGCGTCGGGTGTGGCGCCGCCGGCCGCGGCGTCGGAGGTCGCGCCGAGGTCGGCCTTGCCGGTGCTCAACGAGGGGTTGGCGGCGTTGCAGGCCAGAAAGCCGAGGCCGAGGCCCAGTGCAGCCCAGGACAGCGTGCGCATGCGATGTCTCCCGAGTGGAGCGCGGACGGGCCGGAGCGGCCGCCCGGAGGCCTCGGACCTTACCCCAGTGCGCGGGCCGGCGTCGACGCCCGGGCGCGGGCCGTCAGCGGCCTTCGAGCGGCGCCCG
>CAINDO010000280.1 GCA_903847385.1 uncultured Myxococcales bacterium
CGCCCCCCGCGGACGCCTGGGTCGCCCCGCCGGACACCGCCGCGCCGCCCCCGCCGGACGCCGCCCCACCCCCGCCGGACGTGCCCGTCGCGCCGCCCACGGACCTGAGCGCGCTCGCGGGCTACTGGTACGTGGACGGCTTCGGCCCGCAGGACGACGGGAACGTGGGCGCCTACGCCGCCGCCATGCGCGTCGAACGCAACCACGCCGACCTGCTGACGAACGAGGGCGCGCTGGTCGCGGCCGAGATCTCGCTCGTGCCGGCGCCGGACCTCTACGGCACGTGGCTGTTGACGCACCCGGTCTCCGGCGTGGTCTATCGCGGCGCCTTCGCGCCGACGAGCGGCTTCGCGGTGTTCGTCCCGGACGCCCTCGCCGGCGGCGCGCCGGCGAACATCATCGTCATGGCCCGGGCCAACGAGGAGGTGCCGGCCGTGCCGGCCGACTCCATGGCCTACGCCCGCATCGGCCGCCGGCCCGCCCGCGGCGACGGCGAGGTCGGCACGCTGCGCCGGGTCCGCGACGACGCGTACATGCAGGAGGCGCGCTATCCCGCGCCGCCGCTGAACGTGCTGCCCGATCGCGAGCTGGGCTTCTGGAACATCGACCCCTGGCGCTCCACGCTCTACGACACGCCGACGGGCGACGAGATCGAGCTCGTGCCGACGGCCAACGGCATGGGCGCCATCGGCGTCGAGCGCACGCCGGCGGACGGCGGCGTGGCGCTTCTGCTCGGTTGGACGCTGCGGGCGCCGGTCGGTCTGCCCCGCGTCGGTGACCTCTTCTGCGGCGGCCTGACCTGGGATCCCATGGGCGGCATGCAACCCCAGGCCCTGCCGGCGACGCTCTCGGGCGATGGCCTGTTGCAGTGGGCCGGTGGTCTCTCGCAGCAGCTGACGGACGTCAACGGTCTGTACCAGCTCGACGCGGGGTTCAACCCCTTCGGCCTGGACGGCGCCGTCGCGATCGGCGACGCCGACGACGAGCTCCTGATCATCCTGCCCCTGGACCCCGGCCCGGACAACGTCCAGGGGGTGTGGGGCATGATGGCCTGCGTGCGCACAGATCTCGTGCCTTTCCCAATCTGAGCGCTGGCGAAAGAGAGGCCGCCGATGGGTCCTTCCCACAAGCGCAGGCGGCAGCTCGGACTCGGCCTCACCGCCGCGGTCGCCCTGGTCCTGACGGGGTTCCTGGCGAGCTACGCCGCCCAGAAGGGCCAGGTCTTCGTCGCCCGCCGCTGTGATTCGGGGGGCGAGAAGGTCGACACGGTGATGCGCCACGGCGAACAGTGCTGCTTCGCGCTCATCCTCGACGACGCCCTGAAGGGCAGACACGAGGTCGAGATGACCGTCAGTCACCTGGCCGCGGACGGCCCCCACGTGACGGCGGTCCACTCCTGGTCTCTGAAGAACAACTACGACCAGGTGCTCTTCAGCGCCAAGGACATGAAGGTCATCGCCCAGGGCCGTGCCGGGCGCTTCAACGTGACGTTCCGCATCGAGGGCGACGTGATGGGCGAGCGCGACTTCGACGTGGCGGAGTGACTCAGCGCACGCACATCACGGCGCGGTTGCAGTAGTTCTGGTCGTCGCCGCAGTTGAAGAGGTTGAACTCGCCCCAGCCGGGGATGCCGGTGTTGCCGATGCTGCCGCCGCAGTCCGGGTACTGGTCCACGGTGACCGTGTGGTAGCTGCCGTCCGGGCGCATCCAGCCGCCCCGGGCGACGGCCTGGAACTCCTGGTAGGTGATGACCCGGCCGCGGTTCTCCTCGGCGCAGATGGCCGTGGCGGAGCCGCCGATGCAGGCCGGGCTGAGCCAGTTCACACACACGCCGCCGAACACGCCCACCAGACAGGTCTGCATCTCCTCGGGGTCGCCGGCGGCGAGGCAGTGCGGGTCGTTCGGGTAGTCGGCGAGGCCGTCGGCGTCGTCGTCGACGCCGTTCGCGCACTGGGGCACGTCCACGGGGTTGCCCTCGGTTTCGTCCCGCCCGCGCTCGCAGCCCGTGTCGTCCAGGTCGATGCGGCCGTCCACGTCGTTGTCCAGCGCGTCGTTGCACTCGGTGATGGTGCTGGTCACGGTGACGACGACCTGACGCCCCACGGCCGGGGCCACGAAGCCGAGCTCCACGAAGACGAAACTCTGCCCCCGGGGCAGCTCCTCGATGCGCAGCGGCCCGCGGTTGGCCGAGCTGCGGCACGCCAGCTCGCTCATGGTGTCCGTGCAGGTCCGGCGCACGTAGATGCCCGCGGCGACGGAGGCCCCGCCCTCCTGCACGTCCACGGTGACCTCGCTCGGATCGTCGAGGTTCAGCACCAGCACGACCTCGCTGCCGCCCACGGGCTCACAGCTCCCGGCGGCGGCCCCGGCGCCGGGCAGCGGCGCGGGCAGGTCGAACGTGCCGCCGGCCTGGTCCACGGGGATCGTCGGCACGCCGTCCGGGCACAGCGGCACCTCGCGGTCGCCGCCGGCGAAGGCGCAGTCCACGTCGTTGCCGTAGTCCGCGCGGCCGTCGCCGTCGTCGTCGAGGCCATTCGAGCACACCGCGGGCTCCGCGGGATCGGCCTCGTCCACGTCGTCCCCGGCCGTGCAGCCGGGGTCCGCCGCGTCCACGCGGGCGTCGCCGTCGTCGTCGATCAGGTTGTGGCACTGGGGCGTCGCGACGGTCTCGACGGACAGCGCGAACGGGCTGCCGGCCTCGCGGCTGCCCGAGTCCACGAACACGAAGTAGCGCCCCATGGCCGGGGCCTCGAGCGTGATGCGGCTGCCCGGCGTGGCCTCCGAGCCGCGGTTGCAGGCGAGCTCCGTGGTGGCACCGCAGGTGGCTCGCGCGTACATCACCACCGGGCCGGTGGTCTCGGGGTGCAGCGTGGTGAAGGTCACGCGATCCGTCGGCACGGTCACGTCCCAGGCGAACACGACCTCACCGCCGGCCGCGCCGCCGCAGGTGCCCGCCGTCTTGCCGCCCTCGAGCGAGGTCTGGCCCTGGAACGTCTCGTGGGTCGCCAGCCAGGCGTTCAGGCCGACGACCTCGACCTCGGGGCCGCAGGCGCCGCCCTCGCCGGGATCGCCGGGGGCGTCGCAGCCCGTGTCCTCGGGGAAGTCCGTCAGCCCGTCCGCGTCGTCGTCGCGGCCGTTGGCGCAGGCGCCGGGCACCGCAGGGTCCGTCTCACTGCGGTCGCCGACGCCGCTGCAGCCCGGATCGTCGCGGTCGACGAGGCCGTCGTCGTCGTTGTCCTCGCCGTCGCCGCAGGCCGCCGCGCCCATGGAGGACTCGTCGTCGTCGCCGGCCGCGGCGCAGCCCGGATCACCGGGAAAATCCACGCGCCCGTTGGCGTCCTGATCCACGCCGTCGCTGCACTGTGTCGGGGCGTTGTCGCCGGCCTCGGTGGGGTCGAGATCGCTGCTGCAGTCCGGATCGTCCGCGTCGAAGAGCCCGTCGGCGTCGTCGTCCTGGCCGTTGGCGCAGGCCGGCGCAGGCGGGCCCGAGGGGGGCGCGTCGGGGCCCGGGACCCCGGCGTCCGCAGGGGCGGCCAGGGCGTCCGTCCCGCTCGGGCCCCCGCCGGCGCCACCGCCGTTCTGCTCGCCGCCGCCACCGCCGGCCCCGCCCCGCGCCTCGGCGTCGCCGGTTTCGATCGTGAAGCCCTCGTCGGCGCGGGCGCCGGCGTCCCGCGGCTGCACGGAGGCATCCTGGGCGTCGCCGCCCGGCGAGGCGGCGCAGGCGGTCAACCAGAGCAAGGCGATGGGGGTGAGCGCGCGGCGCATGGGCGACTCCGTTTTCCGGTGGGACCGGAAAACTGTAACACCGGTGCGGCGATGGGCGGAGTTTCCTGCGGCCGACTTGATCGGGCGGGCCGTCTGCTGCACCGTGTAACACATTTGTGACACAAGGAGTCGGCCATGCCCGAGACGACCACCCTGCGGCTCCCCGATGGACTGAAGGCCCGCCTGAACGGTGTCGCCGCGGGCGCCGGCAAGTCCGCACACGCGTTCATGCTCGACGCCATCGCCGCGGCGGTCTCCGCCGCCGAGGAGCAGGCAGCGTTCGAGGCGCTCGCGGACGCCCGCTACCAAGGCATGCTGGAGACGGGCGAGGGCCTGCTCTGGGAGGAGGTCCGACCGTGGCTGGTGGCCGCCGCGGCGGGCCAGTCCGCGCCCCCGCCGAGGGTAAACAAGTGGCGGTGATCCGCCTCGCCAGCGAGATGCGCGAGGACCTGGACCGCATCCTCGCTCACCTGCGCGCGCACGACCCCGAGCACGGCCCCGAGCGCATCGGCGCGCTGATCGACGCCATCGAGGTGCTGGCGAGGTCGCCCCTCATCGGTCGCCCGTCCGGCGAGGGGCGCCGTGAGCTCGTCGTGGGCCGCGGCACGCGAGGCGATGTCGTCCTCTATCGATTCGACCCGGTCGGCGAGCGCGTGTTCGTCTTGGGCGTCCGGGCGCAGCGCGAGGCGGGTTTCCAGCGGTAGGGGCGAAGGCCCGCGCGGCCCTCACCACCACCACTCGACCATTCGCCGGACGCCGCGGCGTTCGACCTCGACCTGATGGGGTTCGGCCCCGGCGAGGAGCTCCTCTTTGAGTTGCAGAACGTCCGCGACGTCGACGACTGCGCGCTCGTCGATCGCCACGATGACGTCCGACGTGCGAAAGCCCAAGCGGGCCGCCGTCGACTCGGTGCCGACGCCCACGAACTTCCAGCCGACGAGGCGAGCATCCCGATACGCTGGCACGATGCGCGGCGGGAAGTGCATGCCGAGCACGACCACCTCGTAGCCAGTGTGCTGACCGCCCTCATACACCGGCAGGATTCGGGAGGGCGCCGGCCGCCGGGCGGTATCGTACAGTGCGGTCACCTGCGCGGGCTCTGAAATGGCCTGGCCATCCGCCGCGAACAGGACGCCCCCCGACCGAACGAGCCTCGGTGCCTCGCATCGCTCAGCGCGTCGGTCTCGCTCGATGGCCGCCTTCATCGCCTCCCGGTCGACCGACCAGGCGCCGGCCGCATTCGGGAGCACCGCCCACAGGAAGACCGCAATGGCGAGCCTGTTTGCCACGCAGGCAGGGTAGCAGGCCGACTTCGCCGTGGCGACGGCAGCCCGACTACGGGCAGGGCATCAGCGGCAGGAGGATGTCCTCGAGGGTGGCGACGTCCACGCCGGCGCCGTCACCGGCGAGCAGGGTGGCCAAGCGATCGGCCGAGGCGGCGTTGCGCACGCGCACGGCGCGGTCGAGCGCCTGACCCCAGACCTGCACGAAGCCCCACTGCGCGGTGCGCTCCTCGCCGGCGGCGGCGGCAAAGGCGCGCACACGCTCGATGAGCAGGCGGGCCGCGCCGTGGTCGAGGGCCACGTCGAGCTGGTCGAGCGCGATGGCCTGCTGGGCCAGGTTCACGGCCGTGGCGCCGTTGTCCAGCTCGCGCCAGCAGTGGGTGCCGAGCGTGCCGTCGAAGATGCGGTCGTGGATGTAGGGGTCGATCGCGTTCATGTAGCGCGCCATCGCGGCGGGCTGGGCGCGCGCCGTGCCCGCCGAGTAGTAGGCGTGCGAGGAGTCGCAGTCGGCGATCGCCGTCGCGCAGGTGACCGACTCCTTGTAGACGCTGGTGTAGAAGAACCAGAGCAGCGCGGCCTCGATGCGCAGGGCGTTGACGCGCAGGTTCTGGCCGGCCATGCCGGCGTCGAAGGCGGCGTTCACGATGGGCAGGATCCTCGCCGGCCCGACGCAGTAGTCGGGGAACTGCGCCGGCACGCCCGCCGTGCGGCAGTTGGTGCCCGCCGGCACGGACGCGGCGAAGTGGGAGTCGAAGCGGCGCTGCACGCGGCTGTCGATGCCCTCGGCCACGGCGTAGATCTGGCGAGCGCTGGCGAAGGCGGCGGCGTCCGGCGCGCCGGCGCGCCAGAGCAGGTCAGCGATCTGGTCGAACGCCGCCGTGCGCGAGATGGAGCTGATGTTGGCCGGGTCGAAGGCGTGGAACGCACCGTCCTGCGAGATGCAGCCGGCGAAGCCGGGGCCGGCCGGGAAGTCGCGGGCGAGGGGCGCGCAGACCAGGTCGTCGATCTCGCCATTGCAGTCGTCGTCGGCCCGGTTCCAGGTCTCCTCCGTCGGGTCGATGGCGCCCACGCACTCGCCGAGGTGGCCGTCCACGCAGGCCCGCGTGCCTTGCTGGCAGGCGCCCACGTCGCTGCCGCAGGGCTCGCTCACGCCGTCCACGCACTCGCAGACGTCGCCGACGCGGTTGTCCAGCGTGCCGTCGCAGTCGTCGTCCAGGCCGTTGCAGGTCTCCACGCCCGGGTCCGTGCCGCCCTCGCAGGCGCCCCAGTGGCCGCCGCCGCAGGTCTCCACGCCGGGGGCGCACACGCCCACGTCCGTGCCGCAGGCGCGCTGCTCGCCGTCCGTGCACTCGCAAGGATCGCCGGCGCGGTCGTCGGCCACGCCATTGCAGTCCTGGTCCAGGCCGTCGCACGTCTCCGCGCTCGGCGCGGTGTCGTTGCAGGCGCCCCAGGCGCCCTCCGCGCAGCGCTGCGTGCCCGCCGTGCACTCGCCCACGTCGCTGCCGCAGGCCCGCTCGGCGCCGTCGACGCACTCACAGGCCACGGCGCGGTCGTCCACGGTGCCGTTGCAGTCGTTGTCCGCCGCGTCGCAGGTCTCGTCGCCGGGACCCGTGGCGCCCTCGCAGGGGCCCAGCCGACCCGCCACGCAGGTCTGCACGCCGGGCCGGCACTGGCCCACGTCGCTGCCGCAGGCCACCGTGCTGCCGTCCACGCAGTCGCAGCCCTCCGGCGTGTCGTCCACGTTGCCATTGCAGTCGTTGTCCAGGCCGTCGCAGAGCTCGGGCACCGGGGCGATCTCCACCGCGCCGCAGGCCACCAGGCCGTTCTCGTCGCCGCACACGTTCACGCCCTCGACGCGGCAGGCGCCCACGCCCACGGCGCAGGCGTCCCCGACGCCGAGCGCTTCGTCGACGTCGCCGTCGCAGTCGTCGTCGGCGCCGTTGCAGGTCTCCACGGCGCCCGTGTCGTCCACCACGCCGTTGCAGTCGTCGTCGATGGCGTTGCACGTCTCGGCGCCCGGGGCGCCGGGCGTCGCATCGCAGCCCACGGTGCCGTCCGGAAGGCACGCCGAGACGCCGGAGACCGCGCAGGCGCCCACACCGGCGGAGCAGGCTTCGCCCAGCCCCAGGCCGTTGTCCGGCGTGCCGTCGCAGTCGTCGTCGGCGTCGTTGCACAGCTCGGGGGCGCCGGGTTTGGCGTCGGCGCGGGCGTCGTCACAGTCGTCGCCCTCGGCGACGTGGTTGTCGGGCGTGTCGCAGCTCTCCTGCGTCACGCCCGGGTCGCCGTGGCCGTCACCGTCGGCGTCCAGGTACCAGGTCTCCACGGGGCGGCCCTCACAGGGGTCCCCCGCGCCGCCGGCGCCGCCGGAGCCGCCGGGCTCACCGCCCTGGCCACCGGCCGCCTGGCCCCCGGTGCCGCTGCCGCCGGTCCCGCCGGCGCTCTCGCCGCCGGCCCCGCCCGTCACGCCGGCGTCGCCGCTGCCGCTGGGATCGCTGGACTCGCAGGCCGCCGTGAGGCCGCCGACGAGCCCCACGAGGGCCCAGGTGCAGAGTTTGATTTTCATGGTCATCGTGTCTCCCCGTCTCTCGAATGGTCGATGCATGGCGTGGGCAGACCGGTTTCCCCGAGCTCCACCCTGTCGAGGACGGAGCCTAGGACAGCGCCGACTTCTGCGCGATGCGCGAAGCTACCGGGAACGTGTCGAAGATCTACGGAGCGCCCAACACCGCGCAGACGCGGGCGTTCTCGGGAGTCGGTACGCCGTGGGCCAGGCCGAGGCGCACGATGACACCGTGCCGGGCGTCGATCTCCAGCGGGCGGCCGGCCCGGCGGTCGGCGAGCAACGAGTTGGACGTCTCCGGCGGGGCGGCGCGCGCCCCCTCGACCACCCGCTCGGGCAGGCCGGCGGGCAGCTCGACGCCGCAGGCCCGCGCGACCGCCACGCACTCGGCCACCAGCGCGCGCATCTCGTCCGCGGCCCCCGGGGCGTGCACCACACGCGCCGGTTCGAGCCGCATCGCCGACACGGCCCCGGCGGCGTTGACCGCCAGCTTGGTCCACAGCGCCACCTCGAACGCCGGGTCCCGGTGCACGGGGATCGCCGTGCCCTCGAAAAGCGCGGCGAAGGCGTCGGCGTCCGCCCCCGTCGGCACGCTCAGGGCGCCGGGGCGCCGCTGGCGCAGGTGGCCGGGGCCCACGCGCTCGGCGGGCAGCATCTGCACGCTCGGCAGGACGCGCGCGGCCGGCACGTGACCTTCCAGCAATGCGGCGTGCTCGAGCCCGTTCTGCAGCGCGGCGACACGCGTCTCGGGCCCGAGCAGCGCCGGAAGCCAGCGCCGCGCGGCCTCGGCCACGTCGTAGGTCTTCACGGCGAGCAGCACCCAGTCCACGGGCCGCGCCGCCGCCGGGTCGCTCAGTATCTCGACCTGCGCGCGGAGCGTGCCCTCGGGTGTGTCGAGCACGAGCGTGTCGAAGGGCGTGCGCGCGCAAATCACCAGGTCCAGCGCGGGCCCGCGCTGGGCACGGTGCGCCGCCAACGTGCCGCCGATGGCCCCGGGGCCGACGACGGCGACGCGGGGCCTCACCGTCCGGGCCGGAGCGTCCACACCTGGGGCAGGAGCGGCGTGGCGGGCAGCTTGCGCGGGCCGTGGAAGGCCGCCGGCGCGCCCTCGAGCCGCCAGGGGAACGCGCGCTTCGCCGACCACGCCGGCAAGGGCGCGTCCAGCCGCACGATCACGCGGGTCTCGCCGCCCTCGCCCGCCCGGAACAGACGCGGATAGCGCAGCGCGGCCTCGCCCGGCGCGGTCGGCTGGAGAAAGCCCTCGAGCCGCGCGTGCACGGGTGCCACGTGCTCACCCGTGTCCAGAAACCGCTCGACGAACACCGTGCCCCGCGCGTCCGCCGGCAGGCCCGGCAGCGTGAGCACCTCGGCCGCGGCCTGCGCGTCGCGATGAAAAGTCGCCACGACCTCGCGAACGGCGCCGGCGGCGTCCAGCACCTGCTCCGTGGCCACGGGCACGGGCACGGCGTCCCGCCCGGCGAGCGTCGTCGGCGCGTGACTCGCCACCGTGCCGCGACTGGCGTCCTCGGGGAAGTCGTCCTGCAGGCCGTGCAGGCCGTCGCCATCGGGGTCCGTGTCGCCCTCCACGTCCGGGGCGGCGGTGATCACGTGCGTGTCCGAGAGCGCGTCGACCTGCGTCGACCGCACGACGAACACCAGGTCGTTGAAGTCCTGGTCCGCGCCCGCGTCGCGCCGCGCGTCCTCCATGCCCATCACGAAGAACGGCTGGCCCTTCAGGAACCCCGCGCGCCCGGGCATCGAGAGCATGGCGATGTGGCGGGCCTTGCCCGGCTGCCCGGCGGCGATCTCCGGGTTGAGCGCGTCCAGGGTGGTGAACACGCCGCGCGCGAGGCCGGCGTTCACCTTCGGGTCCGTGGAGGGCGCGTCGGCGAGGTCGGCACTGTCGGCGAGCCCGGCGCCATCGGCGACCACGAAGAAGCCGATGCGGGTGCCGGGCTCGAAGATCCGCACGTTCCCGTCGGCGTCCCGCAGCTTCACGGCGTCACCGGGCCGCAGCGCCCCGCGCGAGGCGTCCGCGAACACGAGCTGCCGGTCGAGGATCTCGATGTTCGACCCGGACGCCCCGCCGGCCCGCCACGTGAAGTACCCGAAAGCATTGCGGAAACTGGCGGCGTCCCACAGAAACACGACCTCGACGGAGGTCGGCGCCGACACCGCCAGGTTCGGGTCGAACGTGGGCGACAGCAGCGCCCGGCGCACGCGGCGGCCGTCGGGCAAGGTCGACTGCACGGCGCGCAGGACGTCCCCCGGCACCTTGCGGCGCAGGTCCGTGCCCGGCGTGGGCGCGGCCGGTGCGGCGAAAGCGCAGGTCGAGAGGCCCGTGGCGAGCAGCAGGGCGGCGGCGGTCAGGTGCGTGCGGATCGACATGGGGTCAGTGTCCCGGAGTCCGGCGTTCATCGGAAGTCCAAAGCACAACCGCCGCATGTGTCCGGGGCATTCCCCCGCCCTTGCCCGGCGCCCGCCGGCGGTGGTATCGCCGTGGCATGCGCAGCGCCTCTGCCGAACGCACCGTCTTCGTCCTCGCGGGCGAATACTCCGCCGCCCCCGACGATCTTCACCCCGTGTCCGTGTTCGAGAAGGCGCGCAGCGTCAAGAACCCGGGCAAGGCGCTCGAGGACCTGATGTCCCGCGCCGGCGAGCGGGCGCTGAACATGCTCAGCCTCGGCGACGAGGGCCGCCTGCGCATCGATCAGCTGCTCATGACGACGATGCCCGACGTCGGCGGCTCGGCCATGGCCCACGCCATCCACCTGCCGAACGTGCTCAAGCGCCGGCTGCAGCTCGCCGAGGCGTGTCAGGCCCGCTTCGAGGTCGGCTCCAGCGACGCCGGGGCCTCGCTGTTCGCCTCGGCGGTGCACCTGCTCAAGGGCCTGGACGCGCCGAGCACGGCCCTGGTCGTGGCCGGCCAGATCATGCCCGGCGGGCGCGACGCCATCCAGACCGTGTCGCAGGTGCTCGATGCACCGGAGCGCGCCCTGGGCGTGACGATGATCGCCGTGGGCGACCTGCTGCTGGATCTCGAGGCCTGGCAGTGGCGGCAGGAGCTCGGCCGCCGACTTTTCCTGCCCGGGCTGGCCGTGGGCGAGGCCGTGGCGGACGTGCCGCCGCCGCCCCCGGAGGCCTTCGCCGCCGCGGTCGAGGCGATGGTGCGCCACAAGCTGGCGCTGTCCGTGGAGTACCCGGCGGCGCAGCGGCGCGGCAACGAGGGCGGGCCGGCGGGCGCGGCGCCCATCTCGCGCTGGATGACCGACTGGCACCTGGCCCTGGCCAGCAACGGCGCCTGCGCGGTGGTGCTCACGACGGACGAGGCCCTGGTCCGCAAGTGGCTCGCGGCCACGGGGCAGCGCCGCGCCGTGCGGGTGCTCGGCGTGGGCGAGGGCGACGCCGACCCCCGGCTGGCGATGCGCGCCGAGCCCTTCGGCTTCTTCAAGTCGTTGCGGCAGGCCCTGGTGTCGCTGCGGCGCAACACGGACACGAACCACGACTTCCTGCGCTCGTCGGCCTTCGCCGTGCTGCACGACGCCTTCCCCAGCATCGAGCACGCGTTCCTGCTGGGGCTGGGGTTCTCGCCCGCCGAGGCCATGCGCCGCTCGCGGTCGTACTGGCCCAAC
Source organism: uncultured Myxococcales bacterium (assembly GCA_903847385.1). Taxonomy (GTDB): domain Bacteria; phylum Myxococcota_A; class Bradymonadia; order UBA7976; family UBA1532; genus CAINDO01. The sequence goes on from CAINDO010000280.1 coordinate 11,241, forward strand.
CCCTACGGCGGGCTGACGGCGTTCGGGCACGCGCTGGCGGCCTCGGGGCTGGTGCAGATCGCCAAGGCGTTCCACGTGTTCACGCAGCCCGAGGCGTACATCCAGGGCGAGCCGGGGCCGCTGCACCCGGACTGCCGACGCACGAGCGAGGCGATGCACTGTGTCACGACCTCCGTGGGCGGGCCGCTCTCGCACATCGTGGCCACGCTGCTCCAGAGCTGTCCCGTGGACGAGGCGACGTTCGACCCGCAGGCGACGCCGCACGACGGGCCGCTCCTGGAGCCCTTCCGGCCGCGCAAACGCCACCGGCTGAACGACCCGTCGACGAAGGCCTTCGAGGCCAAGACGCGCTGGGTCTCGCGCCTGGCCGCCCGCTACCGCGAGGCCCTGGCGGCCCACGGTGCGCCGCGCTGCGCGCCCGGCTGCGACGCCGCCGTGGTCGAGGCCCGCACGCACTTCGACCTGCGCCTGATGCAGCTCCCGCTGCCCGAGGCGTTCCGCCGCGACCACGCCACCAGCCCCGCCGCCGCCGCCGCCCTGGCCGCGGCCGACGTGGACCAGGCCCGCGAGGCCCTCCGCGCCCACCTGCCCGCCGCGGACGACGCCGCCCGCGAGGCCGCCGAGCGCCGGCTCTGGGCCAACATGCGCCTGCCCGTCGCCGTGGTGACCGGCCCCGCAGCGCCGGACGCCGAACCGGGCACCGTGCGCGGCTTCGCGCTGGTCACGGACACCGCGGCGCCTTGCGGCGTGGGCGATCTGGTCGAGGTCGAGCACCCGCGGGGCGGCGGCTATCCGATCGTGCGGCGGGTGTTCGACGCGGCGTCCGCCCCGGCGCTCGTGCCCTTGTGGTACCGCGGGCTCTCGCCCGTCTCGCCCGAGTCCTGCGCGCCGCTGCTCGATCCGGCGCAGCCCGTGCGGTACGCGGACGCGGACGACGCCATGCAAGAGACCACCGTGATGGGCGTGCTCTCGCGCCTCGTCGCCGCGCCGCTCGACCCGGACGTGACCGGGCAGCTCCAGGCCCTGGGCACGCTGGTGGTCGAGCGCCTGCTGCTGCGCCCGGACGTGCTGCCCCCCAACGGCGCCGTGCGCCTGCTGCACGAGCTGGTGCTGCAGCCGGAGCCCTCACGGTTCCGCCTGATCACGGCGCTGCGGGAGCTCACGGGCCTGGAGAACACGGTGCCCGCCCCCGTGCCCGAGCTGCTGGCCTACTGCGAGTTCGACCTGCTCGACGCCGCCGGCCAGGACGACGCCGGGCTGATCCTGCGCATGAACATGGTCTCGGACGCCCTGCGCCGCGCGGACGGCTGGCTGGCCGGCGCGCAGGTCACCCACGGGCGCGTGGGCGACGCCTTCGCCGTCACCGTACGGCAGCCCGTGAGCGCCGCCTCGGCCTGGCGGTCCGTGCTGCGCTTCGCGCGGGACGTGCACCACAGTTGCCGCGCCGCGGGCATCCTGCTGCGCAGCGGCGTGTGCGTCGGCCCCGGCGTGATCTTCCCCGAGGCGTACGGGCGCATCGGCGCCGCCGGCGACCTGCAGAAGGCCGTGCACCTCACGCTCGAGCAAGCCGACCCCTTCCGGCGCGGCCGCCCCGGTGAGGCCCCCGCGCGGCGCGACGGACTGGCCATCGTGGTCACGCAGGAGGCCGACGCCGAGGCCGCCCGCGCCCGCTGCGACGCCCTCTGGGCGGCCCTGGACGAGGGCGGGCTCACGGGGGTCCGCTTCGACGCCCTGCCCGCCGCGGGCGCCGGTGTGTTTTTCGACATCCGCCGGTTCTGAAGGGCGCCGACTCGACCTCGGGGGCTGTGATAGCTTCCCGCCGTTTCGCGACCACTGGAGTCCCCCATGCGTTCTTCGTTCGCCCGCCTCGACCCCCTCACGGTGCTCGCCCTCGCGCTCGGCCTCGCGGCCCCCGGCTGCGTCACCGAGGAGTCCGGCGGCGGGCTCCTCCCCGGCGACGCCGGGAACACCGGCGGCCAGGCCGGCAACGGCGGGCAGGTCGGCAACGGCGGCGACGGCAACGGCGGCCAGGTCGGCAACGGCGGCGACACGGGCGGCAACGGCAACGGCGGCGACACGGGCGGGCAGATCGGCCCCGGCGGCAGCGGTGGCAACGGCACGGGCGGGCAGATCGGCCCCGGCGGCAGCGGCG
>CAINDO010000281.1 GCA_903847385.1 uncultured Myxococcales bacterium
CTGCGCGGCATGTAATGCTCGACGGGAAACAGATCCGCGTGCCCACCTATCTGGATCTGCCAGCAGGCGACTATCGCTTCGTCGTTCAGGACGGCGCTACACGTGCGTCTGCTACGTGCACCGTACAGGTCGTGGCTAGTCCGGCAGCAGCCAAGCTGCCGCCGGAAGCGCCTTTTGGCTGGCCAAGCTGGTCTGCCACCAGGACCGACGTGACGGACGCCGAGCTGGAGAAGCTGCTGAAGGATCTGGCAGCGTTATACGTTGCCAACGATCCAGACGCCGCGATCGCCTACAGCTTCTACATCCAGGAGCGCGATCGCAGCCGCCAACGCATCGGCCAGCTGCTTGCGCACGCCGACTGGATGCAGAAGCTGCCGGCTTTGCGCCGGATGCTCACGCGCAGAGACAATCCTGCAGAAAAACACACAAACGGCATTTGAACCCGGATATGCCGTGGACGGAGAGTTGGAGCGTAAGCGAAACGAGCGCGGTGTGCCAGTGCATTTGCGCGACCGGGGAGCGGCGTTGGGCATCCGATCGGCCTATTCCAGGAGCAGGCGGGCGCGCCTGCGCCGCTTCCGAGGGGCTGCGGAGCGCCAAGAACCCCGCAGTGCGCGAGGCTCCGCAACCGCGATGGAATTCCGGGCTTCCCGTCCGCTGGCTACGCTGCCTCGTTGTCTCTGTCGTGGTGGTCTCCGCCATGGCCCTGGTCACCAAGCGCTTGTCGCCTAAGCACCTGGCTCTTCCAGTAGGGCGGAGCGCGAGGCGGCGAGCGCTCGGGCACTTCGGTCAACTCGCCCGCCGCGGCCAGATAGCGGGCGATGCCGGCAGGGTTCTTCACCACGGCGAGTAGCCTCATCCGTCCTTGGCAGCTCGGGCAAATGAGAACGTCCACGGCGAACGTGCGCTGTAGGAGTTCAGCCCACGGGCGATATCCGCTCTTGCGCACCCTTTTCTCGGGTTCAACATCCTCCGCGGTTGGGGGCAGAGATGGAGTAAGGCGCGAGCGCCACGGGCTCGCGGCGGCGAGGACCCCCGCATAGTGGATTGTGTGAAACCGTGGCAGAGGCACGCTGGTCGCGAGCCGGCAGAGGAGCGATAGGGGATCCATGTCGACCGCGACCGTCCCATCCCGGTAAGCCTTCTTCAGGGTGATGCGAACGAGGCCGTCGGGGCGTTGCTCCACTCGCTCTTGCGCGATAGGAGGCCGCAAGACATATCGAAGCAAGGCCTCGCGACCCGCGACGTCGAGCCCGCCCGCGCGGGTTGCCGCGTGCAGCGTGAAGCCATCGAGTGACCCGCAGAGCGGCTTGTCGTAAGCGAGTGCCCGGGGCCTGAGGGGCTGAAGGCCACTCGACCATTGTGGTCCGGCGGGCGGGGATTGACCGGAGACCGCGGAGGTGGCGAGGTTGCACTCCGGATCGCCCTCGCCACTCAGGTCGAGGTCATCTTCTCCGGTCCCCAGAAGGCCACGCCGGTCAAGGTGCCTCTCGATCCTCCGGACCACATGCTCCAGCACAACGCCCACCTCGCTGGTCTTGAGATGTCCGAGGCCTGAAAAGGCGAGCTCGTTTCCCTGCTCAGACCAAGCGCCGTCCAGAGCGATCGTGTGGAGGTGAGGGTTGAGCCGCATGTCGGATGAGGCCCTCTGCACCGCAGTGACTGCGCCGGTCTTCGCACCCTGGGCTCCGGCGAGAGCCGCTCGACGGACGTAGAACGCCTGCACCGTTTCCACAAAGATCTGGGTGAGGCGGCCGAGCAGTTCACCGTCCTGCGCGAGCCTTGCCCTCCATGGGAACGGGAAGGTCAGCACCCACTGACGAAGCGGGGTTGAAGGTGGGAGCACGCGCTCGATCAGGTTCGCGGCTGTGGCACACATGCGCCGGCCCATGCACGACGGGCAAAACCCGCGCCCCTTGCAACTGAAAGCCACGAGCCGAGTCTCGCTGCACCCGCGGCATTTCAGCCGAGCGAAGCCACGGCATAGAAGCCCGCAATCGAGGTAGGCGAGGAGTTCCGCTCGCGCATGTTTCGGGATCCGCACCGCAAGCGCCCCATCGTCAATGGCGCCAAACAGGGTTTCGAGGTTGTCGCGCACCACCTCGTACAACGCTGTACTCTCGGGCCGATGGCGGCGATAAACGCCGGGCGTGGCGCGCGGGCGCGGAGCGGGAGGGGCCGTGCCCGGCCACGATGCGGGCTGCTGGCCGGCAACCTCGATCTGACCTTCCGACATGCGGACTCCTCCCGGCGTTCGAGGGAGATGTCGCGAGGGTAGCCCTGGCTTCCGCCGTTTGGGGTCCACTCATCGTCGGGAAATCAACTCGCGTCTACCGAGGACCGTCGCGAGCGAAAAGGACGAGGAACGTCGGCGGTCAGGTGAGCTGCCGCGCCACCAGTCGATTGCGTCCGGCGGCCTTCGCCTGGCAGAGCGCCGCGTCGGTCCTGTCCACGGCGTCGGTGGCGGTCAGGTTCGTCAGCGCATCGCCAACAACCACGGTGCCCACGCGGATGCCGTCCTTCAGCGCTACAGCATCTCCGCGAGGAACGCGCCCGTCGCCGTCGTCTTCGCGGCCGCGATCTGCACGGGCGTGCCGGTGGCGAGAATCCGCCCGCCGGCATGCCCGCCCTCGGGGCCCACTTCGATGATCCAGTCCGCGGTCTTGATGACGTCGAGGTTGTGCTCGATCACCACCATCGTGTTCCCGGCGTCGACCAGGCGGTTGACGACGCGGAGCAGCTTGCGGATGTCGTCGAAGTGGAGGCCGGTGGTGGGCTCGTCGAGGACGTACAGCGTGCGCCCCGTGGAGCGCTTGGACAACTCGCGCGAGAGCTTCACGCGCTGCGCCTCGCCGCCCGAGAGCGTGGGCGACGACTGGCCGAGGGCGATGTAACCGAGGCCGACATCCGCGAGAGTATCGAGCGCCTTCTTGATCTGCGGATGATGCTTGAACAGCTCCCGCGACTCGTCGACGGTGATGGCGAGGACGTCGGCGATTGAGAGGCCGTTGTAGGTGACGGTCAGCGTCGCGTCGTTGAAGCGCTTGCCCTGACAGACCTCGCAGGCCTCGCAGCGCCCCCCCTTCACGTTGAACGAGAAGCGGCCCGGCGTGTAGCCGTTCTGCTTCGCCTGCGGCAGCTCGGCGAAGAACTCGCGCACGAGATCGAACACTTTCGTGTACGTCGCGGGATTGCTGCGCGGAGTGCGGCCGATCGGGGTCTGGTCGATGTCGATGACCTTGTCGATGTGCTCGAAGCCGGTGATCCGGTCGTGGGCACCCACGGTCACTTCGCTCTTGAGGAGCGCGCGGGCCGCGGCGGGATAGAGGATTTGGTTCACGAGCGTGCTCTTGCCGGCACCCGAGACGCCGGTCACGCAGACGAGCTTGCCGAGCGGGAACGTGGCGGTGAC
>CAINDO010000282.1 GCA_903847385.1 uncultured Myxococcales bacterium
GATGCGGCACGCGAGGTCCAGCAGGACGGCCTCCACTTCGGTTGCGAACCGCATCAGGCGGTTCACCGACGCGATCGGGTAGACGAATCCGGGGTCGCCGCGGCTCTCGGGCGTTCCGGCAACCGCATCCAGAGCGACGAACCCACCGCCGGAAAGGTCCGCCGTGACGATGACCGCCCCGGCATCCCAGAGCGCGTTCGCCTCGGCGATGCCGTCACCCCCGCCTGCGTTCGGCTCGCCGTCCGTCACGAAGAGCACGAGCGGCTGCACGGTCGGCGCCGCCTGGATGAGAGCGAGCGCCGCGGAAAGCGGCGCAGCGAAGTCCGTCCCGCCCTCGGGCGTCGTCGCGGCGAGCAGGTCCGCGATCTGTCCGCCCGCGTCGAAAGCGATGGGGACGGTGCCGCGAACGGAAGACGAGAAGACCACGGCGCCGAGGTCGATCGGGCCGGCGCGGTGCAGCAGCGGATCGAACGCGGCGCGCAGTCGGTCCCAGCGCGGCTCCCCTTCCAGGGGCGAGAGCATCGAACCGGAGGCGTCGAGGACGAGCACGAGCTGCTGGCGCTCGACGTGGACGTCTGCGGGCGCTTCGACGAACGTCGGGACGCCCGGGGTCGCCGCGGCGTCCGCGACCGGTGCGGCGTCCGCGACCGGTGCGGCGTCTGCGACCTGCGCTGTATCCGGGACCGGCGCGGCATCCGGGACCGACGCCGCATCCGGGACCGGTGCGGCGTCCGCGACCTGCGCCGCGTCCGCGACCGGCGCGGCGTCCGCGATCGGCTCCCCGTCCACGGCCCGCGCCACGTCCTGGGGCGCAGCGTCCGTCAGTCCCCCCGCGTCCAGCGCCCGTGTTTCCGCGTCCGGATCGGCCGCGCACGCCGTCAGGCCGACCCACGCGAGGCCGAGCACGTGCCCCCAACGGGCCGCGGGGCCTGTGTTCGTGCGGGTTCCCATGACCTCCGTTGTACCGGCCCGACCCGCCTGGTTCAATCGCCGCCGCCCGGTCCGTGAGAGCCCACCCCACCCCTCGCCCGACCTCACCACCGATGCTATTCTTCGCCCATGAGCGAGACCGCCGGCAAACGGCCCACCTACGCCGACATCGAAGCGCTCCCCCCTCACCTGCGCGGCGAGATCCTCGGGGGTGAGCTGGTCGTCAGTCCGCGGCCTGCGCCACCGCACGTGCGCGCGGCGTCGTCGCTCGGCCGCGTGCTCGGCGACTTCGACCAGGATGGCGACGACGACGGCCCCGGCGGCTGGTGGATCGAGGACGAGCCCGAGCTGCACCTGGACGCGGACCTGGACTTCCCGGTGGTCGTGCCCGATCTCGCCGGCTGGCGCACGACCACGCTGCTCGCGCTGCCCGAGACCGCGGCGTACACGGTCACCCCCGACTGGGTCTGCGAGATCCTCTCGCCCTCGACTGCCGCCGACGACCGGGCGCTCAAGATGCCCTTCTACGCGCAGGCGGGCATCGGGCACCTGTGGATCGTCGATCCCCTGCTGTTCACGCTCGAGGTCTATCGGCTGGACGCCGGGACCTGGCGCCAGGTGGGCGTGTGGCGAGACGACGCGGTCGTGCAGGCCGAACCCTTCGACGCGAAGCCGCTGAAGCTCGCGCGCCTCTGGGGCCGCCGCACCCCGCCGCGACGCCGCACGACGCCCTGACGCGGCCCGGACGGGCGCCGCGGCGGGCCCGCCTCGCGCTTGCGCCGCGCGCGCGGGCCGTGCTAAACGGCCCCGCCGTTGTGCAACGCACCATCACGGTCGTTCCCCCAGCACCCCAGGAGTCCCCCCATGAAACTCGAGAACTTCAAAGGCATCGTCACCGGTGGCGCCAGCGGCATGGGCCGCCACTTCTCCCTCGCCCTGGCCCAGGCCGGCGCGACGGTCATCGCCGCCGACATGAACGACGACGGCCTCAACAGCCTCGTCGCCGAGGCCGCCGGCCTGCCCGGCAAGGTCTACGGCCACAAGGCCGACGTCTCCAACGAGGCCGAGGTGGTCGCCCTCGTAGAAAAGGCCTGGGAGCTCGCGGGCGGCCTCAACGGCCTGGTGAACAACGCGGGCATCACCCGCGACGGCCTCCTCTGCCGGACCGACAAGGAGACGGGCGAGGTCAAGACGATGTCGCTCAAGGCCTGGCAGCAGGTCCTGGACGTGAACCTCACGGGTGTCTTCCTCTGCACCCGCGAGTTCTCCAGCCGCGTCATCAAGCACAAGACGGCGCCGGCCGTGATCGTGAACATCTCGTCCATCAGCCGCTACGGCAACATGGGCCAGGGCAACTACTCGGCCGCCAAGGCCGCCGTCGCCGCCGACACCGAGGTGTGGGGCAAGGAGCTCGCGCGCTTCGGCATCCGCACCGGCTGCGTGGCCCCCGGCTTCACCGAGACGCCCATGACCGCCGCCATGCGCCCCGAGATGCTCGAGATGATGAAGAAGAGCATCCCCCTCGGCCGCGCCGCCACGCCGGACGAGCAGTTCCAGGGCGTGAAGTTCATCATCGAGTGTGACTTCTTCACGGGCCGCACCATCGACATCGACGGCGGCATGCGCCTGTAATCGGCGCCGACCGGCCCTCGTCGGCCGGGAATTCTTGCGTACGACTTGCAACTTTTTGCCGATCGGCCCGGCCCGAACGGCGAAAAGCCCGCGCAACGGCGCGCTTCGACGCCTTGGCACGGGCCGTGCTCTGGTGAGCGTCCGTCGAGTCCGACTCGGCGGAACGAAACCAGGCAGGGCCCGGCCCGCCTCGAGCGAGGGAGAGTGCACGTGCGCAATCGCGATCAGTGGATGAAGCGCGGATTCGGGGGTCTCGGCATGGCGGCCCTGGGCCTTCTGTCGGGCTGCGGCGCGGGAGAGGCACCGGAGACGGACGTGGATGACCCGGCGCCCGCGGACGTCGTGCTCCGGGGGTGCGGCGACGTGCCCACCTCCGCCGCCCGGCCCACGCCCGCCGGGCCGGACGCCTACACGCTCACCGGCGTGGCCGGCGACTCGGCGACGCTCGAAGGCACCTGCGGCGGCGCCGGCTGGGAGTCCGTGCTCGAGTTCGTCGCGCCCGCCGCCGGGTACTGGACCTTCGGCTTCGACGCCGCCCACACGGCCTTCGCCGGCGTCGTCCACCTGCGCACCGCCTGCGAGGCCGCGGACTCGGAGCTCGCCTGCAGCATCGACCCGAACCACTCGTGGCAGCTCGGCGCGGCCTCCGCGGACCTCGCCGCGGGGCAGCATGTGTTCGTCGTGGTCGACTCGGCCTCGGGCCACGGCGGCGACTACACGCTCGGTGTGTTCCGCGCGGACGCGCCCGTCGCCCCCAGCGTCACGGACGCGCAAGCGTTCAGTTTCCCGGACGGACACACGACCCTGCACGTGTCGGGCACGGACCCCAACGGGGACGTGAAGTGGGTGCGATACACCGCGCTCGACCCCGCCGGCCTGCCCTTCGACCCCCGCGGATCCGGCGAGACGACCTACGACGTCGAGTCCCTGCGCCCGACGGTGGGCCTGGCCGCGCCCGTGGGTGTGTTGGCGGATCTGCCCGCCGGCGCCGTCTCCCTCCGCGTGGCCCTCGTCGATGCCACTGGGGCCGCGAGCGAAGCCGTCGATGTGCCGATTCTCGCACAGCCCGACGTGGCCGAAGGCGCCGCCTGCGATGTCTTCGGCGCACGGTCGCGCTGTGCCGCGGAGCGCGTGTGTCTCGGCGACGAGGGCCGCGCCACATGTGTCGCCCCGACCGCCCCGCGCATCGTCGACGCGCACGCCTACCGACGCGACGACGGCGCCCTCACCTTCACGCTCTCCGGCGCAGATGCGACCCGCGACGCGACCCGGTTCGTGGCGGCGCTCCTCCCCGCGGGCGATGACACCGCGCTCGTGCTCGACGCCGAGGGCAGCACCGAGGGCGAAGTCTTCACCCAACCGCTGGCGGGCCTCGAGACCTTCGCCTCGGGCGGCCACCTGGACGTCGCCTACGCGCCGGCGGATCTGGCCGACTTCCCCGAGGCCGCCCGCGTCCGGCTCACGCTCCTCGACGCGCAGGGCGGCCGCAGCGCGCCGTTCGTCGTGCCCATCGAGGCCATGCCCGTCGCCACCGCCGAGGCCGCCTGCGACCCCTGGCAGTATGAGAACCGCTGCGAGGCCTCGACCTTCTGCCTGAGCCTTTACGGCGCCAGCGAGGGTGTGTGCGCCGACGTCGTCCCGCCCGCGCTCGACGACGTCTCCGTGTCGCTCCAGCCCGACGGGGGGCTGCGCATCTCCGCCACGGGTCACCGGACCGAATACACGCCCCTGGCCGTGGATGTGTACCTGCTGGGCGATGACTCCGAGACGCCGCTCGCGCTGCCGGACCTGCACTCCCTGGTGTTCTTTCCGGCGTTCGACGCCGAGACGGGCACCTTCACGCTGGACGCGCCCCTGGTGGCCGGGCCGGACTGGGACCCCCTGCCCATCGCGGTGGGCGACTTCATCGAGGCGACGCGCCTGATGTTCGTCGCCCGCGACGTGCAGCACCTGGAGAGCGAACCCTTGATCGTCGCGCTCCCGCCCCGCCCCTGAGTTCGAGCGCGCCCTACTTGCTGCTGGTGAGCATGTTCTTGGCCATCTTCGAGATGGCGGGCGAGACGTTCTTGTCGCGCACCAGCAGGCGCAGGTCGTTGCTGCGCAACATCTTCATGAAACTCATGGCGAAGTGCAGCGGACACTTCGGGTTCTTCACCAGGCTGAGTTTCATCTGGTAGTGGCGCGTCCACTGGCGGTTGGCGGCGATGAACGCGACGATCTCCTCGGGCAGGCCGCGGTTCTTGGCGTAGCCCACGGCCTCGTTGTCGGTGACGCCGGGGCTGCGGATCACCGCGCGCTGCACCAGCTTGTTGGGCTCGCGCATCAGGAGCGCGCGCTCCATCTGATTGCCGAGCATCGCCAGGCGGACCTTCTGGGCCACGTTGAGCTTGGAGACCCGGGCGATCAGGCTCTCCTTCTTGTTCTCGATGACCTCGTCGACCTGCTCGTCGTCCTCGAAGTCGATCTGTTGCGTGGCGACGATGTGTTCCGTCTCCACGTGCAGGGCCTGCATGGCCTCGTCCGCGGCGGCGGCGCTGGCGGCGTCCTGGGCCACGTAGGTCTCGCCGCGGATCGCCGCGAGGACCTCGTCGAAGCCGGGCAGGTGGGACAGATCCACCCCGGACCGGGCCGCGAAGTCCACGATGCGATCGGCCGTCGAGGCGCGGCAGTTCCGGTTGTAATACAGGGCCTCGATGATGGCCGGGGAGCGGACGAGGCGCTCCTGGTTGCGCGCGATGGCTTCACACAGGCCGTCGTTCGCCAAGCGCGCCAGCAGCACCACCGTGTCGTCGTCCGTCGCCCGGTTCTGGACGAGGGTCTCCAGGACCTCCTGCGCGTCCTGGAAGACCACGGCCATCCAGTCGAGCACGATGGGCAGCATCGGCTCCGTGGCGAGCTGCCGCACCACGGTCGCCGGGAGCTTGCGCAGCGTGGCCTCGGACTCGGTCTTGAGCTCGGCGTCCCCGGTCTTGTAGATCTGGTAGAGCGCCGCGAGCTGCACCACCGGCGGCATCGGCAGCGCGCCGCGCGCGACCATGAGCTGCGCGGACTTGGGGGCGTCGCGCCCGATGAGCTTGCGCAGCTTCTCCGGGAATTTCTCCTCGGGGATGAGCCGGTCTTCAGGCAGCGCCATGGGGGACCCCCTCGTTGCGTTCGTGCAGGATGCGCAGGCCGCGCAGCGTCAGGAGCTCGTCCACGTGTTCGATCGTCGCGCTCTCGGCGGCGATCAGGGGCGCCAGGCCGCCCGTGGCCCACACGGCGCAGGGGAAGCCGACCTCCTCGCGCATCCGCGCCACGAGGCCGTCCACCAGGCCGACCTGCCCGAACACCAGGCCGGACTGCATGCTGTTCACGGTGTTGCGGCCGACCACGACCTTGGGGCGGGCGAACTCGACGCGCGGCAGGCGCGCGGCGTGCCGGAACAGCGCCTCGGAGGAGATGCCGATGCCCGGACAGATGGCGCCGCCCATGTATTCGCCCTTGGGCGTGACGACGTCGAACGTGGTCGCCGTGCCGAAGTCCACCACGATGCAGCCGGCGCGCAGGGACTCGTAGGCGGCCACGGCGTTCACGATGCGGTCGGCGCCGACCTCGCGCGGGTTCTCGTACAGGATCGGCATGCCCGTCTTCAGGCCGGGGCCCACGACGCGGCACTTGACCTCGAAGTACCGCTCCACCATGCGCACGAGCGTGTCCGTCACCGGTGGCACCACGCTGGCCAGGATGGCCGCGTCCACGGTGATCGGCGAGGCGTGCGTGGCGAAGAGCGCGCGCAGCAGCACGCCGAGCTCGTCCTCGGTGCGCTCGGCCTTGCTGGCGATGCGCCAGTGATGGACGAACCGGGGTCCGTCGAACAGACCGATGACCGTATTGGTGTTACCGACGTCGATGGTGAGCAGCACGGGGAGGCTCCGTCAGGGGGCTTTCGGGGGCGGGTTCAGGCGAACGTAGTCGCGGATCAGCTTGCCGTCCGGGGTGACCACGCTGATGCCCGTCAGCGTCTGCATGTCGTCCGGCCGCTCCAGCACGGACTTGAACGACTGCGGATCCGTCACGGCGTAGTCGCCGAGCATGGTCACGACGCTCTGCGGGGGCACGTTCAGCGCGGCGATCACGTCGGGCGGCATCAGCTCGTCGATGGTGATGCGCGCGGGCACCACGCCGGACTTGGGCAGGTTGCCCCAGTAGCGGCGCACCGTGGCCTTTACGCTGGCCGTCGGCGCCTCGACCATGCCCTTGGCCGGGTCGCGGCCCCAGGGCGAGGGTTTGGTGGGGTCGCCGGCCAGGGGCGCCGGGCCCGGGGGCGTCAGCGGCGTGGCGGCGGGGACCACGGTGGGCGGGGGCAGGCCGGCGGGGCGCTGCGCCACGGCGGGGGCGACCGAGGC
>CAINDO010000283.1 GCA_903847385.1 uncultured Myxococcales bacterium
GGCCCCGGCCCCGGCCCCCGTGCCGGCCGCGCCCCCGCCGCAGGAGAAGTTCGTCAATCCCCTCGCCGCGGTCACCCCGCAGCGCGAGCTCTCGGCGGACGACCTGGCCTCCCTCGACGACGTCGAGAAGGGTCAGAAGGGCGTCCGTCCGATCTTCCTCGTCGCCGTCGCCGGTGTGGCCGCCATCGTGGCCGCCACCATCGGCTTCGTCGGCGGCACGGGCAACATCCAGCGGCAGCTGCTCGACCTCCAGGCCAAAGAGGCCGCGGCCGTGCGCGATCGCATGGTGCCCATCCTCCAGAAGATGGAGGAGCTCGCCAACGTCGTCGAGCCCATGAGCACCGACAAGGGTGTGGAGTGGTCCGCCGTCCAGGCGATGCCCGCCGACCTCCCGGGCATCGACGCCGCCGGCATCCTGTCCACCAAGGTCACGCTGCCCGCAGACGTCATGTCCCCGCTCGGCAAGGCCGTGGCAGACATGAACCAGCTCTTCCAGCTCGCCGTGGACCACCGCCGGCTCACCCTCGAGCGCGACAAGCCCGAGCTCGAGGCCATGGAGAAAGGCACCGTCTTCTCCAGCAACCAGTACTTCGCGGCCGTGTACCAGCCCGTGGACGCCAAGACGCCCCCGCTGAAGTACATCCCCCCGCCCGCCCAGATCGTCGCCGTGGTGGACAAGCCCCACCCGGACGAGAAGGGTGAGACCAACGTCGTGAAGATCAAGTACCGCAACGGCCAGGAGGTCGAGGTCCCCCTCCAGCGCATCGTGCTGGTCGAGAAGACCGAGCTCTTCGAGGGCGGCCGCCAGAACGTCCTGAGCCTGTACAAGCAGCGCGTGCAGTACATGAAGGACAAGATCAAGGCGATCCGGACTTACTCCGGCAACCTCAAAGAGAAGCTGAACGCCGAAGCTGCCCGCGCTCAGTAATCCCGCCCCGCCGCTCCCCGCCCCCTGCCCGGCGCTTCAGATGCTCGGGCGATTGCTCCACCCCCGCAGATTCTCCAGCTCCTGACGCGCGGCGTCGTGCGCCATGAAGGCGTCGAGCACCTCCGCGCCCTCGCGGGCGTCGACCACGAGCCGGATCGTCTGGCGGGCGTCGCGACCGTGGAGCTCGAGCACGAAGCTGTGTGCGTTCTCGCGGCCGAGGCGCGACAGGGCGGCGTCGAAGAGCACACCGCCGAGCACCAGCCCCGCCCCCCACACCAGCGCGTCCGTGTCGCTCCCGCGAAGACCGACGAAGATCAGGTGTCCCCCGGCCAGCGCGCCCGCCGCCAGGGCCAGGCCACCCATCACGAGCGGGAACACACGGAACTGCGCCTGAACCCGCACGCCGGTCACGTCGTCGAGCCGAAGGGAGAGCGCTTCCGCAGCCAGGCCGTTGCGACCCTGCCGACCCGCCCGCGTGACGATGACCTCGTGCTCCGTGAGCTGCAGCTCTCCGGCCTTCTCGACGCCCACGGCCCGCAGGAGCCGGCGGCCGACGTCGGCCAGGACCTCGTAGCCGGTGTACGCCCGCAGCATCACGGCCAGGCGACTCGTGGGGCGGCGATCCACCCACGTCCGCGCGCGCAGGGGCTCGCTCCGCGATGGGCGTCGCTTGAGGAGCGGCACGGCGTTCGGATCGCGGACGAGCTCGACGGGGGCGGCGGGTTTCCAGCTGCGCCGGACTTCGGACGCGGCCGCCCGCTCGGCGGCGAAGGCGCGCTCGAAGTCGGTGTCGTCGTCGAGGCCGACGGGGCGCCGCGCGAGGTCCTCGCGGGCCGGGTCCTGGGCGCCCGTCGGGCCGTAGAGCGTGGCCTCGATGCGCGCCACGAGCCCGGCGGCCTCGGCGACGCGCTGCGGGTCCGGCTTCTCCGCGCCCATCAAGTCCCCGTAGAGGCTCGGCAGCACGTACTCCAGCGCGCCAAAGCCGCCGCTGCCCTGGGCGTAGGTCTCCAGCGCGGCGAAGATGCGCACGATGGACTCGTAACAGGCCAGCCCCAGCCCCGTCGTCTCGGGCTCGGCGTAGAGCGCCCGACACACGGGCAGCCACACGGCGCCGAAGAGCGCCACGAAGCGGGCGCACAGGTGCTGCACCATGAGCGCGTCGCCCTCGCCCCAGCGCTCGCCCGCGGCGGGCAGGCCCAGGGCGAACTGCTCCACCCGCTGCGACACGCCGTCGACGTCGCTCTGCGCGAGGCGGATGAGCGCGCGCCGGACCGCGCCGCGCCAGGTCTCGTCGTTGAGCGGGTGCTCGATCCCCGAGGGCGTGAAGGTCTGCAGCCACGTGCCGACGACCCGCTCCAGGTACTGCTGGGCGAAGGCCGGGCTGGTCTGCCGCACGGCCGGCTCCAGGTCCACCAGCAGCAGGTTCTGCCGCAGCGACCGCGAGTCCTTGGGCACCGCGTTGGGCAGCGCGTCCAGCGGCGCCTCGTGAATCCGCTCCGTCGCCAGCGCGATGAGCATGGTGCGCAGGTGGTCGAGCGCCGAGCCGGCCGGGATGTTCGGAAACAGGTGCAGCTGCCCGTGAATCTCGATCAGACGGCTCGCGATCTCGGCGAAGGGCCGCTCCATGAGCTGCTCGATCACCAGATCGACGGCCCGGTGGGCGTCCCGATACACATGCAACGCGAGGAGCGCGCAGGACACGAGCCGGCTGTTGCCGCGGGTCAGGAACACCGGGATGACCTCGGGATCCTCGACCATCGCCGGCGACGTGCACAGGTAACAGAGCATCCGCGGCTCGTGACAGCCCTCGGCCAGGTGGCGGATGAACCGCCAACGGTGGCGATGGGCCTGGAGGATCCGGTTCACGTGCCGGGTCAGCGCCATCCAGGCGCCGCGGGGCGCCATGGGGCCCTCGGCGTGCAGCGCGAGGAGCCTCGAGAGCAGCCAGGGCTCCCGCGTGGAGACCTCCGGCGCACCGCCCCGCTTGGCGATCTCGGCGGCGACGCGGTCGACGTAGATCTGCCAGAAGCGCAGCGCGTCGTCCTCGTCGCAGACGACGTCCAGGTAGTCGGTCAGCACGAACGGCCCGAGGCGTTCGGCCCCGGGCAGCATCGCCACGACCCGCAGCGTAAAGTTGCGGCGCTCGACGACGTCCAGCACCCGCAGCTTGGCCGCGTACCCCTGTGTGAAGAGTGCGTTCAACGCGTCCTGACCGGCGCCCTTCACCGGGCCCCGCGTCAGCAGGCTGCGCAGGCCGAGTTCAGGTCCGAACCCCGTCGGCAGACGCAGTCGCTGCTCGCCATCGTCGTCGTCCAGCCGGTAGCGCCGCGCAAAGGAGTCGAACAGCGCGGCGTCCAGCACGGCGTCGGCGTTCAGCGCCAGGTGCGAGATCAGGTCGAAGAGGAACTCGGCGACCCGCTCGCGGGCGTGCATCGACTCCAGGGCGTGGAGCACCTGTCGTCGGCGCGTCTCGACGGCCGATAGAAAAACGCCGGGGCTGGCTTCGTCGAACCCTTCCATAGGCTCGGCGATGGCGACTTGCATAGGCGGATGCTACGTCGCGCGCCCGGGGGCGGCAACTTCGGGCTCGACGCTGGGCCGAGGCGCGTTCAGTACTTGCCCCACTGGATCGTCAGCTTCTCGATCTTGACGGGCTCGATGGGGCGGTCGCCGGGGCCGACGGGCACGCGGGCGATCTGCTTCACGCGGTCGACCTCTTTGCACTCGCCGAAGATCGCGTGGCGACCGTTCAGCCAGGGCGTGGCCTTCTCCGTCAGGAAGAACTGGCTGCCGCCCGTGTTGGGGCCGGCGTTCGCCATGCTGAGGAGGCCGCCGCGATCGTGCGTGAGGCCCGGAGCGAACTCGTCCGGGATCTGGAAGCCCGGGCCGCCGGTGCCCTGACCGAGGGGGTCACCGCCCTGGATCATGAAGTCCGGGATGACGCGATGAAAGATGATGCCGTCGTAGAACGGGCGCTTGGTGCTCTTGCCCGTGTTGGGGTCGACGAACTCCTTGTTGCCCGCGGCGAGGCCGGCGAAGTTCGCGACCGTCTTGGGCGCGTCCTTGTAGAAGAGGCGGCAGTGAATGTCGCCCATGCTGGTCTTGAAGTTGGCCAGCAGGTCGTCCCCCTTGCCCGACAGGCCCTTCACCGCCGCGGCGAGCGCGGGATCGGCGGGTTTGGGCTGGGCGATGGCGGAGGACGCGGCGCCGGCGAGCAGCGCAGCGGAGAGACCCAAGCGGCTGAGAGTGGACTTCGACGACATCTTCGCGGTTCCTTTCGAGGGGGCCACGCGCGGGCGGTGGCGAAGGTCGGGATCAGGCACTGACGGAGTCGAGCTCGAGAAAGCGGGCGCTGCGGGGGGCGTAGCCCACGGCGCGCTGCCAGAGGCGTTCGAAGCCGAGCCGCACGCGCGCAGCCGAGGGCGCGTCCAGCCGGGCCTGGGCGTCGCCGGACCACAGGCGCTCCAGGATCCGCCCGGCGTCCGGGCCCAGCCCGGCCTCACGCGCCAGGGCGATGGGGCTCGTGGCGTAGCCCAGGTTGGCCAGCAGCGCGACCTCCCAGAGCACGATGCTCTCCGGCGTCGGCGCGTGGGTTTCCAGGACGTCCACGATCTCGCCGGCCAGGCCGTAGAGGCGAGCGTCGCCCTGCCCTTCGCGGGCGCAGAGCCGCACCAGCTCCAGCATGTAGGCCAGCGCGGCGATGCGGTCGTAGTCCAGGCGGATGTTGCGGATGGGCACGGCGACCTCGCAGCGCGAGAGCGTCTGCATCTCGCGGCCGGCGCGGAACGTGAGCTCCAGATCCACGCGGCAGCCCATCTCGAGGGGGCCGCCGTAGCGGCGGAGGTTCTTCCGGGCAGCGCGCGCCACGGCCGACACGCGGCCGGTCGTCTGCCCCAGGAAGTCGACGATCAGGTCGTCGTCCTGGTAGGCCCGGGTGCGCAGGATCAGCGCGGGCGTGCGGACGCGCCCGGTCACGGCTGCGGTCGAGGTCCGGCTTCGGTCGCGGGCGCCGTGGACGGGCTCAGCGAGCGCGCCTCGATCTTGGGCGGCGACACGGAGAACAGCGCGGCGAGGGTCACGGCGACGATGAGGCCAATGGCGACGCTGTAGGCGGCGCGCCAGCGGACGGAATCCCAGGTGGCCTGGCGATCGGCGGCCTCGGCCTCCGTCTGCGCGCGGACCTCGGCCTCGACGCGGGCCTCGGCCTGGGTGTCCAGCATGCCCAGGGGCACGCGGGGGTCGACGCCCACTTCACGGGCGTAGAGCCGGATGAAACCGCGCACGTAGACCGGAGCGGGCAGTTCGCTCCAGTTCTCGGACTCGAGGGCCTCGAGCAGGTGGCGGGCGATGCGGGTGCGGGCCGAGATTTCGGCCAGGGGCAGCCCGTGTCGGATCCGGGCGGCGGCCAGCAGAGTGCCGGGGCCGCGGGTGACGGTGTCTTCGTTCTGGTTCATGGAGCCTCCTCCGCCGGCAACAGCGCAAGCTGTCGTTTGCAGCGGTCAGCCAGGGGGGTGTCCCCGGAGAGGTCCAGGCACTTCCGGAAGCTCCGCACGGCAAGCGGGGCTTGGGAATCGCGCATCTGGATCCGGCCGAGATGAAAGTGGGGTTCCGCGTAGCCGGGGCAACGGCGGATCGCTTCTTCGAGATTCTCCTTCGCCTTTTCGAGGTTGTCTTCGTCGATGAGCAGAAGCGCGTAGTTGTTGTAGGCCGGGCAGAGTTTCGGTGCGAGTTGAATCGCCCGCACGTAGTTTTTTCGCGCCTGCGGCCGGTCGCCCTTCTGGTACCAGGCCCACCCGAGGTTGTTGTAGCCGTTCCCGGGCGTGGTGAAATGTGCGTTGGCCACCAGGGGCTCGAGGACCTTGATGGCGTCGTCCCACCGCTCCATGGCCAGGTAAGTCGCGGCCAGATTGGCGTGGGCGAAGTAGTAGTCCGGCTTGAGCGTGATCGCCCGCTGGTAGTGCTCCACCGCCTCGAGGTACCGCTCGCGCCCCATCAGGATGAGCGCATAGAGAAAGTGGGCCTCGGGGTGGTCCGGATCCGTCTCGATGGCCTTGAGGCTCTCCTGGAGGGCCATTTCGACGTCGCGCACCGCCGTGTTCGGGTCGAACAGGTACCCGAACGCGAGCTGGTAGTGGTAGTCCGCCTGGTCGTGCCGCTCTTTGATCTCGGCGCGCGAGGGCCCGCAGCCGGACAGGGCGGCCCCGAAGAGGGCCACACCGGAGGCGAGAACGATGGCGGGCAGACGTCCGTACATTGCCCGGCCTCCTACCACACGCACTCCGGTGAGTCAACGCGGGGGGGCCGGCGGCGCCGCGCCCCGCCGGTCACGCGTGGGTCTCGACGAGGCCCTTCACGGGCGACATGCGGGCGCCACGCCAGGCGGGCAGCAGGCTGGCGACGAACGTGATGCCGAGCGCGCCCGTGGCCGCGAAGACGTAGTCCCAGGGGTTGAAGACGATGGGCAGGCGCGCGATCCCGTAGACCTTGGGGTCCAGGCTGATCCCCGAGGTCAGCACGCCCTGGAACAGCACGAGGGCAAGCAGAAGACCCAGGAGCGTGCCCGCGGCGCCGATGGCCATGCCCTCGGCGACGAAGACCCCCAGGATGCTCGACGCCTGCGCGCCCATGGCCTTCAGGATGGCGATCTCCTTGGTGCGCTCCATCACCAGCATGATCAGGATGCACGCGACGAGGCACGAGGCCAGCACGACCATCACCGAGATGACGATCACGATGGCGATGCGCTGGTACACCAGACTGGTGAACAGGTTGCGGTTCTGACGCCGCCAATCCATCACCGAGTAGTCCTCGGGGCCGAGGCGCTCGCGGATCTCGTCGGCGACGACGCCGGCCTGGAGCACGTCGTTCACGGCGACCTCGAAGCCGGTGATCACGTCCCCGATGCCGAAGAAGCGCTGAGCGGTGCTCAGGCGCATGAAGGCGTAGCGGGCGTCGTACTCGTAGTAACCGGCGCGGTAGACGCCGGCGACCTTGAACATGTTGCTCGTCGGTGTGCCGGGCTGCGCGTTCCAGTCCTGGAGGTCCCGGTTACGCAGCGGAGAGACGAGCGTGACGATGTCCCCGCGGTGCACGCCGATGCGGCGGGCCAGCTCGGCGCCGAGCAGGATCGGCTCCACCCCCCCCTCGGCCGGCGCGTCGAGGTCCTCGACCCGCCCCTCCTCCATGTATTGCGAGAGCTCGAGCACCTGCGTGGCTCGGGAGACGTCGATGCCCTTGATCACCGAGCCCTGCGTGCCGGTGCGGCCGGCGACGAGGGCCTCGTTGTAGGTGATCGGCGAGGTCGCGCGCACGCCGGGCACCTGGGTGACCTTGGCGTCGACCTCGCGGTAGCCGTCGAAGCGGATCCCGTACTCACGCACGAAGATGTGCGCGGTCACGCCCAGGACCTTCTCGCGGAAGGCGATCTCGAAGCCGCTCGTCACGGCGAAGCCGCCCACCAGCGCAGCCACCCCGAGGGCGACGCCGATGATGGACAGCCAGCTCACGACGGACAGCGAGCGACCGCCGCGCGCCCGGATGTGACGCCAGGCAATCTGGAATTCGTAAGGCAAGGGAGACGACCGGCGCCGGTGGGGGAACCCGGGGGAGCTCAGGGGTCCGTGGTGAAGATGTCGAGCGTGTCGCGGACGTTGCCCGAAGAGGTGATCAGGCCGCCGTTGCAGAACTCTTTGGCCTGGCAGTAGGACTCCATCACGCGGTCGCAGGGCGACACCTGGCCCTGCACCATGGTGGGCAGGTCGCTGAGGCGACGCCAGGCGGCGTAGGCGACGTCCACGTGGCTGACGGCGTGTTTGAAGGTCTCCAGGAACGGGCCCTTCTGGTTGCCGAAGCCGGCGGACTTGACCGGCCAGTCGATCTGCGTGAAGGCGACCGGGAGCGGCCCGGCGCCGCCGAGCTTCAGGTCCCCCATGCGAGACAGGTAGCGGAAGTACCGGTCGACCGCCGCAGCGTCTTCCTCGGCCGAGGGCGCCGGATCACCACCGAAGGGGTCCGCCTCGATGTCCGGCGCGATCGTGAAGCCCACGAAGTCCGCGGCGAGCCCCTTCGGGAACTGCCCGGGCTCGCCGGCCTCGATCAGGAACGGGTAGATCGTCCGCTGCCAGGTCCGGTAGACGGCCGGGAACGAGGTCGTGTCCGTGAGGTCGAACTCGCTCGCCACCGTGGGCACGGACGTGTTCATGAAGAAGTCCCAGCTGAAGCCGGGGCCGACCTTGATGTCCGGGTTCTTCGCCTTCACCGCGGCGTAGATCTCGCGGTACAGCGTGACCAGGTTGACGTAGTCCTCGGGGATGGGCTCGTCGGCGGCGTTGCGGAAGAACGTGTACCGGTTGAGCTCGGCGCCGACGGTGATGAACTTCAGGTTCGGCAGGTCGGCGAGCTCCACGAAGGTGTCGACGATCGTCTTCCGGTAACCGAGGTCGCCGAAGAACGGATCGCCGCCGCAGAGGCGGAGCAGGCGCTTGTGCGTCGCGTCCATCAGGTCGATGTTCACGGCGATCTGCTCGAAGGACAGGGTCTTCTGGTTCGACAGGCGGTCGAGCAGCGCCTGGGCCGTCGCCAGCGGGCGGGCTTCCTCGGCGTTCTCCGGGTCGACGCAGGCGGCGGTCACCCCGGTGGCGGCGCAGTCGTTGGCGCCGGCGCCGCCGCGCAGGTAGTCCAGCGCGGGCAGGTTCAGGACCAGGTAGCCGAAGCGCGAGGTGAGCTGAGCGACGCTGATGCCCGCGGGGCTCTCCTCCTGCTGGATCACCGCGAAATCCTCGCCGTCGATGGCGATGCCGCGCTGCGCGACGGTCCAGTTGCCGTCGTCCAGCGTGGGATCCGGATCGGCGGGCACATCCGCCAACGGATCCGGCGGCGTCGGGGCCACCTGCTTCGTCTCGGCCTCACCACAACCGGCTCCCAAGGAAGCCATCCACCCGAAGCCGGCCAACCACAGGGCACGTGTCCGCACGATCTCGTCTCCTTCTGGCCCGACGCGCGGCGCGTCTACCGCGCCGCCCGGGCGAATCGGATGCTCAGTAGATGATGACCGGCTGGGCCGGCTTGGCGGGCGCCGCCTTCTCGGGGGCCGCGGCCTTGCCCTTCTCGGGCGTCTTCGCCTTGCCCTTGCCCTTGCCCTTGCCCTTCTCGCCGCCGTCGCGGGGGTAAGTCGGGCTGTCGCTGGGTGCGCCGCGGTTCAGGCTCGTCTCGTACTCCGGCCGATTGCCGGCGAGGTCGACCGCGTGCTCGGTCCCGGTGAGGCGATCGACCACGGAGTCGTCGCTGCTGTTGCCGCCGCTCGTGATCTCCATGAGCGCGGCGTCCACGCTGGCGTCCGTCTCGACGCGTGCGCGGTTCGGCGCGCGCTTCTGGCGCTCGTCTTCGAGCGGCACGCCGACGGCCTTGTCCAGGAACTTCATGCAGTAGGTGCCGAAGAACTCCGAGCGGTCCTCGACGACCAGCCGCGTGATGGGGTCCTCCCAGCTGCTCGAGATGATCGCCTTGGCGCCGGCCTTCGGGTTGGACCACTCGGCGGCGACCGCCCGGCCGTACTTGTCCTGGACCTGCTTGACGAAGTCGGGGAACGGCGTGTTGCGGCTCACGGACGAGGCGTAGGCAACCAGGACCTTCCAGAGGCGGTCGTTCTTGAAGAAGTAGTAGCGCTGCGCGTCCTGGTCGTCGACGCGGATCATGGCCTCTTCGTTGTCCGGCAGGAAGTCGCCGCCGATGAGCGACGACTCGTAGCCGGTGCGCTGGCCGCTGAACTGCACCAGCGTCTTTTCAATCGCGGCGAACTCGGTCGACTTGCGGCGCAGCGCTTTGTCGATCTCCATCGGATCGCGCAGCTCGCGCATCAGGTCGGCGTGTTTCGCGTCGACCTCCTTCTTGAGCGCGGCGATGACGTCCTGCGAGGACGCGCCCCAGTCGAGGAATCCGAGCACGTGCGAGATGCCCTCGTGCGCCTGGGGCCCGGCGGGGGCCGAGGGCGCGGCGCTGGCCGGCGCGGCCACGGGGGCGGCAGGGCGGGCGGGCTTCTTCGGCCCCGCCACCGCTTGCGTCGAGATCAGAGCGACGGCCACCACCCCGACCAGGGGGCGGACGACCGACGTGAGCGAACGAAGAGGACGTGACTGCATGAGCTGCTCCCAACCACCGCGCGGGCGGCGAATTTACATCACACGTTGGCAAGCGATGCAAGCCGCGCACCGGACACCGGCGCGCGGGCCTGGACACTGCGGTCGTCGGACCCGCCCGGAGCGGGCGTCGGCGACGAACCATTCGACGAGGCGACGCCGTTGACAATTCACGGTGCGCACATCTAGGGTAACGCGCCATTTTTCCCGGCGGTATCTCCCGACCCATGCGTTCTCGTCGATTCATCGCTTCGCTGCTCCTGCTCGCCCTCCCCGGCGGCGCCGGAGCCCAGACGAGCCCGCTCTCGGCCCTTTGGCGCGAGTGGACGACGCTGGACGCCGAATGGCGCGCGGAGCGTTCGGTCCTCGAGCGCGATCGGGAGCGCCACCGGGACATCCGCGAAGCCGTGGCCGCCGGCCGCGACCCCCGCGCGACCCCTGCCCGCCCGACGCCGCGGCGCGCAGGTCCAGTCTACTCGCCGTCGGCGCCGGAGGTTCCCCGGTGACACACGTCGAGACGCCCGCCGAACGCACGGGTGAAGGTCAATGGGGATTCTTCGGGCAGCGGACCGAGCTCGTCGGCCGCGTCCGCGAGCTGCACCGCCTCCGGGAGACGCTGCGCAACGTGATCGACGGCCGGCTCCGCCGCGCCGTGCTGGTCCTGGGGCCGGCCGGCATCGGCAAGTCCCGGCTGATCTCGGAGTTCTGCGAGACGGCCGAGGCGCACGTCGACAAGGTCACGGTGCTCTCGTCCGCCTGCCGGCCGGACGGAGGCCCCGCCTACTCGATCTTTCGTCGGCTCCTGATGCAGCGGTTCTACCTGGAGCCCGGCGCGCCGGACGATCTGCTGCGCGCGGGCCTCAAGCAGGGCCTCACGCAGGTCCTGAAGGACGAGATCGCCGGCGAGGAGGCCGCGCACTTCATCGGCCACCTGCTCGGCCTCCCGGTCCCCGGCTCGACGCACATCGCGCGGGTGGACGCCGATCCGCGCCGCATCGAGGAGCGCGCGGTCGCCTTCTTCACGCAGGTGGTCCGGATGGATGCCCACCGCGTGCCGATGGTCCTGGCCATCGACGACCTTCAGTTCGCCACGGACGAGTCGATCTCGATGCTGCTGCGGCTGGCGCAGGGCCTGAACGACGCCCCCGTGATGTTTCTCGCGACCTCGCGGCAGACCTTCGGTGACCGGCAGAGCCACTTCATCGAGGGCATGCGCGCCGTCGGTGAGGTCATGGAGCTCGCCGGCCTCCCCGACAAGGACTGTCGCCGGATCGTGTCGACGCTCCTGGCCGGCGCGGACGCGATCCCCGAGGAGTTCGTCCGCCAGGCCTGCGAGAAGGCCCTGGGCAACCCCTTCCAGCTCGAACAGATCGTTCAGCTCCAGGTGGAGAACGGCGCCATCGAGCGCGCCGGCGACGGCTGGCAGGTCCACCCGGACCGCCTGGTGGACGTCCGCATCCCCGGCACGCTCCGCGACGTCGTGAAGGCGAAGCTCGCCCGGCTCGGCACCCTCGAGCGGGGGATCCTCGAGAAGGCCGCCGTGATCGGCGAGGTCTTCTGGACCGGCTGCGTCGAGATGCTGCGCCGCGTGGACGAGGGCCACGCCTGGGAAGAGGCCGATCGTTTCTGGAACACCACCCGCCGCTCGGACGAGCTTTCGCAGGTGCTTCAGGAGCTCCGCCGGCGCGAGATCGTGCTGCGCGCGCCGCAGTCGACCTTCCCCGCCAGCCGCGAGCTCAGCTTCAAACACACGCTGGAGCGCGAGCTGCTCTACGAGAGCATCGAGGGCCCGCGCCGCGCCCGCTACCACCGCAGCATCGCCCAGTGGCTGGAGATGCAGGGTCAGGAGCGGACCTCCGAGATGGCCGAGCTCGTCGCCCTGCACTGGGAGCGCGGCTTCAACCCGCGCAAGGCGGCGAATCACTACCTGATCGCGGCGGACCGGGCGCGCGAGGCGCACCTGAACCAGAAGGCCGTGAACCAGTACCGCAAGGCCCTGGAGTGCCTCTCCGAAGACGAGGCGGCGGGCCGCGCGGACGTCTTCCACAAGCTCGGCAAGGTCCACATGACCCTCGGCGACCACGCCGAGGCGCTGGGCCACTTCCAGGAGATGCTGCGGCTCTCCTGGCTGCTCGACGACGCCCGCACCGGCGGCCTGGCCTACAACAAAATGGGCCAGAGCTACCGCGCGCTGGGCGAGTACGAGATGGCGCTGTCCAACTTCAAGAACGGCCTCGCGCTGTTCCGCCAGATCGAAGACGTCCGCGGCATCGCCGCCAGCGCCGACGACATCGGCCGGGTGTTCCTCGCCCGGGGCGATCTGGACCGGGCCATGGACCGCTTCCAGGAGGGCCTGCGCCTGCGCCGGTTCCTCAACGACGACCGCAGCGTGGCCGTCTCCCTGCAGCACGTGGGCAGCATCCACGCCGAGCGCGGCGACTTCCGCGAGGCCGTGTCCGTGCTGCGCGAGGCCCTGGATCGCGCCCGTAAGTGCGCCGACCAGCGTACGGTCGCGGACAACCTGAACAATCTCGCGGTGGTCTGCTACCAGCGCGGCGAACACGAGAAGGCCGTCGTCCTCTGGACGGAGGCCCTCGACATCGCCCGCGCGCTCGGCGAGCGGCCCCTCGAGGGCATGCTGCTGACCAACCTGGGCGAGGCCTCCCTCGTGCTCGGTCGCCACGAGGAGTCCCGCGATCGGCTCTTCCAGGCCGTGGCGCTGCTGGAGTCCGTCGGCGACCGCCGCAGCCTCGCCGAGGCGCAGCGCAACCTGGGCTCGGTCTTCCTCAAGCTGGACGACTACCCGAAGGCGCTCGAGTACAGCATGCGCGCCCTCGAGGTCGCCCGCGAGGTGGGCGCCCGGGCGATGGCCGGCATGGCCGAGCGCAACCTGGGCGAGGTCTACTCCCGCACGCTCTTCGACGATCTCGCCGAGCGCGACGCCCGCATCGAGCTCTCGGCGCGCCACTTCGAGGCCTCGATCCGCGAGCTCGAGGAGATCGGTGCCCTGGCCGAGCTGGGCAAGTCGCTCCTGGCCCATGGCTCGTTCCTGGCCGAGGTCGGCCGAGTCGAGGAGTCGCGGTCGCAGCTCGAGCGCGCGCGGGACGTCTTCACACGGCTCGACATGCGCGACAATCTGGAGCGCGCGGACCGGGTGTTGGCGGTCCTGTGACCGCGCGCGGCCTCCGGGGGCTCGCCCGGGCCGTCGCCCTCGCACTCGCGCCCTGGGCGCTTTGCGCCAGCCCCCCGCCCGCCTCGGCGGCCGTCGTCGCGCCGTCGCCGGGCCGCACGGTCACGCTGGTCGAAGAGGACACCCTGCTGGTCTTCGACCCGCTGACTTCGTCGCAGACGGTCATCATGCAGCTCGAGGTCGAGGGTACGGCCAGCCCGTTCGGACTGCTGATCCCGACGCCGAAGCCCGCCGAGGTCGTCCGGGTCTCCGAGCGCGTGCGGCGGGCCCTCCGCGGCATGCTGCACCCGCGCGCCCAAGTGCAGCGCATCCTGGATGTCGAATACTACTCCTGGGCGGCGAGCTGCGCCGTCCGGGACGTGGGCGAGGACGACGACCCCGATGCCGCCGAGTCGCGCGTGCCGACGGCCGCCGCCGAGCTCACCCCCCTGGGCAACGCACCGGAGCCCCTGCACGACTGGCTGCTGAAGGAGGGCTTCACCCTCGCGCCGGCGCAGGCCGCGTGGCTCAGCGAGCTGCGCGCGCGCGGCTGGTCCGTCGTCGGCGTGACTGTGCGCCCGCCCGTGACCGAGGGGCCGCCCCCTTCCCGCCTGCGCGGGCCGGTGCTGGCCATCACGCACGAGGCCGAGGAGCCCATCTACGCCGCGGCGATGCCGCCCTTCGCGGTCACGGACGACGGCGAGGGTGAGCGCCCGCCCCTGGAGCTGGCCGTGCTCTCCGAGTGGGCGGTCTCCGTGGACGCGGCCGAGAGCCACGAACCCTTCTTCGCGGACGCCGTCTCCGGACGGGATGTCCTGCGTCTGGCCAGCGAGGCCGGCGGCAACCCCTGGAACTTCCGTCGCGATGGCACCCTGACGGCCTTCGAGATCGAGCGCCCACGCGGGCTCGGCATCGTGCGGTTCGTCCGCACGGAGCCGCGCCCGACGATCCACCCGCCCGTGCGCCACGAGCTGAAGACGCACCGCCTGCGCGTACCCGTCGAGTTCCTGGTGCTCGCGCTGTCCCTGCTGGTGTGGACGTGGATGCGGTACGCCCGACGCAACGGCCCGGGGCCACGCGTCACGTTCCGCGGCTGAGCCGGCGCCCGGGGCTCAGCGTTCGCCGGCCAGCCAGGAGCGCACCGCCTCGCAGGCGGGCGACGACGCGAAGACCAGCAGGTCGCGCGCAGTGTCGCTGTCGGCCACGAACTGGACGAGATCGGCGCGGTTGAGGCCAGTGCGGGGGCGGTCGTCGAAGTCCTGGCGCCGCAGCATCTCGAGCGCGCCGCCGCAGCCATCGGTGATGGCGAGCGCCAGGCGGGCGGCGTAGGTCTCCAGGCCGGCCCGCAGCGCGGCCGCCGGCAGGCTCTGCAGGCTCTGCGCAGAGGCGCGGGCCAGATCGGTCAGCGACGAGGTGCGGCGGTTGGCCGGCAGCGCGGGCTCGAGCTGGGCGCGCATCCTGTCGAAGGTCGCGCGGTCGCGGGCCCGGACCGGGAACTCGGCGCCGAGGATGCCCAGCAGCGCGGCCAGGAAGGCCCCGAACTCGCGATCCGTGAGCTTCCGCGCCAGGAGCGTGCCCTCGCCGAGCGGCACCAGACACCGCGCGACCAGGAAGCTCCGGGCGGTGTCCGGCGCGCCGTCGAGGATGGCGCTGCCCAGCACGATCGACGACGGGTCTCCCGCCTCGACGGCCACGGTGTAGGGCCGGCTCGGGTTGCGGAGCATCATCCAGGCGTCGACCCCGAGGATCTCGGCCATGCGCCGGGCGATGCCCGAGAGCGGGTCGTTGTCCGAGACCAGGTCCGAGGCCGTCACGCCGTGCCGGCCCGCGTCCGCGCAGAACGGCGGCGTGACCCAGGGGCCGACCTGCCGAAGCAGCATGAGCACCGAGGCGGGGACAGTCGGCGGGAGCAGCGGCCGCCGCAGACCATCGGGCAGCGGTCCGGGCGGTGTGCTCGGCTGGGCCGGGACGAGCTCGCCCTCCAGCCAGGAGAGGCCGTCCTCGTACCACCGCGCCGCGGCGACGTGTCCGCGCTGCGCCGTCGCCCGCACCAGGTCCCGCCAGGCGTGAACGTCGAGCGGATCGGCCTCGATCCGCGTCCGAGCGCCTCGGACGAGCAGCACCGGGTCGACCTCGGACTGCACCGGCTCGATGCGCCCGACCACCCCACGGGCGACGGGCATGCCCATCTCGGTCTCGTGGGCTCCGCTCTGCTCGCGGCGCACGACCGGAGGCGGTACGTCCGGGATGGCGGTCATCTCGGCGGTCTCGGGCACGAGCGGCGCCGAGAGCGGGATGGCCGGGAGCCCATAGGGCACGGTCTGTCGAATGTCGCCGCCCTGCGCGGCCGGGACCGGCGGCGGAGGCGGCGGCGGCACGGAGATCGCCGACGGCGGGGGCGGCGGCGGTAGCGACGAACGCACGGGCGGCATGGCTGCACCGCCCGAGGCCTGGACCGGTGTCTGCGTGATCGGCAGCGCGTCCATGGTGATCGCGGTCGCGGTCAACGAGTCCGGCAGCGGCGGCGGCATGGTGGCCCGCGCCGAGGACGGGCGACCGGGCGCGACCACCGGCACCGGCCCCGTCGGCGCGAAGGCGAGCCCGGCCGGCTCCAGGAGATCCTCGACCTCGAGGAGCATGTCCGGGTCCACCGGCGGCGTCTCGACGGGGGGCAACGGCAATGCGCGCGCCGGGGCGGGCATCGGTACGGGCGGCGGCGGCATCGGCGGAATCGGCCCGGTGAGCAGCGGCAAGGGTGCGCCCGAGGGATCCGTGACCATGATGTCGTCGCCGAGCTGCGGATCGAGCTCGTCCAGGCTCTGTGCCAGGCTCCCCAGGACCTCGGCGCCGGGGGCGAGGCGTCGGAACTCGGCGAGGCGCGTGCGGGCCTCGGGGAGGCGCCCCGCGGCGATCAGCGCGCGGATCTGTCCGGCCTGCGCGTCGCGCCGGCGCTCGGCGTCGTTCACCAGGCGTTCGAGGCGCTCGTAGGCCAGCAGCGCCGACGCCGCCTCGCCGACCAGCAGGTAGATGGCCGCCAGCTCCTCGAGGGCCTCGCCGTGGGGATCCAGCAGGCCGACGGCCGTCCGCAGGGCCTCGACCGCGCCCTGAAGGTCCCCCAGCCGCCGCGCACGGAGCTGACCGATGCGGGTGTGGGCCCGCGCGCGGTCGGCGTCGTCGGGGGCGATGGCGAGAGCGTCCTCGTAGGCCAGCACGGCGGCCCGCGGCTCGCTGGCGAGCGCCATGGACTCGGCGAGCTGCCAGCGGATCTCGAAGTCGTCGGGCAGATACCCCGACAGCCGCTCCAGCGTCTCCCGCGCGCCGGCGAGGTCGCCCATCGGCCCGAGCTGCAGGGCCGCCAGGCGGCGGGCCACGGGGATGACGTCGTCCGGGGACTGCAGGCGACGCAGGCGCCGCTGGAGGAACCCGGCGAGCTCCGTGAGCTGAGCGTCCTCCCGCAGCAAGCTCTCCGCACGCGCGGCGGCGTCGTGCGCCATGGGGTCGCGCCGGACGGCCTCGAGCAGGCAGGCCAGCCCCCGCGCCCGGTCTCCGGCGGTGTCGGCGAAGTAGAGGCCCGCGGCGGTCAGGTCCGAGGCGGCGGCTGCGTGCGCGAGCCGCCGACCCGCGAGCTCGACCTGGAGCTCGGCGCGGTCCGACTCGACCCCGGCGCGCTCTGCGGCCGTGAGGAGCAGCCACACCGGGACGGGATCCTCGGCGCACAGGCCCGCGGCCTCTCGGTAGAGCGAGAGGGCGTCGTCCCCGCCCAGCCGGTCGTACAGCAGCCCCGCCGACCAACGCGTCACCGAGGCCGTGCGCTCGTCGTCCGTGGCACGGCCGAGACGCACCAGGAACGCGGCGTACTCCGCCTGGTCCCCGACCCGACGCCGACGGCGATGCAGGGCCTCCCAGGCGCGGCCCCCCGTGGGCTCCAGCGCCAGGACCCGGTCCCACAGACCGATGACGAAGGCGTCGTCCACCTCGCGCCCGGCCTCCTCGGCGTTCTCGGCGGCCTCGCGCCACAGGAGCAGGGCGTCGCGTCGGTCGTGCACCCACTGCGCCAGGCGCGACAGCCGCTCGGCGACCTCGGCCCGGTCGCCGCGCTCCGCGGCCTCGCGATAGAGCGCCCAAAGTGCAGCGGGCTCTTCGCCCCCCTGCTCCATGAGCTCCTGATAGACCGGCCGCGCGTCCGCGGGCGACAGCAACAGCGCCAGCTTGTGGGCCAGCATCGCGCGCTGCGCCGGGTGGTCGCTGCGCGCCAGCAGACCGCGGAAGAGCATCACCTGACGCTCGCGGTCGCCGATGGCGACGACGAGGCGCTCGAGGGCCCAGTTCGCCGGCGTGAGGCCCGGGAAGTGTTCCAGGGCGGCCTCGTAGTGGTCGAGGGCCGACTCCAGGTCACCCAGGGATTCGTGTTCGATCTCGCCCAGACGAAACAGGAGAACGGCGCGGTCGCGCGGCTCGTCCACGTGGTCGGCGCGCTGGCGCAGGACCCGCGCCAGCTCCGGCCAACGGTCGCGGGCGCCGTAGAGGCGCTCCAGCCCGGCGAGGGCGTCCGGCGCCTTCGGGCGGACGGCCAGGATCTCCTCGTAGCAGGCGGCGGCCTCGTCCAGCTGCTCCAGCCGGAACTCATAGAGCTCGGCGAGGCGCCCGAGGACACCGGCGCGCTCGGACTCCTCGGCCCCCAGGTGGTCCAGCTCGTGCCGGTGCAGGGCGGCCAGGTCGTGCCAGCGGCCGTGGTGATACAGCAGGCGGCCGAGCCCGATCAACGCCGGCAGGAAGCGTGGCTCCAGCGCCAGCGCGCGCCGCCAGGCGTCCTCGGCGCGTCGCGGCTCGCCCAGCTCCTCGAGCATCTCGGCGTTGCGGAGCAGGAGCGCGAGCTTGCGGGGGCGGTCGTCGAGGGTCGTCATCTCCCGTTCGGCGGCGGAGATGACCCCCGGCAGATCGCCGATCTGAGCGCAGAGGCGCTGCAGCGAGCGGAGCGCGGACGTGTCGTCCGGCGCGCACTCGACGAGCTGCTGCAGGGCGCGCACGGCCCCGCGCGCGTCGTCGAGTTGAATCTCCAGCACCTCGGCGAGGGCCGCCAGCGCGGCGCGGCGGGCGTCCGTCTCCAGCGGGCGCGAGAGCCAGGTCTCGAGGACGCGGGCGAGCTCGGCGGGCCCGCGACGCTCGATCAGCAGACGCCGGGCGGCCTGGATCGGCGCCGTGTCCCCGAGGGGGCCGGTCCCGTGGGATGCGGCCGTGAGCGCGGCTTGCCAGCGGCGGAGGATCTCGTCCCCGCCCCCGCCGGCCTCCGGGTGGCGCGCCTCCATGACGTCCGCCGTGTAGCCGATCAGCACGGCGCGCGTGGCCGGATCGTCGGCCAGGTTGGCCAGCGCATCGACGGCGCCCAGCATCGCGGTCTCGTCCCCAGTGCGCAGAGAGATGCGGCGCTCGGCGGCGTGACCCGGCGCGAAGCCGGGCGCCAGCGCGAGCGCGCGGCGGTAGAAGTCGAGGGCCTGGGCGGCGTTCCCCAACCCGGCCTCGGTGTTCAGGCCCGCGCGATACAGCGACACCGCGCCGAGCACCCCGCCCTCCTGGCCGGCCAGGGCCTCGAGCAGCGCGTTCGCCGGGCCCCACATGCCCAGGGACTCGTAGTCGGCGATGAGCTCGCGCACGACGGTGGGATCGTGCGAAAGCAGCACGGCGGCCTGCCCCAACAGGAGCGGCGCGCGATCGAACTGCTCCAGGCGGGTCATGTTGAGGACCGCCGAGAGGTACATCATCCGCCCGCGCAGCTCCTGGTCGGTGACCTCGGTCACGAGCTGCATGAGCGTCGCCACGAGCTCGGCTGAACGACCGGCCCGCAGGTACAGACGGACGATGCCCTCGATGGCGTCCCGGGAGCCCGGCGTGACGTCCAGCGCCTCGCGGTAAAGGGACAGCGCGTCCTCGTCCGACTCCAGGGCGGTCTCCGTGAGCCGGCCCATCTCCAGCAGGATGTTCGTGCGCGCGCTCGGCGCCTCGGTCAGGCGCAGACGACGGCCGAGCAGCTCGACGCGGGTCGCGGCGTCGTCCTCGGGCGTGACGAGCTCGAGGCGCAGCAGGATCTCCGGGTCGTCCGGCGCCAGTTCAGCGGCGGTGCGAAGGTGTTCGCGTGCGTTCGCCAGGTCGGAGAACCGCTCGGAGAGCAGGATCGACATGCGCAGGTGGAGCACGGCGCGGTCGAGGTCCGTCGGCGCGGCCTCGAGCTCGCGGGTGATCGCCAGCTTCAGGGCGTTCCAGTCCGACGTGCGCTCGGCGATGCGGCGCAGCGCGCGGAGGCAGGCCACGTCCGTCGGATCGGCGACGTGGGCCTCTTCGTAGGCGGCCCGGGCGGCGTCGAGGTCGCCGAGCTGTTCCTCGTGAATGCGCCCGAACTCGACGAGGTGCCGCGCCACGCGGCGGGGGTTGCCGGCCAGGCCGGCCTCTTCGCGGAACAAGGCCGCGAGCGCCTGCCACTCGGCCACTTCTCCGGCGTCCGCCGGATTGAGGGCGTCGATCATCGTTGCACCGCCACGCCCAGGGACTTGCGCAGCGCGATGCAAGCCGGCGTCAGGGAGAAGGCCATGAGCGCACGCGCCGGCTCGAGCACCCGGATGTTGCGGGTGTCGTACTGCCCGGCGGCGATGGTGCGCACGGACTCGAGCGCCACGCCGAGGTCACCGCAGGCCAGGAATCCGGCCCGGGCGCGGGACTCGGCGATGCCCGCGGCCAGCGACGCGAAGTCGAGGGGCTCGTCCGTCCCGGCCTGGAGACGCGCCTCGAGGTTGGAGAGCAGGCGCCGGGGCAGCCGTTGCGCACGGTCGACGATCCGCGTCTGCAGCTCCGGCCCGAGGGGCGCCGAGCCGACCACCCGCTCCGCGGCCTCGGGGGCGACGATCTCCAGGATGATGCGAACCGCGGCGGCGACGCGATCGGCGCCGTTGCGATCGAAGAGCAGGCGCCCCGCGTGCAGGCCCTCGACGAGGTGCCCGAGGCGGAACGCGAGGCTGGCGTCCACGGCGGCGGCGAGGACGTCCGCGCCGACGATCAACGCCGGAGACGGCAGGTACGTGCCCGTCAGCCGCGCGGGGGCCTGACCGATCTGCCACAGCTCGATGTCCTCGGCGCCGAGGCCCTGGGCGATCTGCGTGAAGTCGTTCTGCCACCGCGGGAAGCTGCGCGCGGAGAGGCGTGTGGCGCCCGAGGGCGGGCGCTCGGACAGGAGGTCCGTGAGGACGAGCGCGAAGGTGGCGAAGACCTCGCCCGCCACGCCGTGCTCGGCGTCGTGCATGAGCGATTGCTGACGCTGCGCGGCCGTGAGCGAGGCCGCGAAGTCGACGACCAGGCGGGCCCGCCGCTGCGTGAGGAACGCCCGCTCGGCCGAGTCGGCCTCGCCCAGGAACTCCAGCGCTGAGCGGGCCAGGTACGCGGCGTCCCAGACCTGGCGACGCGACTGCAACTGTGCGTAACCACGGAGCTGGTCGACGTTGAAGGGGTCGTCCAGGAGGCGGCCCTGCACCTCGGTCAGCGCGCGGTCCACGGCGTCCATCATGTGCTCGACGGGAACCTCGCCGGGCGGCAGGCGATCGGCCTCCTCGAGCATGCGCCACACGGCATGCAGCGACGCGGGGTCGAGCTCGATGGCCCGCTTGAACCAGCCCGCGGCGGCACGGGCATCCCCCTTCACGCGGGACAGGATCTCGCCGATGCCGCAGGCGCGCTCGGCGCGCTGGACCGGGCGCGTCTCCAGATCGAAGAGGCGACGCAGCACCCGCACGACGGCCTGCCAATCGCGGGCGGCCGCCAGGACCTCGGACAAGAGCTCCAGCGCCGGGGCGCAGCGAGGCACGCGGACGACCAGACGTTCGAGCTCGCGTCGGGCACCGGCGGCGTCCCCGAACTCGCGCAGCAGCCGCGCCCGGACGACCCCGGCCTCGGCCGCGATGTCGTCGTCGTCGGCGCCCGAGGCCAGCTCCAGCCAGTTCAGGGCGTGGTCGTGGGCGCGCAGGTCCCGGGCGTAGAGCGCGGCGTCCAGGACACCGGCGGCGTCTTCGGAGAACTGCTCCACGAACCCGCGGAGGGTGGCCACGGCCTCGTCGGGCTGATCGAGCGGCCCGCCGAGCAGGCGCGCCTTGGCCAGATACAGCGTGCGGGCCTCGTCCCGCGTGAGGCCGGCGACGATGCGTCGGTTGTACAGGCCGAGGAGCTCGCCCCAGTCCTGCTCCTCGCGGAGGCGCTGCTCCAGCGCCGAGGTCGCGGCACGGTCGCCCGGATCGAGCACGACGGCCTGTTCCAGCAGACCCCGGGCACGCGCGGCGGCCACGGGCAGCGACACGGCCTCCTCGGCCAGGGTGCGGTAGGTCTCGGCGGCCAGGTGGGGCGACTGCAGGAGCCCGGCGACCCGCTCCCCGGCCTCGAAGGCCGCGAGGGCCTGACCGGTGCGGCGGGCCTGCCGGCGCAGCGCGAGCGGTGCGATGAGCGAGGCGGGGTCGAGCCCGAGCAGCGCGTCGGCGGCCTTCGTCAAGCCGTCCTCGTCCCGCGCGGCCTCGCACAGCGCCACCAGGCTGGCAAGCAGCGCCGGTTGCTGGGCCGGCTCCTCGAACGGGAGGCGACGCCAGTAAGCGTCGATGCGCTCCGAACGCCGCTGCGGCCCCTCGAGCCGGGCGATCCAGGCCTCGAAGAAGTCCAGCCGCTCCGGGGCCCCCTCGAACGCGAACTGCACGAGCTCGTCCTCGAGCGCGGCCCCGTGGGAGATGCGGTGCACCGCCGCCGCCGTCCGCTCGTCGAGCGCGTGCGGCGCGAGGCGCTCCACGTGTGCGGACATCTCCAGCACGTTGCCGCTCAGGGCCGCCTCGCGGGCGGCGAAGAGCCCCGAGACGACGCTCTTGGTGGCCATCGAGAGCATCGAGTCGTGCCCGGCGATGATCAGGCGCATCGAGCCGTCCCGGGCCGTCTGACACGTCGGATCCAGCGCGAGGGCGCGCTGGTAGGCGTCCAGGGCGGGCTCAGGCTCTCGGATGCGGAACTCGTGGATCTCGCCGATGCGGGCGAGCAGACCGGAGCGGCGGCGCGCGTCGGGCGTCTGGTGAAGCAGCTCTTCGAGCGCGTCGACGAGCGGCCGCCACGACTGGGCGCGCTCGAGCGCCAGGATGCGCAGCGGCGTGACGAGGTCCGAGTCCCGGCTCGCCCGACGCCACGCGTCCAGGGCGCCGAGGGCCTCCTCGTTGCGGCCGGCGGCGAGGAGCAGGTCGGCGGCCTGCGCCAGCAACGCGGCGTCCAGGGGGGGGATGTCCTGCAGCCGCGCGACCAGGTGTCCGACCTCGGCGGCCCGGCCCAGCATCGCCGCGGCCCGCACGACACCGTCGAACGCGCCGGCGTTGCCCGGCTCGGCGTCCCAGGCGCTGCGGAAGATCGGCAGGGCCTCGGCGGCGGCGAGCAAGGGGTCGCCGTCCAGCGCCTGCATCTCGGCGGCGCGGAGCAGGTGGCGAGCCTTCTGTCGCGCGTTGGGCGCCGTGCCGGCGCGGCGCAGCTCGACCTCGACCACGGCGGCGCGGTTGCCCAGGCGCGCGAAGATCTCGCTGGCGCGCTCCAGTACACGGCGATCGTCCGGCTGGCTCGCCAGGACGCGGGCATAGGCCCGCGCGGCGTTGCGATCGTCGCCGAGGCGCGACTGCAGCACCTCGGCGGCCCGCGTCAGCAGCGGACCCGGGTCGATGTCGCTGCCGACGGCGCGATCGACGAGGCCCCGGTAGAGCGCCACCAGCTCGCGCCAGCGCCCCGTCTGCTCGTAGTTGCGCTCGATGGCCAGGAACGCCGGCAGGAACCGCGGCGAGAGCGCCAGCGCGCGCTTGTGATAGACCAGCGCCGTGTCCGGCTCGGCGAGCTGCTGTTCCAGCACCCGTGCCACGCGGTAGTAGCGGGTCAGGACGCCACGGATCGTGCGCTCCCGGACCTCCTGCGCGAGGGGCTTGTTGAGCGACTCCTCGAGCTGCGCGATCTCGGTCTCGAAGCGCTGCCGGACGTCTCCCCATCGGCCCTGCCGCATGGCCTGACGACCCAGGGCCGCCAGCGCCGGCGTGAAGGTCGGGAGCGCGGCGAGCGCCCGCTCGAAGTCCCGCGCCGCCAGGGCCTCGTCCGCGAGGACCGTCTGCGCGATCAGCCCCATCTGATAGAGGGCGTTGGCCGCCTCGGCCGGGTCCCGCGCGAGCGCCGCCACGCGCTCCAGGTGCGTCCGGTGTTCGTCCGCCTTGCCGAGCCGCCGCGCCAGCTCCCCGGCGCGGTGCAGCAGGTACGGGTCGTTGGGCAGCGACTGCAGCGCGTTCTGGTACTCGCGCAGGGCATCCGTGCGGCGCCCCAGGCGCTCCAGCGCCCAGGCCGCCTTGTAGAAGATCTCGCCGACGGCCCGCTTGGCGGCGCTCTCGGAGAGCTGGCCGCGCTGGAAGTCGGCGCTCACCGAGTCGAAGTGGCCGCGCAGCCCCGAGAGGAGCAACTCCATGTCGCCGTGCGTGGCGACGAAACGCTCGAGGGCCGCCTGCACCGCCGGCGTGCCGCCCATGCGCTCCTGCGCCGCCCGCACGTAGCCCTGCTGTGCGGAGTCCGGCAGCCCCAGCTCGTCGGCGAGTCGCAGGCGGTCCAACAGCACCAGGGTGCTCAGCACGGGGCCATCGAGCTGACCGCCCAGGGAGGCCAGCGTGGCGTCCGCGCCCTCCCAGTCGAGCTGAGAGAGCTGCATCGCGTACCGGGCCAGCATCGGCCCGGCCGGCGAGAGCGAGGTCTCCGCCGCCCGCTGCCAGAGGCCCAGCGCCCGCGCGGAGTCCTGCTGGCGCGCAGAGGCCACATGACCGGCCCGATAGAGCGCGTCCGCGTCCGGGGAGGTCCCCGAGCCGGTGCGCGCGAGCATGGCCACCAGCTCCTCGGTCTCGCCGCGCGCGTCGAGATCGTCCAGCACGGCCCAGCGGTCGAGCTGAAGGCTCGGATCGTTGACCAGCGCGGCCCGGAAGGCCTCGCGGGCCAGGGTCTCGTTGCCGACCACGTCCTGTGCGACGCGTCCGAAGGCGTGGAGCAGGAGCGCCAGTCTCCGACGCTCGTCGCAGGCGAGGAGCTCGGCCTGGAGCGTGGCGAGCAGCCGGTGGCCAGGATCGTCCAGCTCGAACGGATCCGGCAACGACAGCTCGGGCACGACGGCCGGTCCGACGGGGGTGACCGGCTCGCGCAGGCCCAGCGAGCCCGGCGGGAAGGCCTCGAGGCGCGGGGCCGGCTCGAACGTGGGCACGATGCCCAGCAGGGGCAGGCCCAGCCGCTCCAGGGCGAGCCGGTCCGGTGGCGGCGCGGGCCGCTCCGGGGCGATGGAGGTCTCGGCGTCGTCCGGGGGCGCCCAGGGGTCCGCGGCCACGCTGCCGGCGTCGGGCTTGGCCGAGGGCCGGCTGTCGCGAATTTCGAAGACGAAGGCGTCGTCGTCGTCCGAGGGGAGCGGGCGGCTGCGCCCGGCGCGCGGATCCGTCGGCGCGTCGAGCTCCAGCGGCTCCTCGCCCCACTGCTCGAGCACGGAGCGGCGACCCGGAGCGTCGAGGCCGGCCCCGGCGCTCGGCGCGTCCGCGGGCTCCGCCTCGACCTGAAGTTCACCCACGGAGGTGTGCTCGATGCGCACCACTCGCCGGTCGTCGCCGTCTGCCAGGATCTCCTCCACGGCGATGGCGTCCAGGCCCGCGATGGAGTCGGCGGCCTCGGCCAGCCGGGCGGCGGAGCGCGCTTCGAGCAGCTCGCGGGCGGCCTGCAGGGCCTCGGCGTCGATGGGCGGCAGCGGCGCCGGCTCCGGCGCCGGGCTCGGCGCGAGGCGCGCGGTCGGCAGCGGCC
>CAINDO010000284.1 GCA_903847385.1 uncultured Myxococcales bacterium
CCGACGGGCGGCGCCGCGTCCACGCCCGGCGACACCGCGCCCGCGTCCGCGCCGGGCACGATCGCGCCGCCAGCCCCGGCGTCGGGCGACGCGGGCAGGTCCGTGCGGGTGAGGCGCACGGCGTCCGCGACCAGGTGGTGGCCGTTCTCGATGTCCATGCCGGCGGCGTCGTTCAGGCGCACGAACTGCCGGCCGCCCGCGGCGAAGTGGAACTCGCCCAGGTCGTGCCACGCGTCGTCGCGCCCCTGGTCGACGATCACGGCGTGCGAGGCGCCGTCGGCGACGATCTCGTAGTGCGCGCGCTCGTAGTTGCCGAACTCGGGGTGGCTCTTGAACTCGACGCGGTAGGTGCCGGCCTCGGCGAGGTGGAGCTGCCACCAGGCCCAGTTCAGGGGCCGGTCGCCGGACCAGGCGTTCGTCCAGTGCAGGCCGCCGCCCTCGCCCTCCGGCTCGTCGCGCCAGAACTGCGCCGGGCCGAAGCTCCGGAAACACGCGCCGGCGTCGTCCACCACGCCGCCCTCGGCCGGCACCACGCCGCATGGCGGGCTGTCGACGCAGTGCGACGGCCGCGCGGGGTTGCCGCCGCCGGCCATGATGCCCCAGTGGTTGGCCACCGCGCGGGTGCCGTTGCCGCTGTTGTTGCCGTCGACGTCGTTCAGGTAACCCTGCCCGCGCACCCAGAACTGGCTGGAGCCGCCCCCGTCCAGGTTGAAGGCCTGCCACGCGCCCAGCTGGGCCATCGTGTCGGCCAGCTCCGTGCCGTACATGCCGGCGCTGGAGCCCGTGCGGCCGTCCACCACCAGCAGGATGAACGTACGGCGGTCCTCGGTGAGGCCCATCGCCGTGCGCGGGTGGCGGGCGCGCATGTCCGAACGGTCGCGGAAACAGGTGCCCGCGGTGGGATCGTCGCAGCGCATCGGCCGGCCCTCGGTGACCAGCTCCGGGAAGCCGCTGACCAGCGACAAGACACCCGGCGGCGTCGTGTCCTCGACCATGCCCGGCGCCCAGCCCTCGACGGCGGCGGCGTCGTTGCGTTTGACCCAGCCCGTGTGGCTGAAGTCCACCCAGTCGTGCCCGAAGGCGAAGTAGCCGTAGTCCTGGTAGTACCACTCGGCGGCGTAGGCCGGATCGGTCCCGGTCTGGTTGCGTGGCCAGGGTACGCCGCCGCCCACGGCGTTGCCGTACACGCGAAGCGGCCCCGTCTTGTAGAAGTCGCCGTTGGTGGCGAGCGTCACGCCGGCGTCGCCGGCCCAGCCGCCGGTGCTCTGGGTGCCGTTGCTCACGGCCGTCGCCTCGACGGACAGGCGCGCCGCGCACAGGTCCACGAAGGCGGCGAGCGCGTCCGTCGCCGGGCTCGCGGTCCGGTAGCGACGCACCGTGATGCCCTCCGCCGGCGTCGACGTGTCGGTCTCCGTCAGGCGAACGGCGGCGGCGCCGGACGGGGCGACGAGGACGAGCAGGGCGAGGGCGAACGGGGTCGGTCGGCGGCGCATGTGCATGCCTTGTTCTACGGTGCCCCCGGCGCCGCGGGCAACGAAGGCGAGAAAAACGGCGGCGACACCGCGCAATCCGCCCGTCGGTCGCCTAGGGCGGGGGAACGTCTCTCTCCGGAGTCCCATGCGCACGCCATTCGATGCACGCCCCTCGATGTCGCCGCCGACACGGCGCGCGCTTCTCCTCGCGGGCCTCCTCATCGCACACGCCTGCGGCTCGGACGGCGGCGCCGGCGGCTCCGGTGGCTCGGTCACCCCGACGGACGCCGGCCGCGGGGGCACCGCTGCGCCCGACGCGACCGGCTCGGGCGGCCAGAACACCGGTGGTACCCCCATGGGTGGCACGCCGCTCGGCGGTGAGAACACCGGCGGTACCCCCACGGGCGGTACACCCACGGGTGGTACCCCCACGGGTGGTACCCCCACGGGCGGTACCCCCATGGGCGGCACGCCCGTCGGCGGCGAGAACACCGGCGGCACGCCCGTCGGCGGCGAGAACACCGGCGGCGCGCCCGTCGGCGGCGAGAACACCGGCGGCGCGATCGTCCCTCCGGACGACCCCGCGGCCGTCTGCGCTGCGGGCTGCGTGGCGCTCGTCGCCTGCCAGGGCGCCATCGACGCGCCGGACGTCGTGGCCGCCTGCGAGCAGGGCTGCCGGCAGGACTCCACCCCCGTCCAGCGCGCCTGCGTGACGGCCGCCGGCGCCGCCTGCGAGGCGCTCGCCGCCTGCTTCGCCGGTGCCCCCCCGCCCGCTCCGGATCCCGTCGTGGCCGGCGAGTGCGCCCGCGCCTGCGCCGCCTCCGTGGCCTGCGCCGTGCCCGAGGGCGCGCCCCCGGACCCGGCCTTCGACGTGGCGGCCGAGTGCGAGGCGGCCTGCCAGCGCGACTCCACGCCCGACCAGCGCGCCTGCGCGACGGGCGCCGGCGCGGACTGCGAGGCGTTGGCCGCCTGCTTCGTCGCGGAGGTCGCGCCCCCGGACGGGGCCCTCGTGGCCACCTGTGAGGCCGCGTGTGCCGGGGCCCTGGCCTGCGCCGCGATCGACGCGCCTCCGGACGTCGAGGCCGGCTGCGTCGAGAGCTGCGTCACCACCTCGACGCCAGCGCAGCTCGACTGCATGATCTCGGCCGGCGGCGACTGCGACGCCCAGGCCGCGTGTTTCGCCGGCGAGGCCCCGCCCGTGGCCCCCGCCCTCCGCGCCGCCTGCGAGACGGGCTGCGACGCGGCCCTGCGCTGCGCCGCCGCGGTCGACGCCCCCGCCGATCTCCGCGCGAGCTGCGTCGACGGCTGCATTGCCACCTCGACACCGGCCCAGCGCGACTGCGTCGCGGGCGCGGCCGCGAACTGCGACGCCCTGGCGGCGTGTTTCGCCGGTCCACCGGCGCCCCCGCCGGACCCCGACGTTCAGGACGAATGCACCCGCGCCTGCGCCGCGGCCAGCGCCTGCGCTGGTCCCGACGCCCCGCCGGAGCTCGACGCCGCCTGTGTCGACGGCTGCGTCGCGACCTCGACGCCGGCCGAGCGGGCCTGTGTTCTGGCCGCCCCCCAGGACTGCGCCGCCGTGGGCGCCTGCCTCGCCGGAGGTGCACCGTGAAGCGCATCGCCCTGCCTCTCGTGGCCGCATGTTCACTGCTCGCCAGCCCCGCGGCGCGCGCCTCCGAGGCCGGCACGGGCTATGAGCTCGAGCCCCCGGACACGGTCGCGTGCCCGGCGAATCCGCTGCTCCTCAACGACTTCAACGCCGACGGCGGCTGGCGTCACGAGGGCACCACGGAGTCCCAGGACGCCCACGGCGAGGGCACCTGCGGCGGCGGCGCCGGCGACGTCGTGTATCGTTTCGTGGCCCCGACCGCCGGGGACTACACGTTCCGGGTCAGCGGCCGCGGCCTGCCCGCGGAAGACGCCGATCCGGTGCTCTACATCCGCACGGCCTGCGGCGCCGCAGGGGCCGAACTGGCCTGCGCGGACGACGCGCCGGACGCGACCCTGAACCCCGAGCTCGCCCTGGCGCTGCAGCAGGATCAGTCCGTGTTTGTCTTCGTCGATGGCTACCTGGACGAGGAGGTGGGCGCCTGGCGCGGTCCGTACACCCTGGAGGTGACGACCGAGGTGATCATCGAGCCGCCGCTCGAAGGCCCGTTCATCCATATGTGTCGCTGCCCGAGCGGCCGAACGGGTGCGTTGTGCAGTGACCTGCCCTGCGATGACCCGAGCGACTGCGAGAGCTACTTCTGCGGCCCGGAGGACGCGGGCGCGACGGTCGACGCGTGTTACGGCGGCCAGGCCGCCTGCCACGAGCCCGATCCGCCCGTGGGGCCCGGCCTGCTGTATTGCGAGTGTGCCAGCGGCTACGAGGCCCTTCTGCACGTGGAGAACGCACTCTGCGAGGCGGACGACGGCAGCGACACGTCGGCACCGGCCGCGGCCTGCGCGTCGCACTGTAGACGCCTCACCGGATCGGCGAGCGTGCGCATGCTCTGCGACCGCGACAGCGCCAACAGCGGCGCGGCGCGCGAGTGCCCGACCAACCAGGACGGCGCGTTCTGGACCCCGCGCGCCATCTGCGACGCGACCGACGCCGCGAGACTCGACTGCTCCGGCAGCCGCGGCCTCGGCAACGGCAACGGCGAGATCCCCAACTCGATGTTCTACGCGCTCGAGGGCTGCGGCTGCGGGTGTTTCAACACCGAGCGCGGCTGCCCGGATCCGGCCGCGCCCGGGGTGCACTACAAGAGCCGCGACGCCCGCGAGTGCACGCAAATGGACCTGAGCTGCCCCCCCGGCCAGACACGGTTCTTCCGGCCGCAGTGCGGCTGCGGCTGCGAGGAGACGCCCGCCCCGACGTGCCCCGCCGAGGGCCCGCCCGTGGGCCCCGAGCCCGGCGACGGCTACCGCGTGACCGGGACCTGGGAAGCTTGCCAGGCCGGCAACGCGCCGGTGTGCGTGGGGCAGGAGCAGGTCTATTACCAGCAGGACTGCGGGTGCGGCTGTTACACGAACTCCCACGACGAGATCTTCAACGGCGACCGGGACGACGGCACCTACTACGCCTTCGGCGCCGCCGACTGCGTCGCGCCCGGCGTGCGGTGCGGGGAGAACCAGCAGCACTTCGGCAGCCCGTTCTACTGCGGCTGCACCTTCGACACGGGTGAGTGCCCGGAGCTCGCCGCCGCCTCGCGCATCGTCAGCCGCGACTACGAGGTCTGCCGCGCCGACGGCGTGTTCTGCCCCGAGGGCGAGCATGCCTTCGCGCATCCGTTCTGCGGCTGCGGGTGCATCGCCGACTGAGCGCGCGAGCCTTGGCACGGTAAGTGCTGTGCGGCCGCGCCATGCGTTTTCTCCCGCTCCTCTGGTCGCTCTGCCTGCCACTCGCCCTCGCCGCCTGCGCGGACCCCGCCCCGACGGACGAGACCCCCGCGGCGCCCGCCCCCGACGCCCTCTGCGCCCGCGCCGCCGAGCACCTGGCGGCCTGCGCGCTGGACCTGCCCGCCCCCGCCACGACCACCTGCGACGCCGAGCTGGCGGCCACCGTACTCGCCACCGACTGCGACGCCCTCGCCGCGCAGTTCGTCGACGCCAAGGCCGACGGCCCCCTCGGGCGTCTGGCCTGCGCGCTGGGCTTCTACGCCGCCTGCCCCGTTCCCGCCTGCCCGGAGGCCCCGGCCACGGACGTCTGCACGGACTACCTGGACGCCTACGACGACTGCCGCCTGTGCAACTACTACGACTGTCGCGAGCAGACGGCGCAGTGCGGCCGCGACGCCTACCTGATCGACTACGTGGGCCGCTACTGCCGCCGATTCGCCCAGGTCACCGAACCCCGCGTCGGCCCCGCCGCCGACGCCTGGCTGAAGCGCGTTCGCCGCTGCCTCGCCGATTACCTCGAGGCCGAAGTCGCCTACGACGCCGACTGCGAGACCATCGACCGTATGGGCACCGACTCGCACGCGCTGTGTTACGTCGAGACGGGCTTCTGCGACCTGGCCGTGACCGACTGGATGGCCATCGTCCACACCATCGACGTCGGCGACGCCCCCTTCCGGGTCATGCTCGCCACGGCGCAGGGCTGCCTGGGCGAGTGGCTGGGGCCCATCGACCGCTGACGGAATTCGCCGCCGGGGCGTCGGAAGCGCGCGGGAATTGCACTTTCAGACTTGTTCTTTCTCACGGCCGAAACACCGCGCGCCGCACGGCTGCGAGGTACATGGCGGCATGGTCGCTGGGCGGCAACAGTCGGCGAGGGCGCGGCGAGCGCGCGGCTCTTGTGCGACACGCCCCCGCACTGGCCCGTGAAGTTCAGGGTGGGTCCGCGCTCACCAGTACGCTCGGCGGAAGTTCGGGTTCTGATCGGCGCGTTCATCGGGACGGTCTTCGCCTTCCAACGACGCCGCGCCCGGCGTGAGGGCCTTGCGGCTGACGGCGGCCGTCGCGGCGCGGTGTCGGTTGTGCAGCGATACGGCTCGGCCTGCGGACTCAATGTGCACCTGCACTCCATCGTGCTCGATGGTGTGTACGTACACGAATCCGACGCGGCCCCGGATTTCGCCGGCCGACGAGCCCGCGCTCACTGACCCGTT
Organism: uncultured Myxococcales bacterium; assembly: GCA_903847385.1. Taxonomy (GTDB): domain Bacteria; phylum Myxococcota_A; class Bradymonadia; order UBA7976; family UBA1532; genus CAINDO01. The sequence goes on from CAINDO010000284.1 coordinate 6,068, forward strand.
GGCCGAGTCCGTCGCGTTTGCACGGGCGCGGGTCGTCGACCCGCGCCGGGCCCCGCCCCGCCACGGACCACGCCTGTCCCGGTTCGGTCGCCGGACTCAAGCCGCATGCTATTTTTTTTCGCCCGCCTCGCCGCGCTCATTCCGCGCGGGCAGGAACCTCGCGCGCTGTCACGGCGTGCTCGCCCAATTTGCGAGCCAGGGCGGAGATCGTGCCGTCAGCCCGTGCGGCCGGAGAGGCCGGCGGCGAGCCACCACCGGCACCGGTCGCCCCCGCGCCACCGAAAGCCCGAAGCGACCGGCACCTCCTCTGGCATGAACTCCTGCGGCGCGTCTTCGAGATCGACGTCCTCGCGTGCCCGACGTGCGGCGGCCGATTGCGATGACTCTGCTCCGTGCACGACGGCTCCGCTGCGCGCCGCGACCTCCAGAGTGTGAGGGCCCAGGCGACCCCGGCCGAGGCCCGGCCACCGCCCGCGCCCGCGGGAATGGCGACCGCCTGAGCGCACCGCGCGACTCGGGAGGGACAATCCGAGTGACTCGGACCCGGGCTCGACTCCGGGGCAGGGCGAGATATGCGCGGCTGTCCGGCGGCCCGGCCCGGCAACCCGTTGCCGTAGATGGGCGCGTTGTCGTACAGCTTCTCATGTCAACTACACTCTGGGCGTGTCCGGCATCTCCGGCTGCTCGTTCGGCGCGCACCTGCACTTCCGGGTCCAGTCCGACTGCGGCATCTGGTTCTGCGACTCCCAAGGCATCGACTTCAGCGAGAATGCCGACATGTCGTGTGGCGCGCAGAACGCCTCGGGCAAATGTCGCTGAGGCGGCGTTGTCAAAATGCGTCCGCCAGGAGGACGTCGAATTCCCCCCAGATCCGAACGGCGCTGCGCCGTGCCTGGTCGGCGGCGGTGGCGACTGCGACCCAGTCCTCTTGCTGCGCCGCGGCGTTCAATCCGCCGAGACGGTCCAGCACGCTTTGCAGGCGGTCCGCCCCCTCACCGCTGTCCTCGACCGCGGACAGGTCGTCGATGGCCACTTGGAGTTCCGCCTCGCAAGTGGCCAGTGCGCTGGTGAGCTGCGCCGACGACTCCGTTCCGGCGGCGTCGAGCAGGTCGTCCAGCGAGCGCACAGCGCGATCGAGGGTGCTGCGATCCGGCCGGAGGACGGCGACCTGCATTGCGTCGGACACATTGCCTGAGAGATCCCGGACGGCGACCCACGCGGTCCCCACTTCTTTGGTCGGCTCGTGCGCGGACGGTACGAGCCCATCCAGGCGAATCGTCGCACGGTCTTCGAACGGCACCCACGTCGTCGTCGGCAGATTCGAAGTGTCCGGGCTCGGCAGGATGGCCATCGTCGCCACCCCGGAGGGCTCCGTGGCGAGGAGGTGGGGTCGACACTCGCTCCCAACGATGTCTTTCGGCACGTCGCTCGCGTTCACCGCAACGTCGACGTACCGCGACGGCGAGATCGAGCCACCTTCGATATCCACCTCGAGCACCGGAGCGACCGGGTCCGAGGCCGCGATTGCACACTGCCACGGCGACCACGTCGCGGTCGTGTCCGACCACCACGTGGGGGTCCGGAGTCGCGACCTGTAGCAGGCGGTCGAGCCCAACGCCGGAGAGTCGACCAGCTCTCCGTCGGGAGGGAGGCCGCCGTCGTGGATGGTTTCAATCGAACCTGTTCCCAACCGACGCTCGATCAGGACCCGGTCGGCTGTCGACACGCCTGCGAACCGAAGGTGGATGGCGTCCGATCCTGAGCACGCCTGCATCCGTGCCGCACTCGCCCCGTCGTCGGCTGCCTGATTGGGGTTCCTCCACATCGCGACCTCGGACCCATCCGTCTCGCCCCCGCCATCGGTGTCATCCTGCCCAGGGTGGGTGCCCGCCTGGTACTCTTGCAGGTTGGAGAGACCATCTCCGTCGGGATCGGTGGTTGCATCAGCTTGTGTCGCCTGCGTCCCACGCCAACTCTCCCACCAATCGGGAAGGAGGTCCGAGTCCGCGTCGACACCGGCGGGGAGGTGCATCGACGCCATCCGCTTCCGCTGGAGCATGCCCCACTCAGGGCTGAACATCATCGCCCGAGCGAAAAAGCTGTATGTCCCCGGGGCGCTGGTGTTTCGGTAGACGCCCTGGAACACCCCGTCGCCCGCGGTCGGGTCGTCGCCGTATCCGCCGTCGGACAAATACAGGGCGTCAAAGTTTCCGTCCGGGCGACCGATGTCCACGGCAATCATGGGATACCCGGTCTGTCCGGCCTCGCCCATCGTGGCCCTCACGACAATGAAGTCTCCGGCGCGTTGATCGCCGCCGACCGACCCGCCGTCCGTTCCGTCGCTGTGGAGCGCGGCCACGTCGACTCTCAGTGTGACCGGATGCCGCTCCGACATGGCCGCGTACACTGGTTGGTCTGTCGGCGGCACATCGGGATCGCCGAGCCAGGTGGCTTGCCACATTCCAGGGTCTGGTGCATCGACGGTGAAGAGTGACCAGTGTTCGCCTGCTCGCGTCGGAAACACGGGCTCGCCGCTCGGGCCCAACAGTGCGGTCTCATCCAGGCGTGACCCTGCCTGGCCGGCGAAGAGGAGGAACCGCATCTCGTGCGCACCGTTCTCGACGGCGAACCAGGGCAGGTAGCCAGGCCCGAATCCCCAGGTCGCTTGCTCGAACGGGGTTTCGAAGTCGTTCGCCCGGTCGACGGCCTCTCGAAACCGGGCGGCCAGTTGCGCAGAGCGGGGTAGAACGCCGGGAACCGGCTGGAAGCCGGCCTCATCGAGGTACATGAACTGACCGCCGCCGACGTGCGCGGCCCGCTGCATGTCGGCCACCGCACCGTCGGGCCCGAGCGAGATGGTGTCGATGATGGGGACTGTCGTGCCGTTCTCCCGCCGCGCGACGTAGTTGAGTTCGACGTCGTCGGCTGGCCAATTGTGTGGCGGGCCAGGGTCGATGAGGTCATCGTTCCCGTCTTTCACGATGTATGCCCTCGTGGTCAGATTGGCCCCGTTTTCATGGGCTGCCACGACGAGCATGCGCTGTCGGATATCGGTGTCGAGGCACGCGTTCGTACACAGTCCGGCCTCCGCCGTTGGCCACTGCTGCAGCAGGAGGTACTGCCCGTTCACCATCCCGTCCCCGATCGCCGGCAACTCGTCGAGCGGTAGCGCATCGTCGATCTCGCCCGCCAGGAAGTCCCGCCCGACGACGAAGGGGTTCGGGTTTCCCGGTCCGGCGCCGATCGGAGCCACCACGGTATGCGCGTTCGAGCCGTAGAGCGTGGCCCCGACATAGTCCGAGTCCCCGAGGGATGCCAGCAGGACTGGGATTGCAGCCTGGATGTCCTCGAAGTACCCGTCGTTGTTCTGGACCGTCTGGTCGAGCACCAACATCGTGTCGGTCGGTGGCGCTGCGGCGTCTGGATCGCGAATCATCACGGAGTCGACAGACGTCGCCACGCGCGGCTCGCATCCGGCCGGATACTCGGACACTCGACACGGATGAGGCGGGGCCGCCTCACCGGCGGCGAAACACCCCGGGTGCCAGAGGGCCCGCAGGTCCAGCCGAACCCGAGGGGACAGGTCGTTCGCGAGAGCATAGATCGGACGGGGGATCGGGACGGCGTTCCAGAACTCACCGCGGGGAAACTCGAAATCTCCCTCGCCGAGCGCGCCGGGCAGCGTGAGGGGCGTGCCGTCGGTGTTTGGGTCAGTGAGGTCCTCGCCAATACACAGGGTCAGGTCGCCGAGAAGCGGTCCAGCGGCTGAGCCGTCAGCGTCGAAGGACCGGATCTGGGTCAACACGTCGCGCCGCTCGTCTGGCCCGGCGGGGTCGAAGGAACCCGCATCCACCAGTGAAGACGACGTGGGCGATACGATGACCAACTGGGGCCCCGCCCCCGCTGGGCCCATCGACCACGTGAACAGGCCAGGCCCGTCGGCACCACTGACGATCAGAACAACCTCGAAGACCGGGTCGCCCGCCAACCCCGTGTTGGCGTCGGCGGGTACGGAGACCACCTCGCTGACCACGTCACCGTTTGCAAAGCGGCACCCCTCGGGCGTGACGCCCAACATGCCCCGCGGATTGGAACGGCTCGCGCAATTCCCGTGTATTGCAGGGACACCGTCCAGAACCGTGAAGATGCGAACGATCGCTTTCGGATTCGCGTGGCTCTGGACGCGCACGCGCAAGTCGCCATACCCGGGCGACGGGCGCACGGACATCACCGAGAAGCCACCACGCTCCAGAACCACCGGCACTTGCTCTCCCACGCTACCCCCGACCGCCAGGACGCGCGGCGTGGCCGCGGCCGGGCCCGGGTCCCAACTGTCGACCCGGCGGCGCGGCCGCTCGGTACCGCGGGTGTCCGGTCCGATCAGGTCCGCCGCCACGGTGAGCGGGCGGCTGGTCGCCGGGCGCCCTCGGAGGCCGGTGAGGGACCAGCCACGGTCGTGCGCCGTGCCGTCGTCGCTCGGGATGAGATTGGCCTCGCCGAAGTCCCCTGTCCAGTCGATTCGCCAGCGCGCGTTGATGAACTCGCGCGACGCTCGGACCCCGCCACCCGGCGCCGGCTCGGTGCGGAGCTCGACATACTCCTTCAGGACCAGCGCCGTGTGGTAGTCCGCGAAGAGGTGGGACAGCCCGCGCCCCGTCCGCTCCAAGAAGAGCGCGTCGAGAACCGGGAAGATGTCGCCCATCGTGGCGTGCGGGCCCGCCGCCGCCTGTGCGTCGTAGAACGCATCGAGCACCAATCCGAGCAGGTCGACGCCCTCGTCGGAGAAGCGGCCGAGGTCGCCGAGGGGGGTGTGTCGACCGGGTGAGGGCCGGGCGGATCCATCACGGTCACGAGGGAATCTGGGGTCGTCCTGCCCTCGCGCCCACTGCTCCACGACGTACCGCCAGAACGGACTGCCCGCGTAGCGCTGAGTGGTGAACGGTCCGACCTCGGTGAGGTTGGCCACGTACTGGAACAGCAGCTTCGAATCGCCGCCGCCGGACCAGTTCGTTCGCTCCGGATCGACAGCGCTCGCGTTCTCGTCGTGCATCTTGTACCGGCTCACGCAGCGGTTCCCGGGTGTTCGCAGCTCCACGGGTACGCTCGTCCACTCCTCGAGCGATGCCACGACGTCCGGGTGCCCCGGGTCGAGGCGTTGGTTCACCACATCCTCGGCTGCGGACGAGTCGATCGCCGCCACCCCAGCGGCGAAGTCGTCCGCAGGCAGGCACGCGAAGGGCGCCCAGGTGGCCGTCGGCTCGAACCACTCATTGAGCCGTGTGAAGAATGACTCTTCGATGTCGAGGTGGTCTCGCTCGTCGAGTTGGGCCCACGCCCCCTGAAACGTGTGGAAGAACTCGTGTCCGAGGTCGCCCGTCACCTTGTTGGCCGCGTTGCCCGTCGCCCAGTGATTCGCCGGCGTGCCGCGCGGCCGAAAGTCCAGGCTGTTCCATGGCGCGGGATTGAGCCTGACGAAGCCGCGCCCGCCCTTCAGACCTCCCGTTCGAGGGAAGACGCTGATGTGGATCGGACACGGATCGCCGGCACATGCAGTCAGGCCGTTGGTGCGGAGACGGACTTGGTCGCGTCGAAGGGGGTCGTTGCCAGCCATGACGACATCGTGCTGCCATTTGGCGAGGAGCGCCGCCGACTCGAGCGCGAAGGCGGCGGCACGGCGCGAGACGCAGGATGAGTACTTCCGCTCCAGCGGTTCGGGCGCGCGCGGGGCCGCTTCGGACCCGTCGTCACTCTGCATGTAGTCCCACAGGAGGTCGCCGTCCGCGCTGGCGGCATGGTAGCTCCCATCGGGGTTGCGACTGCCCGTTCCGAACACTTCCCAGGCCGTCTCGACGCCATCCCCATCGTCGTCGGCGTCGCGGACGTCCGGGATCCCGTCCTGGTCGAGGTCCCGAACCCCTTCCAGCAAACCGACAGCCTCCACGCCGTCCGGAATCGTGTCGCCGTCGGTATCCTTGCCGTAGGGATTCGAAGCGAGCACAGTGAGTTCGAGCGCGTTCGGGATGCCATCGCCGTCGCAGTCCTCGGGCAGGCCGACCTCCGCAGAGTCGTTGACGCCACTGCCATCGGCGTCGTTGACCGTGTTGTCGAACGCGAGGTCGATGCGCAGGTGGAGCGGAACGCCGTCACCGAGAATGTCCACCAGCTGCGGTTGGGTCCCGGGGAAATGCTGGAGCTCGTTCCTGGTGGCCACGCCGTCGCCGTCGTCGTCGCCATCGTACATGTCCGCCAGGCCGTCTCCATCCGTGTCCCCCAGCCCCTCGTCATGGTCCAAGAGACCATCGCCATCCGGGTCGCCGGTATCCCGACCCCAGGTCGTGTATCCCGCCTGACTTCCGGCCAGGCAGAGCTCCGCGGCGGAGAAGCCGTAGGGCGCAAGCGGGTTCGACTCGCCAGGCACCTGTCCGATGAGGACGAAACCGGGGCCGGCCGGTTGACCCTGGCCCCGGGGTGGAAAGTCGACCGGGTCGTCGACGTCGCCCTTGGTCGCCACCACGGTGGGCACGACGCAGAACCCTCCGAATCGGAGCGCGGTCTCGACGCTGTCATCCGGGATACCCGACGTCGGGCTCATCCGAACGCGAAGGAACACGACCTCCACGTCGTCGTTCATCCAATCCAGAAGGGTCGGCGGATCCGTGGGTTTGTACACCCGGGTCGTCACGGGCGCCGACCGGTCGGCATGTCCAGGCCCCCCTGCAACGGGCGTCAGGGCCGCTGTCAGGCTGTTCGCATCCCACCCGCAGCCAGTTGGAAAGTCGCCCTCGGGGCTGTTGGAACAGATGCCGCCGACGGCGATGGATTGGCACTCGACGCCGCCGGCCGTGTCGAGCAGGCAGACCTCGATGTCCTCGACCAACGCCTCGGGAGCGCCGACGCTCTCTGGAAAGTGGTCGCTGCGGTAGGTCCCGAAGTCGAGGGTCAGCATCCGGTCCGCGGGCCGGTTTCCCCGTCCTGAGGCCGTGGGCGACTCATCGGCCACCTCGACGGGCACGCAGCGGCCGATCTTGGGCCGGAATGGCAGCGGGTCCCAGGCCAGTGGGACGGCACCGACGGCCGACGGCAGAAGAAGAAGAACCAACGGAGCATACATGCGTGCCCTCATGACAACCTCCTGTGATGGGGGGCCAAGTGCCGGTCCGGCCAGTTTCAAGTGCCTACGGGCAGCGAGGTCCCGACGTGCGAGCGCTCGTCACCATGTCCCATGTGTGAACGTACTGACATCCAGCACGCGCACTCATGATGCGGAACGTGCCTCTCGCGGGGTCGTGGTTCAAGAGAAGCTCCGGATCTTCCGGCACCACCTGCAGTGACCCGAGCCAGGACTCTCCGCCTGAAGTCTGGAAGGTGAAACCAGCTCGGTCCCACAGACGCGGTTCTACACCCTCCGCGCATTCATGAAAGCGCCTGCACCGATCAGCCGGACTCCACACGAGCAGCTCGTGCCCGGCGAGCCCGTTGTCATCGAAAGAGATGCGTTCGATGCCGTTCTCGGTCTTGGTGATGACCCACGGCCATGACGCCCCCGGGCGCGAAACGACCTGTACCTCCCGCCAATCCCCGGCGTACCCCCCGCGGGGCTCGCTGAAAGGCACGAACCCTCGGACGACCGGCGGCTGTGGGCTCACGGGCGAGTTTAGGCGAAACAGGGCATGCCGAACGCCGCCGCCGCCAGTGCCCTCCGGTTGCGCGTACCCGACGAAGCCTTGGTCGTGCAGGGCAATGGCAAGCGAAAAGCGTCGAACTCCACGGGCGACCTGCTCCTCTTCCGGCGTGTGCAGAGGCCCGAACTCGATGCAGCCAGTGCCAAGGTCACCGAGCGGTTGGCCGATTCGGTCGTGAGCGCAGAGCACGACTGTGTCGTTCGACGAGCGGGCCTCGCTCAGCGAGAGCGTCCGCCCCGTGACCGGATCGGTCGCGTAGTGCATGTCTCGCAGGTCGTTGCCGACGCCGCCCTCGATGCGGCGCGGCGGCAGCAACACGGTCCCATCCGTCCCGACACGTGTCAGTATCCAACCGGGCGGCGACCCTTCGATGTCGCCGTTCCCGTGCACCGCAAAGGCCTCGCCATCCCAGTCGACGACGTGGCCGCGGAAGTCCGATTCGCCCATCGGCCGGACGACCTGGTAGCCCTCGCGGTCGACGTGCCCGACGACCAGTTCGGAACGGACGTCGTACGTCGCCGGATTCGGCTCGTAGTGGAACAGGATCGCGAACGTGCCGTCGGGCGCCAGCGCCATGTCGTCCACGTCGCGGCAGTTCCAGCAGGCTCTTGGCCCGAACACGTCGAACCGACGCAGCTTCACGAGCTGCTTCGACTCGCGGTCGAAGGTGGCGAGCGCGACCTCGCCCGGCCAGCGCTCGAAGTCGTTGGGATCCCCGATGTGAAACATGTGCCCGCCGAAGTGAAAGCTTCTTTCGTCAGCGAGGAAATGCCGTCGCGGCGCCCTTGGCCACCGGAAATCGACCTCGTCCTCCACGCCCAGCTTCCGCGGGTCGATCCACAAATCGTAGCAGGCCGGATCGGGCGCTGGCGCGGGGGCGCCGCAGTCACGCCCGCCATCCGACGGCGGCGCGGTCGGCGGCGCCGCGTCGACCGGCGGAGCCGCCGAAGCGTCCGCCCGAGGCAGGGGCGCCACGTACCCCGGCGTCGCGTCGCGCCCCCCCGCGTTTGGCCGACGCGCGTCACTGGCTCTCCCCCCATCGGCTGTCGGCGCGATGTCGGTCGCGCCGGCGCCACCGCTCCCGCAGGCCGCGCACGCGGCGGCGAGGCCGAGAGAACCGAGAATCCCCGATCGCGACATCATGGGTCCATCCTCCATTCCCTGAGGGCGGCAGGCAAGACGCGGCAGGCGATTTCGGTTCTGTAGGACGGGGGGGGGCCAGTCGTGCAAGAAGAATCGACCCTCGCACGACTGGGGATGTCGGCGCCAGCGTTGTGGCGTCCCTGCTCGCACCGCGCCGCATTTGCCGCGGAGTCGAACGCGGCAACGGGACCGGTGCCACCGGCGAACCGGTGGACCTCGCGTTCGCCGGGATTCGGTGTGCGCCGGCGGCTCGCCCTGGCCCTCGCCCTCGCCCTCGCCCGCGCTCGTCTCGGACCCCGACGGGGCCGCGCTGCGACCCCCAACGACCGAGCCCGACAGACCGCTGAGCCGGCCGAGCGGTTTGTCGCCCGCCTCGCCGCGCTCATTCCGCGCGGGCAGGAACCTCGCGCGCTGTCACGGCGTACTCGCCCAATTTGCGAGCCAGGGCGGAGATCGTGCCGTCAGCCCGTGCGGCCGGAGAGGCCGGCGGCGAGCCACCACCGGCACCGGTCGCGCCCGCGCCACCGAAAGCCCGAACCGGCCGGTACCTGCTCTGGCATGAACTCCTGCGGCGCGTGTTCGAGATACACCTGCTCGCGTGCGCGACGTGCGGCGGCCGATTGCGATTGCTCTGGCCCGTGCACGACGGCTTCGCTGCGCGCCGCGACCTGCAGAGTGTGAGTGCCCAGGCGACCCCGGCCGAGGCCCGGCCACCGCCCGCGCCCGCGGGGGCCGGCGACTCCCCGAGCGCGCCAGGCCGCTCGGGAGGCACAATAGGCTCAATGCGATCCCGGGCTCGGCTCCGGGGCTGGGCGAGATACGCGCGGGTGTCCTGCGCCCGGCTCGGCAGACCGTTGCCGGAGATGGGCGGGTCGTCGTACAGGGCTTGTCATGTCACCTGCACGCTGAAGATCGGTCACGCCTAGCGGGTCGGCAACCTGCTCGAGCAACGCAGGTATGGAGGCGGGCTCCGACTCCCCGCGGCGGCCATTCATGCGGTCCTCCGCTCGGCCCGGCCAGACCCACGCGCTCCCGCCAGTGACAAATGGGCGCAACCGACCTGCAGTTCCGCGCGGGAATGCTGGCGCCGCGCCACGTCCTCGCGCATTCTCACCGGTCGTGAACGCCACCACTCTGCGAGAGTTGTCCACCGCGTGCCTCTCCGTCGAGGGGGGGTTCCTGCCGCGTCGCGTGCCGCTGGACGTCCTGCCCGGGGCCCTGCGCGCCTGGTCGGATGCCGCCACGCTGCTGCCCGAGCACTTTCACGGCCCCACGAGCAGCGTGACCGGCTGGCTGGACACCGTCTTCGCGCCCCTGCCGCCGGACGCCGCGGCCGCGCTGGCGGCGGAGATCGACGCCCTGGACGAGGCCGAGCTCGACAAGGCCTTCGCCGTGCTGAGCGTCCTCGGCCACGCCTACCGCTGGGACCACGTACCGGCGACGCCGGACCGCTACCAGCTCGAGTCGCTCCGCCTGCCGGACACGCTCGACCGCGCCTGGCGCCGAGTGACGCAGCGCTTCGGCGTCCCGCGCGTGGGCACGCTCTACTCCATGGTGCTCTGCAACTGGCGCCTGCCCGGTCGCGCCGGCGGCACGTACCTGAACGAAGAGATCGACGGCGACCGCCTCGTCGTGGCCCACCCCTGGCTGCGCGGCCACCACGCGGACGAACTGCACTGCTTCCTGATGACGGCCATCGAGACGGAGGCCCGCGGCGCCCTGGCCGTGCGCACCATCGTCGACCTGGCGCAGGCGGTGGAGAGCGACTCGCTGCAGGAGGTCCTGTTCCTGCTGGATCGTTTGCTGGACGAGCTCGACCGCATGAGCCGGCCGTTCCGCAACAACATCCAGAAGAAGAAGATCGCCCCGGACTCGTTCCTCACGCTCATCCAGCCGCCGACCATCTGGGGCCTGGACGACGGCGACGGCCAGGGGCCCCTCGAGGGCGCGAGCGGCCCGCAGGTGGGCAGCGTGCAGTGCATCGACGCCCTGCTCGGCGCCGGGCACGTGGCGCCCATCTCGCAGGCCATCCGACACACCCGCAAGTACCTGCCCGAGCGGCACCGTGTGTTCATCGAGGCCGTCGAGGCCGCCGGGCCGCAGATCAAGGCGTACATCGAGGCCACCCACGACCCGCAGGCGCGGCGTCTGTTCAACGCCTGCATCGAGGGCATCGTCGGCTGGCGGCGCATCCACGAGAAGCGCGGCGCCATGTATCTGCGCGGCGAGAAGGCCGGGGACGGCGCCTATGCCTCGACGGGCGGGGTCGTGTCCATGGCCGACGAGCGCGTGCGTGTCTTCGAGCAGGCGATGGTCGCCCGTCAAGAGGAGGTCCTCGCCGCCGCCATCCCCGTGGCCGAGCTGAGCGCGGACGACGAGCTCGCCCACGCCCTGCCCTCGCTGACCGAAGAGGACCGCGAGGCCATCCTGGCCGGCGCCGAGGCCCGCGCGCTGGAGGCGGACGCGACCCTCATCCAGGCCGGCGCGCGGCGCGAGGGTCTGTATCTGTTGCGCAAGGGGGCCGTCCGCGTGGTCCGCAGCCGCAACGGCGAGCCCGTAGTCATCGCGCGCATCGGCGCGGGCTCGCTCTTCGGCGAGATGTCGTTCTTCGAGAACGAGGACGCCAGCGCCAGCGTCGAGGCCGAGTGCCCCTGCGAGGTCGCGCTCATCCCCCGCGAGCATGTGTTCGCCGTCTTCCGGGCCCGACCCGGCGTGGCCACGCGGTTCTATCAGTCCCTGGCCGCCCTGGTGGCGCAGCGCCTGCGCGACACGAGCCGCCGCCTGGCGGACGACACGCGCCAGGGCATCGCGCGCGCCCCCCGCGCCGCCGCCGAAGCGCAGCCGACGCCGGAGCTCTCGCGCTCGGCCCGCGCCGCAGGCCGCGCCTTCTGCGACGCCCTGGAGACGCTCGAGGAGATCGCCGAGGACGCCCACTCCGTCGAGGCCGGCGTGCGCCGCGCTGGCGGCCAGCTCGTGAGCGACTGCCAGCGGCTCCCCGCCGCCGAGGTCGTGCGCTACGCCTGGCCCCGCGTGGTGGACAGCGCGCTGGCCAACACACTCTCGGCCCGGGGTGCGGACGCCGCGGACGCCGCGCTGCATGCCGAGATCGCCGTGCGCCTCGCGCAGCCCCCCGAGGGCGAGGGCGCGCTGGGTCAGGCCACGGACGCGTGGCTCCGCGGCCTCCCGACCCCCACCGGCTTCGCCGCGCTCGGCCCCGCCCTGGCGGACCGTCTGTCGGCGCTGCTGCAGGCCCGCCCGGGCGCCCGCGTGCTGCTCGTGCTGCCGGCCTTCGCCGCCCGCTTCGTCGAGGCGCTGGCGCCCTCGGAGGCCCACGTGACGCTGGTCCACCCCGCGCCCCGCGTCGGGGAGCAGGCCCGCGCGGCCGCCCGCCGCCTGGGCGCGCAGGCCCGCCTCCGCGTCGTCGCCGAGCCCGTCGAGCGCCTGCGCCGGCAGGCCGTGGAGACCTTCTGGCGACCCTTCGACGTCATCGTCGCCGACACGCTGCTGCTGGCCGTGGACGACGACGACACCGAGCCGCTGCTCGACTGGCTGTTCTCGATGCTCGCGCCCACGGGCACGGCCCTGTTCGGCGCCGCCCTGGCGGACGCCCCGGACGCCGCGTTCTTGCAGGCCGTGGGCCACTGGCCGCCCTGCCGGCGCGACGAGGCCGGCGTGCTCTCCACCTTCGACGAGACGCGCGCCCACGCCGTGCACCTGGACTGGCACGACCCGGCCCGCGCCTGGGCGGTCGTCGTGGCTCGGCACGGCGTCGCCGGTGAAACCGGTGTCTGAAGACGCGGCCGCTCCCGGCGCGCACGCCGCGCTCGCCGGGTACGAGATCGTCGCCACGCTCCACGTGGGCACCAAGGCGATGGTCTACCGCGCCCGGCGGCCGGGCGAGTCCGCCACCTGTGTGTTGAAGACACAGCGCACGGACCACCCCTCGGCGGGCAGCCTGCGCCGCCTGCGCGCCGAGTTCGATCTGTTGCGCGACATCGCGGACGAGCGGGTGGTGCACGCCCTCGACTTCGTGCCCGACGGCAACCGCACCGTGCTCGTGCTCGAGGATGTGTCCGGCACGGCCTTGCGCCGCCTGCTCGAGGGCGGGCCCCTGCCCCTGACCGAGCTGTGGCACGTCGGCACCCAGCTCGCCCTTGCCCTCTCCGCCGTGCACGCCGCCGGGGTGATGCACAAGGACATCAACCCCTCGAACGTGCTGCTGCTGCCCGGCGGCGCGGGCCTGCGCATCATCGACTTCGACATCGCCAGCCGGGCCCCCCGCGAGACGCGCCACGCCTCGCCGCCCCGCGCGCTGGAGGGCACGCTGGGTTACCTGGCCCCGGAGCAGTCCGGCCGGGTGAATCACAGCGTGGACGCCCGGGCGGATCTGTACGGGCTCGGCGTGACTCTGTTCGAGGCCGCCACGGGGCGCCTGCCCTTCGAGTCGGCGGATCCCATGCAGTTGCTGCACGCGCACATCGCGCGGCGGCCGCCGCTGCCGTCGTCCCTGCGCGCCGAGCTGCCGCCGGCCTTCGATCGCATCGTGATGCACCTGCTGGAGAAGCGCCCGGAGGACCGCTATCAGAGCGCCGCCGGCGTCGCGCGGGACCTGCAACACATCGTCGAGCGGTACGCGCTCGGCGACAAGGCCCCCGACTTCGATCCCGGTCACTGGGACCACCCGCTGCGCTTTCAGATCCCCGAGCGGCTGTACGGGCGCGAGGACGAGGTGCGCCGCCTGCTCGCGGCGTTCCAGCAGGCCGCCAACGGACGCGCCGGCCTGGCCCTGGTGGCCGGCGAGCCCGGCGCCGGCAAGAGCCGCCTGGTGGGCGAGATCCGCCGCCCCATCGTCGAGCGCGAGGGCACCTTCGTCTCGGGCAAGTTCGACCAGTTCAAGCGGGACGTCCCGTTCGCGTCGCTGGCGCAGGCGCTCCGCAGCCTGGCCCAGCAGCTCCTGGCCGAGACGCCGGACCGCCTGGAGCCGATGCGCGCGCGGCTTCGCACCGCCCTCGGCCCGAACGCCGCCGTGCTCGCCGATCTCATCCCCGAGATCGACCAGCTCCTCGGGCCCCTGAGCGCCCCGCCGGAGCTGGGGCCCATCGAGGCGCAGAACCGTTTCCAGGTGGCGCTCGGCGGCTTCGTCGAGGTCTTCTGCCGGCCCGACCACCCGCTGTGTCTCGTTCTGGACGACCTGCAGTGGGCGGACGCCGCGACACTGATGTGGCTGGAGAAGACGCTCGCCCGGGACGACGCGCATCACTTCTTCCTGGTGGGCGCCTACCGCCACGGCGAGGTGCCCGCCGGCCACCCGCTGCTCACCACCGTGGCCCGCCTGGAGCGCCGCCGCGTGCCCGTGGAGTGGCTGGAGATCAAGCCGCTGCAGGCCGAGACGGTGGACCTGCTCGTGGCCGAGGCGCTCCTGAGCCCCCCCGCCGAGGCCCGGCCGCTGTCCCGCCTCGTGTATCGCAAGACCCACGGCAACCCGTTCTTCGTGATGCAGTGCCTGGAGTCCTTCGAGGAGAGCGGCGCCATCACCTACGACGCCACGGCCCGACACTTCGCCGTGGATCTGTCGCGCGCCGAGCAGGCGCCCATCGCCGAGAACGTCGTCGACTTCATGGTGGAGCGCCTGCGGCGCCTGCCCGAGAACACCCAGGGCGCCCTGCGGGTCGGCGCCTGCCTGGGCAATGCCTTCGCGCTCGGCGTGCTGCGGGGCGTCACGGGTCTGTCCGAGGCCGAGGCGCACGACGCCCTCGAGCCGGCCATTGAAGAGGGTCTGATCCTCCCGCGGGACGCCGTGCGCGAGTCCGAGGACGCCATCTTCGTCTTCCTGCACGACCGTGTGCAGCAGGCCGCCTACGCGCTCACGCCCGAGTCCGAGCGGCAGGCCCTGCATCTGTCGCTGGGGCGCTCGATCCTGGCGGACATGAGCGCCCCGGAGACGGACGATCGTCTGTTCGACGCCCTGGGACACATCGCCGCCGCGGCCGACGCCGTGACGGACCCCGCGGAGCGACAGCGCCTCGCCGCCCACTTCCTGACCGGCGCGGAGCGCGCGCGCCGCTCGACGGCCTACGAGCCCGGCCTGCACTTCGCCGGGCGGGGTCTGACGCTGACCGACGGCCCCGGCGCCCCGCGCGGCCTGCGCCGCATGCTGTTCCTGGAGCGCGCCGAGCTCTCGCATCTCACCGGGGACGACGCCGCGGCGCAGCAGGGCTTCGAGCAGGCGCTCTCCCTCGCCGAGACGCCCATGGAGCGCGTGGGCATCCGCGAGCGGCAGGTGCACTTCCACACCAACCGCGCCGACTTCCAGGCCGCCTATGACACCGGGCGCGCCGCCGTGGCCGAGCTGGGCTTCAAGCTGCCCGCCGGCTTCGTGCCGCCGCTGTTCGTGAAAGACCTGCTGCGGGCCCTGTGGCGCCTGCGCGGGCGCAGCATCGAGAAGCTGTCCGAGCTCCCCGTCGTCACGGAGCCCAAGGCCGCGGCCGCGCTGCGTCTCATCGGCGCGCTGCTCAAGTCGGCCTATCAGCTCCGCCCCGAGCTGTGTGTGCACAACGCCACGCTGGGTGTCTTGCTCTCGCTGCGGCACGGCAACGCCAAAGAGTCGGCGATCTCGTATCTGGTGTTCGGCGGCATCTTTCTGGGCGGCATCGCCGGCCGCCACGCACGCGGGCACGCCTTCGGCAAGCTGGCCCTGGGCCTCGTGGAGAAGCTCCACAACCCCTGGCTGCGGGCCGAGGTCCAGTTCGTGCGCGGCTACTTCGCGACCTCGTGGCTCGAGCCGGCGAAGTCGGCCGAACAGACGTGGCGGCTCGCCTGGCACTCGGGCGTGGACGTGGGCGACTTCTTCCACGCCGGCTGCGCGGCCAGCGGCATCGTGCAGAGTCTGTTCATGCGCGGCGCGCCCCTGGACGAGGTGCAGGCCGAGATCGAACGTTTCATGCCGTTCCTGCAGCGCATCGGCAACCGCGAGAACACCGGCACGCTGCGCGGCATCCGGCAGTGTGTCGAGGTCCTGCGCGCCGAGGAGGACGCGTACCCCGGCTTCGACATCGAGGGCTTCGACACGGCCGCCTACGAGGCCGATCTGGCCACCTGGGGCTCCCGGCACTTCGCGCACCACTGGTTCGTGGACAAGGCCGCCGTTCAGGTGCTCTACGGCGAGGTCGAGGCCGCGCGCGTCACGCTCGCCCAGGCCGAGCCCCTGCTGAAAGACAGCACGGGCATGCTCCACGGCGTCGAGCATCTGTTCTGGGCCGGCATGGTGGACGCCCTGACGCCCCTGCTGCCCGGCGTGCCCAAGCGCCTGGCCGCCGCGGAGAAGCGTTTCGCCGCGCTGGCGAAGCAGAACCCGGCCAACTTCGAGGCCAAGGCGATGCTGCTTCGCGCCGAGGTCCTGCGCCGACGCGGGCAGGCCGCCGAGGCCGCCTTCGCCTACGAGCGCGCGGCGATCCGGGGCGCCGCGGACGCCCTGTATCCCATCGAGGCCCTGGCGCAGGAGCGCGCGGCGGACCTGCACCTGGCCGCCGGTCGCCGCAGCATGGCCCGCTACGCCGTGAGCGAGGCCATCTACGCGCTGAAGCGCTGGGGGGCCACCGCCCTCGCCCGCCGCCTGGGCCGCCGCTGGCCCGAGCTGCTGCCCAACTTCAGCATGATGCGGACCAGCGTCCGCACCACGGACAAACGCAGCCACGTGGACACGACCGTGGGCGAGGAGAGCGACCTGCTCGACCTCAACTCGGTCATCAAGGCCGCCGAGGCCATCTCGTCCGAGGTGCAGTTGCGTGCGCTGCTGGAGCGCCTGCTGGACCTGGTGATGGAGAACGCCGGGGCCGAGCGGGGCGCCCTGGTGCTCGTCGAGAAGGGCGAGCTCGTGGTGCAGGCCGAGGCCCACCTGGGCGATCCCGTGCGCATCGAGCGCGTGCCCCTGGCCGAGTCCACGACCATCGCGCGCACCGCCGTCCACTATGCCGCGCGGTCGCTGACCGTGGTCGTCGAGGACGACGCCGCCGCGAAGGGACACTTCGTCGACGACCCCCACGTGCGCGACGCCCACGTGCGCTCGCTGCTGGCGATGCCGCTCCTGAACCGCGGTGTGTTGCGCGCGGTCATCTACCTCGAGAACCCCCTGGTCGTGGGTGCGTTCACCCAGAACCGGCTGGCCCCGCTGCGTGTGCTCTCGGGCCCGATGGCCGTCTCGCTGGACAACGCGCTGCTCTGGGACAGCCTGGAGCGCACCTACCAGGCCACCCGGCGGTTCGTGCCCTTCGAGTTCCTCGAGGCGCTGGGCAAGAAGACCATCGTCGAGGTCTCCCGCGGCGACCACGCGCAGCTCGTCACGACCGTGATGTTCGTGGACCTGCGCGGCTTCACCACGCTCTGCGAGGGCATGACCCCGGGCGAGACCTACGCCTTCATCAACGAGTACCTGAGCCGCATCGAGCCGGCCATCACCGAGAACGGCGGATTTATTCAGCATTTCCTCGGGGATGGCATCCTGGCGTTGTTCTGTCGACAGAGCTCGGCGGACGACGCCAGCCGGGCCGCCCTGGGGATGCTCGCCGCCGTGGAACACTTCAACGACGACCGACAGACCGCCGGCCTGCCCCCCATCGCCATCGGCATCGGCATGAACACCGGCGCGCTGATGCTGGGGACCATCGGCGGGCGCGAGCGGCTGGACGCCAACGTGATCGGCGACGCCGTGAACCTGGCCGCGCGGGTCGAAGGACAGACGAAACACCTGGGCGCCGTGCTGATGACCGAGACCACCCACGCCGGCCTCGCGGACGCGTCTCGCTTCGCTCTGCGCGAGGTCGACCGTGTCATCGTCAAGGGTCGCAGCGCCGCGGTGAGTCTGTTCGAGCTGACGCCCTCGCCGCGCCCCACCGCCGGTCTGTTCGCCGAGGGCCTGACCGCGCTGCGGGCGGGCGATCTGGGCACCGCCCGCCTGCGCTTCGAGGGCTGCCTGGACGAGGACCGCGGCGATCTGGCCGCGGCCGTGCATCTGCAGCGCTGCCACACCTTCGAGGCACAGGGCCTGCCCGAGAACTGGGACGGCGTCCTGCGGCTGGACGCCAAATAGCCCGCTTCAGGCCCGCTCGCTCAGCTCCGCCCAGCGGGCGTACAGGCGCTCGACCTCGGCCTTGGCGTCGGCCAGCGCCTGAGTCATCGCCGGGATCTCCGCGCCGCGCGTGCGGTACACGGCCGGGTCGTTCAGCTCGGCCTCCAGCGCGGTCGCGCGCGTCTCGGCGGCCTCGATGCGGGCCTCGATCGCGGCGAACTCCTGCTTCTCGGCGTAGCTCAGCTTGGCGGCCTTGGCGGCGGGCTTGGGGGCGTTGTCGGCGGCCGCGGGCTTCGCAGCCGGCGTCTGCGCCTCGATCGCCTTGCTCGCGGCGGCGGCCCCGGCGCGGCGTTCCAGATACTCGCTGTAGTTGCCCTCGTAGAAGGTCACCTGACCCTCGCCTTCGAAGGCCAGGATGCCCGTGGCCACGCGATCCAGGAACCAGCGATCGTGCGACACGATCAGCGCGCAGCCGGGGAAGTTCACCAGGCCTTCTTCGAGGGCGCTGAGGGTCATCAGATCCAGGTCGTTCGTCGGCTCGTCCAGCACCAGGAAGTTACCGCCCTCGCGCAGCAGACGGGTGAGCTGCACGCGGTTGCGCTCGCCGCCGGACAGACTGCCCACTTTCGCTGCGGCCATGCGGTCGTCGAGCAGCATCATGCGCAGAAACGTCCGCACGTGCACCGGGCCGTCGGGCAGGAACACACGGTCGTTCTCCGCGGACACGGCCTCGATCACGGTGTCTTCGTCGTTCAGCGTCGAGCGGGTCTGATCCAGGAACAGTGTCTTGTTGTTCACGCCGTGTTTCACGGTGCCGGCGTCGGGCTCGATCTCACCCAGGATCGTGCGGATGAGCGTCGTCTTGCCCACGCCGTTGGGCCCCACGATGCCGATACGATCCGCCGGCTTCATCGTCAGGTTCAGGTCGTGGAACAGCGTCTTGCCGCCCAGCGCCTTGGTCAGGCCACGCAGCTCGAGCACGATGCCGCCCAAGCGCGGGCCCGGCGGGATGCGCAGCGCCAGGCTCTTCTCGTCCGGGCGCTTCTCGTCCGGGCGGGCCGCCACGGCGGCGTCGAAGCGCTCGATCCGGGCCTTCTGCTTGGTGCTGCGGGCCTGGGGGCCGCGGCGGATCCAGTCGAGCTCCTGCCGCACGAAGGCCGACCGCTGCCGCTCCGTCTCGGCCTCGGCGCTCAGCCGGTCCGCGCGCTGCTCCAGGAACCGCACGTAGCCGCCGTCGTAGGTGTAGATGCGCGCCCGGTCGACCTCGGCGATGCGCGTCGCCACGCGGTCCAGGAAGTACCGGTCGTGGGTCACCAGCAGCAGCGCGCCGTCCAGGTTGCGCAGGCGGTCCTCGAGCCACTCGGTCGTGCGAGCGTCCAGGTGGTTGGTGGGCTCGTCCAGCACGAGCAGGTCCGGCCGCGACAGGAACGCGCAGGCCAGCGCCACGCGGCGCCGCTCGCCGATGGAGAGCGCGTCCACGATGCGGTCCGGGGGCGGGCAGTCCAGGTCCGCCGCCAGGCCGCGGATCTCGTGACCCACGTCCCAGCCGCCCAGGTGCTCCAGCTCTTCCTGCAGGCGCGCCTGCTCCGCCAGGGCCGCGTCCAGCGCCTCGCCCTGCAGGTCGTGCAGGCGGTCGTGCAGCGCCTCGAGCTTGGCCATCACCGCGCCGTGCTCCTTCAGGGCGCCGCGCAGCACGGCCTCCACCGTCTGACCGGCGGGCAGCACGGGCTCCTGCGGCACGTAGAAAAGGCGCAGGCCGCGGCGGCGGGCGATGGTGCCCTCGACCTGCGTGTCCTCGCCCACCAGGATGCGCATGAGCGTGGACTTGCCCGCGCCGTTGAGGCCCACGAGCCCCACGCGGTCCGTGGCGGCGATGCCGAAGTCGACCTCTTCGAAGAGGACCCGCGGGCCGATGTGCTTGGACAGGCCGCGGACGCTGAGGATGGGATCGGGGTTCGGACCGGTGTTCGGGAGGGCCATGGCGGCGCAGGGTGGCAGAAGTCGCGCCCCAGGTCGAGCGGCGGGGTGGACGGACACCGACAGGGAGTGGCGCCACGAGACGCGCGCCGCCATACTTCCCCCATGAATGGCGACCACGAGCGCATTCTGGACGAGTACCTGGCCACGGAGGAGCGCTCGCCGGTGAGGCGGGAGTTCCTCGGTGGCGAGGTCTTCGCCATGGGCGGGGCCCGTCCGGCCCACAACGTCGTCACGAGCCGGCTGACCGCCGAGATGGACGCCGCCCTCCGCGGCCGGCCGTGCCTCGTCTTCTCGGCGGACCAGCGGGTCCACCTGGAAGCGACCGAGGACGACTGCTACCCCGATCCGGTGGTGACCTGCGAGCCGCCCCGCTTCGTGCCGCCCGCGCCGGACTCCCTCGTCAACCCGACCGCGATCTTCGAGGTCGTCTCACCGACCACGGAGAGCTGGGATCGCGGCGGCAAGTTCACGCTCTACCAGAGCATCCCGTCGCTCGCGCTCTACGTGCTCGTCGACCCGGCGCGGCGCCGCGTCGAGTGGTACACGCGGGTCGAGGGCTCGGACGCCTGGCTGTACCGAAGCGCGGCCGGCGACACACCGGCCCGCCTCGACCCGCTCGGCGTCACGCTCGTGCCCGACACGCTCTTCGCCGCGCTCGACCTGCTGCCGCCGGACGAGGGGCCGATTTCGCAGGGTCGCGGCTGAGGCGGTCTGGCGGGGTCGAGCAGCCCGACGACATGGCGCGCGCCGAACGGTCAGCGGGGTGACTGCGGCGAAGGTCCGACCGTCGTCGGCGGCCGAAGCGCGTATGCCATGACAGAGTACGAGGCCACCACGGGTGAACTCTCGAAGTCCTCACCTTCGTCGCCAAACTCCAGACTTATGCCCGCGAGCTGGACGGCCTGCGGCAGTTTCGCCAATGAGGAGTAGAAGGTGCCGAGTTCGCGCAGCGTGCCCGTCGTGGTCATCCTCACTGAGAACGACACGATCTTGGCCATCTCATGGGGACGCCCGCGCTCGAACTGGCGGACCCGCAGCCCGGTGGCTTCGGCCATCGCTCGAGTCGTCTCGAGGAACGACGCCGCCTCGTCGTCCGTCGCAAATCCGCCAAGCGCTGCTTCGCTCAGTGCCTCGCGCTCTGCCTTCAGGGCGGCGAATTCGACGATGGCATTCCTGGCCCTCGCCTGTTCAAGAGCGAGGGCGTCGTGGAGACGCGCGGCTTCCTTTCGGGCCGACGCGAGTCGCTCGTCTGGATTCGAACTCTCCGACCTTTGCGCGGCCAGACCGGCGACCTCGGTTGCGGGAGGCGCGGTCACACACGCACGCTCGGGCGCCTGTGCAGGATACGGGGCCAGGGCGTCGAAGGCGAAGCGGACAGCCTCACCGCGCGGCGGAAGCGAGGATGCTTCTCGGATGTTGAGCCGGACGCCGGCAAACAACTCGGACGTGGTCAGGCGATGTTCAAAGTCGGTCAAGTCGTCGACAACGCGGGCGTAGCCACTGATTCCGACCTTGTGACCGCGCGCTGTGAAGTTCTGGACCGAGATTCCTCGCGGATCCCAGCGCCGATTCCAAGCGTCGTTCCAGAGTGTCTTGTGGTCGCCGACCGTCTTGAACCGCGAAAGGATCGTCGATAGCCGGTCGAGCATCATCACAGGGAGCCATTGACGGGCCAGGCTCTCGTCCCGGAGGGCCTCGAGCTTAGCGCGGGAGAGCGACGCACCGCTTGCTCGTACCCGTGCCAGGTCTGACCGGAGCTCTGCATTCTGCGCCTCGATCTGCTCCGCCTCCACGCGCCTCGCGTTCAACGCACGCTCGGCCTCATCGGGCGCACAGCCCAGCGCGGCGAAGACGACCAGTGCTCGCCATGACGCCGCCATGAAGACTGTCTTGCTCACGTGTAGCTCGCTTCCCCCGGCGGTGCTGGCCGATCTGGTCACGCCGCAACGAAACGTGGTGCATCGGTGACATCGTCAGCAGGTTCCTGCGCCCCACCGCGCGCGTCAAGTCCCGACCATGCCGCCACGTGAGTTGCGCGCACACGCCGTGCAACTGACGCGTAGTTTCAGGCACCGACACCCCACGCCCGTTCAACATATTTCTTTTTATGTTAGCGTATCGACCATGACCGAGAACGAAATGGACTGGCGTTTCTATGGCCGACGCCGCGAGCTCGACGAGCTCGTCCGCGCGTTTGCCCGCGGGCGCTTCTTCTTCGTGCGGGTGACGGGCCGGCGGCGCATCGGCAAGACGACCCTCGTCCGAAGGGCGCTGGAGACCTCGGGGCGCGACCGCATCCTGTATGTGCAGATCCCCGACTCGGCGCCGGGGGGCATCGTGTCGGCGGTGCGCGACGCGATGGAGACGTTCGGCGTCACGGAGGCGCCGCCCCCGGCCTCGCTGTTCGACCTGGCACAGACCCTCGGTCGCCTGATCCGGGCCGGCTACGTCGTCGCCCTCGACGAGTTCCAGTACTTCAGCCGCAAGTCGCTAAACGAGTTCCTCTCCCACCTGCAGGCGACCGTCGACGCCCTCGTCCGCGACGCGGTCGCGATCCGCGGCGGGCTCGTCGTCCTCGGCTCCATCCACGCCGAGCTGACCGCCCTCCTCGACGACCGCGACACGCCGCTCTACAACCGCGCGACGGACGCCGTCGAGCTCGGCCACCTCGACATCGGCTCGGTGGTTCAGATCCTCGACGCCCACGCGGACCGCGCGCCCGAGCGGCTGCTTTTCCTCTGGAACCTCTTCGAGGGCGTACCGAAGTTCTACCGCGATTGCTTCGAGCAGGGGGTCCTCGGCGCGGATCGACCGGCGCTGCTCGCCCGCATGTTCTTCGGCTCGTCGTCCCCCCTGCGCGCCGAGGCGGACAACTGGTTTCTCGGCGAACTCCGCGGTCGCTACGACGTCGTCCTGAAGTTCATCGCGCGCCACCCGGGCTGCACGCACGGCGACCTCGAAGCGCACGTCCGCGACACGAGCCCCGAGACCACGGACCAGGTCGCGGGATACATCCGCGTCCTCGCCGACCGCTACCAGCTCATCGAGCGGCGCTTACCGGTCTTCGCCAAAGCGACTGCGCGGAGCGGGCGCTATCACATCCGCGACAACTTTCTGCGCAGTTGGCTCGCCGCGTTGCACGGCCCGGCGGCCGCCATCAACTTCCGCCCCGAGCACCTGCTCGTGGCACAGGCGGACGCGCGCCTCGCCGAGGCCGAGGGTCAGGGGTTCGAGCGGCTCGTCGCGCAGCTCTACGCCGAGCGCAGCCGGCGGGGACTCGGCGACTTCTGCATGACCCATCGCGTCGAAGGCTACTGGGACAAGAAGGACACGGAGATCGACCTCGTCGCGGTCGACGAGGACGCGCACCGCATTCGTTTCGTGACGTGCAAGCGTGATCCCGACCGCCTCCGCAGCGAGCCGGACACACTTCGGGCGCACGTCGCCCGCTTTCTGGAGGCGAACCGCAAGTTCGCCCACTGGCACATCGAGCTGGCGGCCTGCGCACCCCGGCTGGAAACCGAGCGGCGCGCCGAGCTGACCCGACGCGGCCTCATCGCTCAGGACCTGACCGACCTCACGACGGAGTTGTGAACGGGCCCGCCAGGACGAGCAGGCCCCCGGACCTGATCGCAGGCCCGTGCGCGCTCAGCGCGCGACGCTGACGTAGTCCAGGCGGAGCAGCACGTCGTCGATGTTCTCCAGCCGCAGGCCGGGGCTGCCGTCCAGGCTGATGACCGCCCGCGGGATGAACAGGGCGTAGTCGCCGTACAGGCCGCGCCCGGCGAGCTCGGTCGTCGAGCCCTGGGCGTAGTCCTCGCGCTCGAACTCCTGCCGCGTCACGTTCAGGTAGGGCTGCATGCGACCCCGCGTGAACTCGTCCGTGGCGTCGGCGGGGACGGGCGGGCGAAGCTCGTCCAGGCCGTCGGAGAGCAGGTTCACCGCGGGGCGCACCGTCGAGACCTGGAACTCCGGCTCGCCCGCCTGCGGGGCGGCGCACCATTGGCTGTAGAACGTGTTGCGCTGCAACAGATCGAGCCGCGTGAAGCTGGATTCGCCGCCCTCCAGGACCTCCTCGCCGATGACAGCGGCGTTGACCGACCATACGCGCTCGGCGCAGTCGTTGTCGGCCAGGATCGGCACGCCCTGCGAGCGGCCGAGCCCGATGGCGCCCAGGGGCTGGATGGAGAACGGGATCTGCTGCCCCAGGTACTCGCCGGCCTCGTCGTACACCGCGTTCTGCGGCGTGGTCAGCAGGAGCTGGAAACGCTCGGCCTCCGAGAGCCGCTGCTCGCCGTCGGGGTTCTCGGACCGGTCGCGGATCTGCAGCAGGTGCTCGCGCAGGCTCAGCACCGCATGGAGCGACCCGGGGGAGGCGCCATCGACGCGGTTGGCGTTGACCACGCCCGAGACGCCACGCAGGGCCTCTTCGAGCTCCGACGGCTGTGTTGCGGCCAGCGCCTGCTGGCGCGCGGCCAGCGTCGCCTGGAACTCGTACTCCGCGGCGCGGACCGACAGATAGACGAGGCGCTGGGCCCGCCGGAAGCGTCGCAGGTAGGTGTTGGCCTGGTCCGAGAGCACGAAACGGCTCGGCAGCGAGCGCGCCAGCCGCTCACGCTCGTTGGAGACCGCGATGTTGCCCTCGCCCCAAAGGCCTGCCGTATAGGACTTCTGCCCGCGCAGATTGATCATGGCCGAGGCCTGCGCCTGGGCGGTCTGCCGGATGCGCAGCGACGCCGCGCGCGCCCCCACCAGCTCCATCTCCGCATCGTTGAAGCAGCGCGCTTCGTCCGTGTTGTTCTGGATGGCCTGGGCCGCGGCCTCGTGGTCGCGCTCGGCCTCGTTCATCTGCAGGTCGAGGACCTCGACGGCGATGTTGGCCACCGCCTCGACGACCGCGAACCCGCACACCCCCGCGACGGCGCCGGTGATGACCGTCTCCACGTTGAAGCTCGCCGAGCAGTCCTTCGCGCCGCCCGCCGCGTGGGCGATGCTGGCGGCGGCGGTCCGGCCCCGGTCGAGCGCGTTCATCGTGTCGTTGTGCGCGCTGAGCTCGGCCTCCTGCGCGTCGTTGCCCGCGTGGAGAATAATGCAGCTCCGCTTCGCGAGGTCGTAGCGGGTCACGTACTCCTCGTACTCGGCGCGGGCGATCTCGATCTCGATCGCCGCGCTGCGCACCGCCAGGGCCTGCTCCGAAATGGCGCCGTCGAAGTAGCAATCCACGCGATCCAGGGGGTCGCTGGCTGCCTGCGCGGTGCAGGTGCCGAGCACGCAGCCATAGCTGCGCGGACAGTCGTCGGCCTTCTCGCAGGCCGCCGGGGCCGTCCGCGGTCGAAGCGCGAGCGTCGCCTGTCGGCTGGCTTCGCAGTCGTCGCGGATCTGTGCGAACGCCGAGCGCGACTGGAGCGGCGCGGTCGAGTTGGGGTCGAAGGCGGCGGGCACGTCCGGCGCGAGCAGCTCGGGCGGGAGGTCCGCGCCGAATCCGCCGAGGGCGTCGAGCTCGACGGTGTACTCGGTGCCGTTCACCAGCACGTGCGCGGTCCGCACGTTGACGTCCACCTCGGCGCTCGAGAGCGTCAGCGGGAACGCGCGGGTCCCGATGGCCGCCTTGGTGAACGCCGGCGCGACGGCGTCGAGCAGGGTCGCCAGCGGCGCCGGCGGCGTGCCCATCATCGCCCCGTAGGCGCTTCGCAGACGCGTGGCGACGCACAGCGCCCCACCCACGTCCGCGGCGCTCAGCGTCTCGAGGAACCCTTCGGGCCGCGGCCGGCAGTCCGGCTCGACGAAACAGACCTCCGTGTCCAGGGGTCGGTCGAGCACGTTGAACGAGCCGACGTCGAAGTCCGGGTCGTCGATTGGAGCGCCGCAGAAGCCCGTGATGAGCTCGCCGTAGCGCCGCACGATGTCTTCGATGCGGCGATCGGCGTTGAGCTCGAGGTCGGTGCGGACGCGCCACTGAAGTCGGGCCTCTTCCAGCGCCTCGGCGGCCTCGGTCACCGCAGTCGGCGCCAGCGCGCGCGCCCCCGGCCCCTCGCCGGCGAGGTAGCGCGAGATGGCCGAGAAGCGCTCGTTGGGCCCCAGCGGGTCACCGCGGTAATAGAGCGGAACGTCCAGCGCCTCGATGCCCAGCGGGTTGCGCCCGGCCTCGATGTCGACCAGGCGGTGCAGCGTGCGCCGGACGCCGAGCATGTAGCGCTGACGCGCCGCCTCCCAGTGCGTCTGCCCTTCCGGCGCTCCGGCCCGGGCCGCGCGCATCTGCAGTTCCTCGGCCATCGCCGCGACGAGCTGGACCTTGCGGAGCAGCGCGGCCGCGCGGCTCTGGCGGTCGCGCATCCGCGCGTTCTCGCCCTCGAACCAGGCCCGCTCCAGAAGGAAGTCGATCAGCTCGAGCTGCGCCGCGGCGGCGTCCAGCAGCGCGATCGCGATGCCGCGCGTCGGCCCGCTGGGCGCGTCGACGCTGACGTTCAACCCCAGATGGGGCCGCGGATCGGGGTTCGCCAGGACGGCGTCCGGCAGCCCGCGGAGGACACCGATCACCCGCGGATCGAGGACGACCCCCCACAGCGCGATGGAGGCGTCGAGCGCCGCCAACGTGTCCTCCGTGCGCGGGTCTTCGGCCAGCATCAGCTTCTCGCGGTGGAGATCCAGGGCCAGCGTCGGGACGAGCGCCTGCACCTGGACGACCGCCTGGATCGTCCGGTGCGCCATGGCCCCGGCGCCCGCGTCGTCGCCGGTCAGCGGCGCGGCGAGCTCGAACGCGGTCAGCGCGCGGGCGAGGCCGAGACAGCCCGCCGTGGCCTCGAAGGTGTTGGCGGGCACGCGGGCCAGGTCATCCAGACAAGACGCGACGAGCGCGTCGAGATCATTGGGCTCCGACTCCAGCGCCCGGAACGCGTCAGAGGGGGTGTCGCCCTCGGCCGTGGCGCACAGAACGTCGCCACTTCGCGCGGACACGGCCGCACCGGCGACCGCCTCCGCGGCGAGGTCCGAGTCCTGGGCGCAGAGCCCGACGACGGCGCACGCGGCGCGATCTCGCTCCGGGACCGGCGGCAGCACGCAGGCGCCCGTGAGACGGCTCCCGCTCGCACCGTCGGGGTTTCGGACCCACTCACCCGCGCGGACCTCGACTTCGCAACCGATCACAGCCTGGACGACGGCGCAGGCGCTCCTTGGCTGGGCGTCCCCCTGGTACCGGCAAAGTTCGCGGCAGAAGGACCGGCAGCCGTCGCTCGCTTCGCCGCCCGGACACGCCGCGATGCACGCCCCCGAGTCCGCCCCGCACTCCGGGGGATCGAAGGTGACGTCGATGTCCCAGGCGCAGGGGATGGCCGCAGGGCCCGCGGCGTCCAGGCCGAGGGCGGCC
The DNA here is from genome assembly GCA_903847385.1 of uncultured Myxococcales bacterium. Taxonomy (GTDB): domain Bacteria; phylum Myxococcota_A; class Bradymonadia; order UBA7976; family UBA1532; genus CAINDO01. The sequence goes on from CAINDO010000284.1 coordinate 33,300, forward strand.
GCCTCGCAGTCGCTGGGCAGCACCTGGGCGGGTCGATTGGCCTCGCACACCCCGGGCAGCGTCTCGGCGCGCAGGCGCTGGACGTCGGCCACACAGCCGACCACCGACGTCGACTCGCCCCGAAGGGCGATGGCCCGCTTGGCCGGGTCGGCGGCGATCGCCGCGAGCGCGGCCGCCTCGAACGCGATCCCGCTGGCAAAGCGCGCATCCCCGCGGTCCGCGGCGAATCGTGGCGTCGCGGCGGGCGTGAGCTCCGGCGCCTCCCCGCCCTCCTCGAGATCGGCTTCACGCGTGAGCGCAACGCGGAGCGTCAGCGTCGGCGCGGCGCCGCCCCCTGCGGAGAGCCCCTGCAGCGCAAGCGCAAACGACAGATCCAGCAGACCGGCGCCCATCGGGCTCGCGGCGCTCGTGGCCGGGCTCCAGATCTCGGCGCCGTCGGTCGCGCCCGCCTCGGCCGCGAACCACACCATCTGCGGCAGGTCCACCGTGGCGTCTTCGGCGACGCTCGCGCGCAGCACGAGCGGATCAACCGGCAGCACGAGCTGCTCGGGATCGTGGAGGACGACCACGTCGTCGAAGACCTCGGCCGTGACGCGCGCGCGCAGGTCGCGGGCGTCCCCGGAATCCGCGAGGCCGGCGCCGCCCCCCAGGGAGGCCGTGCCGTGGTAGCGACCGGTGAAGGGCACGCTGTCCGGGGCGCCGACGCCGACGACCAGCCCGACCTGCGTCCGGCCGCCCGCCTCGTCGTAAACGTCCGCGCCCGGGGACTCCGGCGCGCGATCGGCCTTGGCGGTCTCGTCCAGCGCGAGGGTGATCTCGAAGCCGTCGGCCGGCACGTCGGCGACGACACACTCGCCGGTCGGCGCGGCCTCGCCGGCGCAGGTCAACGTGACCGGCCCGCGCGCCACCACGCGAACGCGGCCCGTGGCCCCGGCGTGCGGTCGCACGCGGAAGTGGTAGGGGGTCTCGATGCTGCTCGCGCGCTGAACGGCAGGCTCCACGCCGACCCGCGCGGCGCTCGGCGTCGTCGCAGCGGCGATGCGGGGGGCGCCGGCCTCGCGGCAACGGCCGAAGTCGTCGCAGGCCAGGCCGTCAGCGCAGTCGCCCTCGGCCCGGCAGTCGAAGGTGCAGGTGCCGAGCGTGCAATGGGCGCCGCAAGGACAGTCGTCGTCGCGCCGACAGTCGCGCATTTCGTCCAGCGCGGCGGTGCGCACGCAGCCCGCCCCGATCGGGGGGACGCTGCCGCCGCCGGTGCCG
>CAINDO010000285.1 GCA_903847385.1 uncultured Myxococcales bacterium
CGCCCCGGCGGCCCGCTCGGCAGGCTCTCCGGCTGCGCGTCCAGGGGCGCGGGCGCGGGGCCCACCCAGGCGGCGGCGCGGCCGGCGTCGACCTCGGCGGGCGGGTCGCCGGCGCAGGCGGGCAGGAGGCAGAGCAGCCAGGGCAGGGAGCGAGCGGTCTTCACGCGCGGATTGTCGCCGGAAAAAGACGCCACGTCGCGTTCGTCGTGTCAGACGCGCCGAGCCCCCGGCGTAGACCCCATCGAAGGCGCCGAGACGCCCGGTCTCGAATCCCACAAACCGCTGAAACCAAAGAGGAAAATACCATGCTGCCCGAGTTCGTCCGCCGCACCGCCCTGCTCTCCGTCGTCGCCGTCGCCGCCGCCACCGCCACGGGCTGCAGCTCGTTCTACACGCGCTCGACGTCCGGCGGCACCACCTACACGCGCTTCGACGATCGCATCAACGACGCCCTGAGCGAGGTCTTCGAGGCCTGCACCGAGCCCCTGGACATCGAGCCCTTCATGACCGAGATCGACCTCGTGGGTGCCTGCACCACGGCGGACACGGCCAGCGCCAACGCCGACCTGCTGGTGGCGCTGCTCACCGCGAACGGCCCGATCCCGCTCTCGAGCCCCGTGGAGGACGACCTGCTGCACGAGGTCACGACCGTGTCCGGGTTCCCCTGGCCGATGCAGAACTGCGAGGTGGACTTCACCGTGGACATCGATCTGGCGCGCCTGCGCCTGCTCAACCTGGAGACCGAGTGGCGCACCCACTCGAGCCAGCCCTCGATGCACATCGACTTCGACTTCAACAGCCCGACCCACGTGGTCGATGTGTTGCTGGACGCGAACGTGCGCTGCCCCTCGGCCATCAATGACGCCACGCTCCAGGCCGCGCTGGACCTGGTGCTCCCGAACGATCGCATCGAGATCGATCTGGTGGGCATGGACCTGGATCTCGATGTCATGCTGGCCGTCAGCCGCGGCCGCCTGACCGGCACGCTGGACACACAGTTGAACATCACGGACGTCGACGTTCACAACGTCATCGTCGACATCGCCAACGTCCTGAGCATCACCGAGGCCGAGATCATGGGGGCCTTCGGCCTGACCTTCGCCGACCTCGAGGCCCAGATCGAGCCCGAGCTGGATGTGTCGCTCGGCGACCTGGCCGACACCGTGGCCGACACGCTCATGTCTTCCGTGCCCGCCGGACACACCGTGACGGGTGTGTCGATCGTCAGCGTCGGCGGCGTGAACAACCTGCGCATCGCCTCGCGCTGAGGTTCACCGACAATCGAGCGGAGAGCCCCGCAGGGTGAACGGCGCGGCCCCGGCCGAGTGGACCCACGCGGCGCGGATCTGTCGACCGTTGGACGCCGCGCGAGCGAAGGTCAGGACTTGCCGGCCGGGCGCGAGGACGGCGTCGACCACCCGCCCCTGAAACTGGCCGGTCGGGCTCAGGAAGACGGCTTGCATCGCCTGCCCCTGGGCCAGAAACGCGATGGGCCCGCCCGTGCCGTGGACCAGGGAGAGGTTCACGTTGGCCGAGGTGTCGAGGAACTCGGTCACCACCGGACCCGGGATGCCGTTGTCCCCCAGGGTCGTCGCCCACAGGCGAAGCTGCTGCAGGCTGCGGTCGATGAGCCCCACGAGCAGCGCGTTGCCCGAGGCCGTGATCTGGACCTCGTTCGCGACCGTCGCCCAATCCCCGCGCAGATCCGTGGTGCTCAAGAGCGAACCCTGCGCGTCCACGACGACCAGGCGCGCTTGAAACCGACCGGCGTTCGCATCCCAATACTGGGCGACGATGGCGACGCCGGGACGGACGGACGCGGCCGCCAGCCGAGAGTCGACGATCGCATAGTCCGTTTGCAGGCCGATCACGGGCTGTTCGATCATCGCCGCCGTGACGACGTTCATGATCCGGAGAACCAGTCGCCCCGTCACGCGGTTGATTTGGACCGTGTTGTCCAGCGTCGCGAAGAGGGCCCGTGGCACACCCCCGACGGCCGCGGTCGCCGCGGCGGGCACCGCAAAGGTCTGGCGCTGCCACCAGTTGCCTTGGGCCTGCCACCCACCGTTGGCGCCGAGGCTCACGCTCGCGCCCACCCAGCGGGCGTCGAGCTCCGCCACCCCGTCCGAACCGGCGAAGGCCACGTAGGCGTCGCCGATGGACGCGGCCGCCGGGGGGCCGTAGATCGTGCCACCTCCGCCCCCGCCCAGCCCGATGTCGGTGCCCGTGTACATCATCAGTTCCTCGCCGCCGCGCACGCCGGAAGCCTGGCGATAGACCACGGCGGCGTTTCCCTGGTCGTTCACCGTGATCGCGAGGTCACCCGTGTAGCTGAGGCTCCCCGTGGGCAGGGCCAGCGCCTTCACGGGCACACCGAGGGGCGCCGCCGAACAACCGCGCTCGCAGCCGTTGCCCGGGTTGCCGTCCGCGTCGAAGTAGCGGTCGTTGCAGGTGTAGACACACGCGCCCTCTCGACATGCGACCGTCGTCTGCGGGACGCCGGCGCACAGGGTCGCGGGCTCCCCTTCGTCCGTCGCACCGTCGCAGTCATTGTCCAGACCATCGCAGGTCTCGGGCGTCGGCGCCCCGGGCGAGGCATTGCACGTGGCGCCGAAGTCCGCATCACAGGCGAGCACGCCGTTGCGGGCACACTGTCCCGTCCCGGAGACGCATGCGTCGCCGAGCCCGAAGCCGTCGTCCACCGTGCCGTCGCAGTCGTCGTCCACGCCGTTGCAGAGCTCGGGCGTCGGCTCGCCGGGCGCCGCGTTGCAGGCCGGCTCGGGGCCGTTCGCGGTGCAGACCAGGAGCCCGGGGCGCGCGCACGCCCCCACCCCGCGCATGCAGATCTCCCCCACGTGCGCGGCGTCGTCCACGCTGCGGTCGCAGTCGTCGTCCAGGCCGTTGCAGACCTCCGAGGTCGGCACGACCTCACCCACGCAGGCGCCATAGCTTCCTTCGTCGCAGGACTGCGAGCCCCCCAGACACCGGCCGACGCCCTCCGTGCCCGCCGGTCCCGTGTAGCAAGCGCGGGTCTGACCCGCCTGGCAGTCACAACTGCGGCCGGGGGCGACGTCGTCGACCGTTCCGTCACAGTCGTTGTCCGCCAGGTCGCAGACCTCCACGCCGGGCTGCACCTCGCCCGCGCAGGGGCCCCAACGGCCGTTCTGGCCGCAGGTCTCCACGCCGGCGCGGCAGGCGCCGATGCCCGAAGTCCCCGCGGGGCCGCGATAACACGCCTGGGTCAGCACATCGGCGCCGGCCCCCTCGTCCACGCGGCCGTCGCAGTCGTTGTCGAGGCCGTCGCAGTCCTCTGCGGCCGGGTCTCCCTGCACTGCATTGCAGGCCACCGCCTCGGCCACACATACGAAGCTTCCGCGGGCCGCGCAGGCACCGACGCCGATCTCACACACACTTCCGATCGCGAAGTCCTCGTCGGTCTGACCGTCGCAGTCGTCGTCGCGACCGTTGCAGACCTCGTCCTGCGGCAGCAGATCGAGGGCGTTGCAGGTCTGTTCGCCGTTCGAGCAGACCACGTTCCCGACGGTCTGGCACCCGCCGACGCCGACCTGGCACGCCTCCCCGAGCCCGGCGATCTCCTCGTCCACCGACCCATCGCAGTCGTCGTCGCGACCGTTGCAGCTCTCGGCGGCGGCGGGCACGACCTCGCCCTCGCACGTGCCCCAGCCGGTGCCGTCGTCGAGACAGAACTGCTGCCCGAGGCGGCACTCGCCCGCGTCGAGTGTCCCGTCCGGTCCGGTGTAACAGTCCCGCGCGGCGCCGGGCGCGCAGGCGCCGCAGTCTTCTTCGCCGTTCATCACGTCGTCCACGCCGCCAGTGCAGTCGTTGTCCACGCCGTCGCAGATCTCCCGGCCGGGCAGGACCTCGCCCAGGCAAGCGCTCATCACCCCGTGGTCGCAGATCTGCGCGCCGTAGCGACACTGTCCCACGTTGGCCAGCTCGATCGCCCCGGTGAAACACGCGACGGTCAACGGGCCGCCGGTCGGGGCGTCGTCGATCTGTAGATTGCAGTCGTCGTCGATGCCATTGCAGTCCTCGTCGGTGGGCACGACCTCGTCCATGCACGCGTCCCAGGCGCCATCGACGCAGACGCGCCCCCCACCGTGACACGGGCCCACGCCCTCGGTGCCGGGCGTGCCGGTGTAACAGGGCTCGGCCAGCGGGGCGCCCGCGTGATCCAGGTCCGTCGTGCCATCGCAGTCGTCGTCGACGCCGTTGCAGATCTCCTCGGCGCTGCCGGCGGCGCCGGGCACACAGGGGGTGCCGCCGGTGCCGCCGGTGCCGCCGGTGCCG
>CAINDO010000286.1 GCA_903847385.1 uncultured Myxococcales bacterium
CCGGCGCCTCGACGGCGACGGGGCGCGGCGGCTCCGGTGCGGGTCGAGCGGCCTCCGGGGCGGGCCTGGGGGCCTCCGCCGCGGCGACCGGTGCAGGCTGCGGCTTCGGCGGCTCGGGCGGCGCGGGCTTCGGCGCAGCGGCGGCCTTGGCAGCGGTCCCGGCGGTGGTCCCGGTCAGCGCGACCTGCACGAGCCCGGGCAGGGCGACGGGCGGGTCGGAGAAGTACGGGGCCTGGCGCGCGTCCAGCAGCCCGGTGATCGCCTGCGAGGTCCAGATGTGCGTCAGCACCCGGTCGAGGTCCGCGGGCCGCCGCGCGGGGTCATCCTGCGTCATCAGGTCGAAGAGCTCGTCGATCTCGACGGGCACGCCGGCCACGATCTCGCTCGGCATGGGCGACCGCCGCCCGGGCAGCTCACCGACGAGCATCTCGTACAGCAGGATACCGAGCGCATAGATGTCGGCGGTGGCGCCCGGCTCGACCCCGCGTCGGAAGAGCTCCGGCGCCATGTAACCCACGGAGCCGAACCCCACGTACGCCTGCCGGACCTTGACGCCGTCGCGCTCGAGCGCGCGGGTGAGCCCGAAGTCGGCCAGCTTGACGTTGCCGCTGCCATCGAGCAGCACGTTCTCGGGCTTCAGGTCCCGGTGAACGAGTCCGTGGGCGTGGGCCGCCCGAAGGCCGAGCGCCATCTGCACGAAGTATCGGACCGCGACCGGCGGCGGCAGCGCCCCACCGTCGAGCAGCGCACGGAGGTTGCCGCCCGTCGCCAGCTCCATCACGAAGTACGGCGGATCGTGGGCGACGTTCTGGTCGAGGATCTGGATTGTGAACGGCGACACGAGGCGAGCGTGCTCGCGCACCGCGGCCTCCAGTCGGCGGACGATCTCGTCCCGCTGGTCCGTGGAGAAGAGCTCGCCGAGGCCGGTGAACAGCTTGAGCGCCACGGGCCGATCCACGCTGAGAAGGCGGCCGCGCCACACGCTGCCCACGGCGCCGAGGCCCACCGGTTCGGCCTTGAGGTAGCGTTGATCGAAGCGAGTCGGCGGGTAGTCCACGGTCTGAACCTCCGGCAGGATCTGACCGAGGCGGTCGGAGAAGTGATGCTGCAGGTCGCCCTGCAGCGAGCGGAGCCGCTCGGCGCCGCCCTCGGCGCACTGGCGACCGGCGGGCGTGAGCTCGAGGATCTGGGTGCGCCGGTCCAGCGTGGCGAAGCCATAACGCTCCAGGCACTGCACCATCTCACCGAAGCGGACGTGCATGCTGCGCTCGACCCAGCGCGCGATGTCGCTGGCGTAGGGCCGGCGGCCGTCCTGGGACTCCGTCCGGATCGTGCGCAGGATCAGGACGGCGTCTTCGAGGAGCAGTGCGACGGGGTTGGGGGCCGTGGCCATGGACACTCCGGGCGGTGGACTTGGGGGCCCAGACGCTACCGTGGGGTCGGAGGCGGTTCAAGCCCACGACGGACGGAAAGGGTGTACAGCAGGTGTGCGTCCGTGAGGCGGGCCGTCAGCGCGAGCCCGAGCCCCTCCGCCGCCCATGCGCCGAGGACCCCGCGCAGCTCGGCGTCGTCGGAGAACCCGCCGGCCCCCAGGAGCCCGGCGGCGTCGAGCGCGACGACCAGGTCCGGGGCGTCGCCGGCGCCCGGGCGTGCGAGCGCGCCCTCGACGGCCTCGAGCGCGCCCTCGCCGAACCCGAGGAGCGCGGCCTCACGACCGCCGCCCAGCTCCCGGCGTGCATAAGCGAGTGTCCCCGACCCCTCCCCGACGCTGAACCGGGGACCGTCCGGCGTGACCTCGAGGCGCGCCGCGCCGCCCAGGGGCTCCGCGCGTGCCGGGTGGTCGGCGGCGTCCGCCACGCTCGCCAGACCGATGCGCGGACCGAGGTCGGCGGCCCGGGGGGCGCCACCGAGCACCGCCGCCGCCATGAACCACGGCCGCTCGCCCAGCAGCGCCAGGTCTCCGGGCACGGGCGCCGGGACCCAGGTGCCGATGTCCATCGCGGGCAGGGCCGCGGCGACCGCCGCGAGGGCCGTGAGGGGGTGGCCCGCCGAGCAGATCAGGGCCTCCTCCCACAGCAGCCAGGGCGACGGTGGCAGGTCGCCCAGCTCGGGCGCCGCCTGCAGGAATGCGGTCCGCCGCCAGCGCGCGTACGCCGACAGCGGCATGCCGGCCCAGGCGGTCGCGTCGAGCAGTTGTGGGCCCCGCGCTGCGACCACGGCCGCGCGGCCATGCGCGGTGATGTCCACGGCGAGCTCGAGCGGCGCCCCGGCCCGCCATCTCAGGCCCGCGGAGAACCCGACGCGTCCGAGCCGCCGCCAGCGGTCACTGCAGGCCGCGGCCAGATCCGTGGCGGCGACGAGCATCTCCTCGCGCGCGCCGGGCACTTGCGTCGGCACCTCCAGCGCCCGAAGCGCCGTTGCGGTCGCGCGGGCGAGCTCCAGCAGCGCGAGCCCGGGGAGATGAAACGTGAGGCGGGAGTCGGCCGGCGTCGGCGGGGGCGTGGCGTCTTCGGTGACCGCCAAGCGCACCAGCGTCGCCAGCAGGACCTTGGACGAGACCGCCGAGACCCAGTCGATGGCGCGCGCGTCGCCGCGACCGCGCAGGAGCAGCGCATCCCCGGTCTTCGCGTCGCGTGCCAGCAGAATGGCGTCCCGCGGCAACGCGACGCCCGCCACGAACGGTGGCGGCGCCTCGCCCACCTCGAACACCAGATACCCGCGCCGCTCGAGGTGAAACCGGAGCGCCTCGGTCAATCGCTCCGGCGCGGCGACCTCCGCGAACACGCGGGCCTGCACGTCGGCCACGGGCGCGCTCGTGAGCGCCTCGTCCACGGCGGCTTGCGCGGCGGGCAGCGCCCCGGCGTCCCCCTGGAAAGCCCCCAGGACCCGCATCAGCGCGCGCCCGGCGCGAGGGCCGTCCACGCCGGTCAAGACGAGCCGCAGGGGTCGCCCGGGCGCGAGTCCCCAACGCCCCCAGAAGGTCCGCCCCGCCTCGCCCGGCACGTCCGGCTCGGACACGAGGTCGGAGAACTGCTGCCCCGCGCGCTCCCAGGCCTCGGCGAGGTGGGTCGCCGGACGCAACAAGCCGGGCAGCGTGCGACGCAGCAACGTGTCGGCGGCCTCGGCCTCGCGCGGCCAGAGCGTCGCGTCCGCAGCGGGGGTGGGCAGCCAGCCCCAGGGCGGCGATGGCGTCTCCACCGGCCCCGGGGAGGGCGCGGGGGCGGGCGCGGCGCCACAGCCGAGCAGGCAGAGGAGCAGCGCCCCGAGCGGGCGGCGCGTCAACGGCGGCGGCGCCGGCCGAGCAGCAGCAACGACGCGGCGAGCCAGAGCGGCGCGCCGACCCGCGTTCCGGGCACGAACGCGCAGGCGCTGATGCCCGCGGGCTTCTCGTCCACGCCGCCGTCCCCCGAGAGCTCTTCGACGATCTCGAACGCGCCGGCGAGCGTCTTGCTCGAGTTGTTCGGGTTGACGACGGTGACGTCCCGCGGGCCGAAGCGCGCGGCCTCGTCCACCTCGAGGTCCCACTGGAGCGTGGTGAGCGTGGGATCCACGTTGTCGCGCAGGATGCGCGGCGTGCTGCCCGGCGGCGCCCTCAGACCGCCGCCCGAGATGACGACGGTGGCCCCGCAGGCGAAGCCGTGTCCGATGATCGTCAGCGGGAGCGGGCTGCCCCGAAGGACCTCGACGGGCCTGACCGCGGCGATGTCCGCGATGCTCGTCGTCTCCGGCAGGCACGGCTCGACGTTCACGCCGCCCCCCGCCCCCCCGGCACCTGCGCCGGCGCCGTCGTTGCCGACGACGGTGAGCAACCCCTGGCGGGTCACCTGTGTGAGGTTCGGGTTGCGCACGGTGACGTCGATGGGCCCGGGCGGGACATCGGAGTTCACCAGCAGGAACGCCCGAATGCCGTCGGCGCCGTCGTAGTTTCCGGCCTCGTTGACGACCTCGAAGTCCGAGTACGGGTGGATGCCCGGGTTGGAGAAGATGACCTGCGCGCCGGGCTCGAAGTCCCGGCCCCAGATCCACAGCGAGACGTTTCGACCGGCCCGGAACCCGGGGGGCGAGGCGCCCGCGATGGTGTCGGCGTTCCCGGCGCCCGCGACGGGCGGCGGCAGATCGCCGGGCCGAAGGACGTTGAAGACGGCGGAGCCGGTGGCGCGCGTGCCGTCCGGGCCCGTGACGGTGATGTCGACGGGGCCGACCGGCGTGTCCGGCGAGATGCGCAGGAAGAACTGGATGCCGTCGAGTTTCTCCTCGGAGGGGGCGTTGCGCACCACCGACAGCGGCAGGGGCAGGCCGTCAACGAGGGCGGGGCCCATGCCGGCGGCGCTGAAGCTCACGGTCACGCCGTCCGTGAACGTGCGGCCGACGATCCAGAGGTTCACCTGCTCACCTTGGGCGCCGGCCGTGGGGCTGGCCCGCGTGACGACGTCCACCCCGCCGGAGGGGGCCGGCTCGGTGCCGGGCATCACACCCATGTCCGGACCGGCGCCGGTCGGCGGTGCCGTGGGCGGCTGCGTGGGCGGCGCGACGGCGCCCCCGGTGATCTCCAGCAGCCCGACCCCCGTGGCGGTCGTGCCGTCGAACGCCGTCACGGTGACGTCGCGGCGGCCCGAGGTGGCCCCCGCGGCGACGCCGATGGTGTAGCGGATGGCGTCGCCCTGACCGCCGTCCTGGCGCATGGCCTCGGGCACGAAGGCCGGCGCCGCGATCTCCGAGATGCCATCCCCGGAGATCGTCACGCGATCGCCCCGGGCGAACCCGGAACCGGAGAGCCAGAGGATCTTCTGCGCCGTGCCCGCGGCCACGGAGGCCGGCGAGACGGCCGTGACGCTGTCGACCGCCCACGACACCGCGGGGAACGCCCAAAGCGCGGCCAGCGCCCAAGCGGGCAGGATGAACCGACGAGACACGCTGTCCTCACTCACGACCGACGGGTCCCCCAGGGTGCGCCGAGCGGGCGCTCGGGTGCAAATGACACGCGCCACGACGGCCCCGCATCATGGCGTGGGCTCCGCGACGCCCAGCAGCGACGGATCCACGGCCACGCCGGCGGCCTGAAGCAGCGCGTCCGTTCGCTTCCGGAACTCCATCGCGCGGTACTCGTTGAGCATGCGCTCGGCGATCTCGGGGCGCGCGGTCTCGAAGCCGACGTCCTTCGCCGGCACGATCTGATCGAGACGAATCAGGTGGAACCCGTAGCGCGTGTCCACGAGGGGCGAGACGTCGCCGACGGCGGGGATGGCGAAGGCCGCGGCCGAAAAGGTCGGATCGAAGACTCCGGCGCGCGCGAAGGTCTGCAAGGTCTCGGTCTTGATCTCGAGCCCCGCGGCCTTCGCGTCGCTGCGCCACTGTTCCACGCGGCCGCGAAAGTCGGCGGCGTCCTTGGGCGGGTGCTGAGCGAGCTCCGACGCGATGCGCTCGACGAGCGCGCGGGCGGCGTTCTCCTGCTCGCCTTCGCTCGGCCGCACGAACCCCGGGGCGGCCACCAGGATGTGGTCCGCGGCCCGAAGCTCGGGGTGTTGATAGAAGCCGGTGTTCCGCTCGTAGACCTTCTGCAGGAACGCCAGCGGGATGGTCGCCGGCGTCGCCTCGACCTCGAACGTGCGCTTCATGTAGAGCGGCAGTGCGGCCTCGGCCACGGCCTGGCGGACCTCGCGGGCGGCACCCAGGCGGCGCGCTTCGGCCTCCTGCGCCAGCACCTCGACGACGACCAGATCCTCCGCGGCCACGCGCGGGTTCACCCCCGGGTGCGCCTCGCAGTAACGACGAAGCCGACCGGCCGTGATCGCGACGGGCGCAGTGGGTCCGGCCCCGCGGGCGACGACGGCGTCGTCCGCCATCGGCGCCGAGAACGGCCAGGTGCCGAGGAGCGCCCCCGCCAGCGCGAAGGAGACCAGGCTCACGACGCGCCCTCGATGGCGCCACGGCGGCCGAGCGCCAGCAGTTCCAGACCGAGGTGCCCGGTGGAGGCCGCCGCGAACACGAGCAGGCCACCGGCGGCGTAGTCGCGCTCCGAGAGCGCGCGCAGGGCGGCCCAGAGCAGGGGCAGATTGCCCAGCACGAAGAGGAGTCCGAGCGTCGAATACCAGCGGTTCACGGGTGCGATCATGCCTCGCCCGACGGCGCACGACAAGGGCAGGCGCTCACCGGACGAGCAATGCCACCGCCGCGACCAGCGCGGCCGCGGCGGCGAGCCGGAAAGCCCGCGCCCGGTCCGGTTCGCGCGCGGGCCGCTGCCGATGGACGTCCGTCGCGAACGCGAGGCCGAGCAGCGTGCCGAGCACGACCAGGCCGGCGCCGACGAGCCCCGCGAGCGGGCCGAACCCCTGACGCAGGTTCGCCTCGAGCCCGGGCGAGAGCAGCAGGCCCAACCCGGGACCCAGGACGAGCGCGCCGGCGAGCCACGGCAGCGCCGCTTCGGTCAGGGGCCGGGGGCTGCGCGCCGGAGCGTCGTCCAGCGGGTGCCAGGCCACGGTCGCCGGGGTCTCCGCCACTCGCTCGCCGGAGGTGAGATACAGCGCCGCGGCGACCAGATAGGCGACGAGCGTGGCGACGTCCGTCAGTCCGGTGGCAACGGAGAAGCGCCGCGGATCGTCCAGGTAGGCCAGGAGAGCCCAGCTCACCGGCACGCCGGCCAGGAGCGTCGCCGCCGAGCGGCGCAGCATGCCCACGGACCAGAGGAGCACCGGCACCAGCGCGATCGGCCACGCCGCGCGCGGCGCACCGGCCAACGCCAGATGCGCCAGGGCCCACGCGCTGTGCGCGGCCAGCGCCGCGACGCCGACCAGCAGCGCCGGGCCGACTCGCCTCAAGGCTCGATCTTCCACCGATAGACGACCCGCTGACCGGCGCGGAGCACCTCGACCTCGACGGCGGGGGCGGACTTGACGACCTCCCAGGCCCGCATGAACTGCTCGGGACGCTCCAGGGACTCGCGGTTCACGGAGACGACGATGTCTCCGGGCAGGATCGACGTGCAGTCGCGCAGATCGCCGTCCGGCAGGAAGCGGACGATTTGAAAACCCAGAAACCGGCCCCGGTCGAGGCCGGGCCGGACCTCGACGGAGGCCACGATGCGCTGCGGGCCGCGCGCGATCGCGGCGTCGAAGGCGCTGCGCGTGATGGCCGACTCGACCGTCGGCACGGGCGCGGCGGGCGCACCGGCCGCCGGCGCGAGGAGCAGGACGCGGAGGATCCAGGCGCTGATCATCATAGCACGCTCCCGCGGGGCAAGGCCCGCCGCCGGTCGAGCAGCGCCTCGATGGCCGCGCGGCAGGCCCGCTGCACGGCCCTCGGAGAGGCGTTGCCGTCGATCCGGAGGACCCGGTCCGACGGGCGCCATCGTTCCATGTCGCGGTAGGCCTCGGCAATGCGGACCTGCAGGGCGTCGACCTCGTAGATCTCCGGCGTCCCGCCCCGGTGAGCGCGGCGGCGCGAGGCGATCGCCGGATCGACGTCCAGGAACAGCACGAGATCCGGGCGCCGGGCGGCGGCGTTCAGGTTCGACACCCACCGCGCGTCGTTCTCGATGCCCTGGTAGGCCAGGCTGGAGTGGTCGTAGCGGTCGCAGAGCACGTGCGTGCCGGCGCGCAGGTGCGGCTCGACCTCGGTGCGCAAGTGGTCGAAGCGGTCGGCGGCGAAGAGCAGCGCGATGGACTCGGGGCACAGGCGCTGGCCGTCCCGACCGACGACACGACCGCCGAGGGCCTGCCGCAGCAGCGTGCCGATGGGTCCGCCGCTCGGCTCCGCCGTGGTGTGCACGGGCTCCCCGCGGCGCTCCAGCCAGCGCTTCAGCAGGCGCGCCTGCGTCGTGGTGCCGGCGCCGTCGATGCCTTCGAGCACCAGGAAAAGACCCGCGAGCGGCCCGGGCTCGGGCTCGGCGACCGCCGGCCGGGTGCGCTCCAGGAAACGGTCGACGGCCTGGAAGTGCGCCGGGTGGCCCCAGGTCTCGCCGAACAGCCGGGCCTCGAGCGCCCGGTGCTCCGGGGCCGGCAGGGGTGCCGCCTCGACGAGGCGCTTCATCGTGCGCAGCACGTGCGCGGGGCGCCGGGCGAGGCGGTGCGCCAGCGCACGCGCGTGGTCCAGGGCGCGCTCGCCCAGGCCGGCGATCTCGTCTGCCAGGCCGAGCCGCAGCGCCTCGGCCGCACCGATGCGCTCGCCCGTGCCGAGCAGGTGCAGCGCACGCGCGGGGCCGACCAGACGCGCCAACCGCCAGCTCCCGCCCCAGGCGGTCGAGACGGCGAAGTCCGCCTGCCGGAAGGCCAGCCAGGCGTCCTGCGCCAGCACGCGCAGATCCGCCGCCAGCGCCACCTCCGCGCCGCCCCCGATGGCGAAGGCGTCCACCGCCGCGATCACCGGCACGGGCAGCGCCGCCAGGGCGTCGAGCGCGGCTTGCATGGTGCGCGCCATGTCCGCGCCCGCCTCGGCGGTCGTCAGCGCCTGCAGGTCGCGCAGGTCGCCCCCGGCGATGAAACAGTCGCCCCCGCCCGCCACGACGACACAGCGGACGTCGTCCATCTCGGCGAGCCGGGCGACGGCCGCCCCCAGCGCGGTCATCGTCTCCCGCGCCAGGGCGTTGCGCTGCCGGGGCCGGTCGACGATCAGCAGGGCCACGGGCCCGTCGCGCTCGATGCGCACCTCTTGTGCGGGGGTATCCCCAGGGCTCACGGTCGTCTCCGTTCGTTTGTCTTCATGCGCTCGCGCGCCTGCGCCACCAGCGCGCGCACCTCGGGCGCGTCGTGCTCGGCGAGGACGTCGAGAAAGGCCGTCGCCGAGGGACCGCCGAGCAAGGCGAGCGTGTCCACGATGGCGACGAGCATCTCGCGGTCCTTCGGATCGGCCACGGCGACGAGGGCATCCACGGCGCGCGGGTCGCCCAGCTCGGCCAGCGCCCCCACGATGCGGAGCTTCAGTGTTCGGTCCGGCTCGGTCCGGAGCCGGGCCCCCAGCGCCGGGACGGCGGTTCGCGCACGCAGCGTCGCCAGGCGGTCGACCGCCAGCCGCCGACGGTCCGCCGAGGCGTCGTCGACCATCGGAACGAGCGCGGTCGCTGGCAGCGTGAGCACGTCCAGTCGAGCGGCGACGTCCGGCGTGAGCCCCGCGAGCCCCTGCGCCAGCAGTCGGGTCAACGTCGGCGCGAGCGCCTCTGCGGCGCCGTCGAACGGTGCCTGGCCGCGGCCCTCGAAGACCGACTCGATGGGCGCGGGCTCGTTGGGTACCCGCACCGCGAGCTCGACCTGCCAGCGCGCCGCCGCCGTGCCGGGCTCCGGCCGGGCGCGCAGCTCGCCGTCGGGGCCGGCCAGGCCGTAGACGACGCGGGCCTTTGCGGTCAGCAGCCAGTCCGTCGGCGTCGGGGCGTTGGTCTGCACGCCTGCGGCCGTCAGGGCAGCGCGCAGGGGTGCCTCGAGCTGCTCCGGTGTCGCCGCCCAGGGTCGGCGCTCGGCGGGCGTCTCGTCGACGACCCGCAGCCGCCCGAGCACGATCGTCGCGCGCGGCTGAGGCGCCTCGACCGCGGGCTGGGCGGCGGCGTCCGGCGGGGCGTCGCTGCAGGCTGCGAGCAGCAGGGCGACCACGCCGAACGCGGGGCGGGCCCATCGGGCGGTGGCGCACGCCCTCACGACCTCAGCCCTCCGCGGCCGCGCGGGCGACCGCCGCCCAGGCGTCGTAGCCGTGGGCGTGGAAGAGCATGCCGGCCTCGCGCAGCGCCTCGCGGGCCTTGCCTGCGTCCAGGGCCAGCATCTGCTCCCCGCGGGCGAGCGCGTGTCGGGCCGCATAGAACGGCGACTGCAGGCGCGGCAGGACCTCGGCCAGGCGGTCGAGGCCGGCCCGGGCGTGGGCCCGCTCGCCGATGGCGGCCTGCAGGCCGGTGCGCTTCTCGATGACCTCGAACACGAGCTCGGGAGTCGCCCCCAGGCCAGCCGCGGCGATGCGCGCCTCGGCGGCGGCCAGGTGGGCGTCGCAGGCCTCCACGTCGCCCGCGGCGACCGCCGCTGCGGCGCAGGCGAGCAGCGCGTGGACGTGCAGATTCGGCGGGGTCTCGGCGCCGAGGGCCGTGAGCGTGGCCAACGCCACGGCCGGGGGCTCGGACTCGGCCTCCAGAGCAGTCCGTACGGCGGAGAGCGCGGCGTAGACGGGCGTGTCGCCCAGGGGCAGGCGAGCGACGAACCGCGCGGCCGCGTCGCCACCCAACGCCATCGCGAGCGAAGCGCGCGCGGAAGGGTCGCTCGCGGCGTCGGGCGCCAGGCGCGCCGCCCACTCCGCGACCAGCGCGGACGGCCCCGTGGTCGCCGCGACCAGGGCGCCGGCCGACCGCGGCGGGTCGGCCCACAGCGCCTTCACGGCCCGCAATTCGGCGTGGGTCGCCGCCGTCGTCGGCAGGCCCCCGTACCCGGAGCGAGCCAGGCGGGCGAAGTCCAGCGGCGTGGGCTCGACCTGCGCCGCCGTGGCCAGGTGGAAGAGGCGCTCGGCGACGCGATGCTCCGCCGCCCACTTCTCCACCACGGCGGGCGGCACCGGATCCGTCGGGGACGTCGGGTCCGCCGCGTCCAGGAAGACGAACCGCCGGTGCGCGTGGCGCCGCAGGATGCCGCCGGCCGCCTCGAGCGCCGCCAGGGCCGTCGGGCTCTCGACCAGCACGGCGACCCACGTCGCCAGGCGGCGGTACGTCGAGATCTGCGCGCCGATCTCGCGGAGCATCCGCTCCGGCTCGGGGGTCTCCAGGCCGTCGACCACGAAGAGCGTGTCGTTGAAATGATCGCCTTGATGCGCCGCCAGGGCCGGGTGCACGGGCTCGCCGGGGCGCGCCGGGGCGTCCACGCAGCGACAGCCGCGCGCCGCCAGGCCATCGAGCAGGCCTCGCCGCGCGTTCGGGCCCGAGACGTACACGACCGCGAGGCGCGCCTCGGCGCCCGCGGCGCGCAGCCACTTGGCGAACGTGTCCAGGTGAAAATCGAAGGCCACCTCGGGGGTGACGACGCGCTCAGGCAGGATCGATCGTTCGAGCCACAGTTCCACGGGACCTCCGAGGCGTGCGGTTGTCGACACGCCGGGGCCCGTGTGGTACCAGACGGGGGTCAGGCTTGGAAGCAGGAGCATACCGTGCGCGCCACCTTCCGCGTCATCGCCGTCGCCGCTGCGGCCCTTGCCCTCCCCACCTCGGCCCTCGCCGAGCGCCGGGGCGAGTCCAAGGTCGCCGAGCGCAACGGCCCGTACCTCGGAATCCAGCCCGGCGTGCGCGACGCCGCCCCGGGCAAGGTCGACGTCAAGAGCCGCGGCGCCGTGCGCGTCGTGACCTGGGTCGGCTTTCAGATGCAGGGCCCCGGCGGCCGCGTCTTCCTGCAGACGACCGAACCCGCGGTGTACAACCTCGTCCCCTCCGCGGCGGACGAGGTCGTGCTCGAGCTGACGGACACGCGCCTGCAGTCGACCAACGACGGCCGCAAGCTCGAGACCGGCTACTTCCCCACGGCCGTGGCCTGGGTGGACGCCGACCAGCTCAAGAGCACCTTGCG
>CAINDO010000287.1 GCA_903847385.1 uncultured Myxococcales bacterium
GCACATCGGTTCGATCCGAAGCTTCAGACGCTCGATCTCGAGCTTCGTGCACTCCGCGGCGGCACCACAGCCGGCGTCCGGCTCGGCGAGCGCAAGGTCCGGACGCGGCGGTGGCGGGACTGCGCCCTGGTCCAGCGGCGCGGCGTCCGGGTGCCCAGGCGGTGAGTTGCGGTCAGTCGGGATCGGGGCGACGTCGGCGCGGCCGCCGCCGCTGGGCCGGCGGTCAGGGGCGTCCGGGTCCGCCGCGCAGGCACAGGCGAGCGTGAGCGTGACCGCCCAGACGGCGCGTTTCATCCTGGTCCGTCTCCTCTGCACACCCCCGGCGCCCTCCAGCTCCGTTCCGCTCAGTTCGACGCGTCGGGGTCGACGGGTCCGCATTGACCGACCACGGAGATTGTTCGGTCCTGACACCCTCCGCACTCATCTGGGTTCGCAGGCGAGGCGACCTGCCACCCGTCGGTGTGCCAGTTTCCACCGACCGAAGCCGCTGTGACCCGAACACTCCGCGGGTCGGCTCTGATGAACAACCCAAACGTCCCCATCCCGTCGCAGTCGACGATTCGGTCATAGTCCACAGGCGTTACGTTCGGTACGTCCGGTCCACCGCACACGAGTTCGTAGAGTTCGCCTTCGATCTCGATCTCCCACTGGTAGCCGGCTGCCCCTCCAGGGCATTCGTCCACAGGTGTGACGACGGTTCCCGGACACAAGTTGCACGGCTCGTCCTCGGAGCACGCGACGACCGCCAGCGCGAGCCAAAGACAGGCGAGCGCAGCGGCGCGCGGGGCATCGAGGCGATAGAGAGGAAGTGGGTCGGGCATCTGGCGGGAGAGTGTGGCCCAGGGCGGCGCGCGGTGCAATGTGGGGGGCGGGCATCAGGGAGGCGGCGGAGCGAACCGCCGGCTCTCCGGAAAAGGCTGCGGGCCGGGCGCGGCGTAAGCATCGGGGGGAACGACACCCCGCCGCACCAAGCCCGCATGATCGTCGTAGTAGACCGCGAGCACGGCGTCGGGGTCCGACGGGCGCGCACGCTGGAAGCTGACCTCGCTCACGGGGGCGTAGCGCCGCTCGCCGTACTGGGTGCCCAGGTTCGAGGGGGCGCTGCTCTTCTCGGCGGCCCGGCCCGACCCGGCCTCGTCGTCGTAGCCGCCTCGCGGCGCAGCGGGGGCGGCCTGCTCGTAGGCCACGGGGGGCGGCGGCGGGGGCGGCGGTAGCTCGGCGAACACGGCCACGCCGATCACGCCGACGTTCTGGGGAGTGCCGCGGCGCGCGCTGTAGCTGTCGCCGGGCGTGGTGAAGCGGAACTGGGCGACGTCCGACATGCTCTGCCGGAACCCGGTCACCCGCACCGAGCCGTAGGGGGCGACGATGTAGCCGCGCTGGCTGCGGAAGTCGCCGTTGTCGCCGGAGATCACATCGCGTCCGTCCACGGTGACCACGACCTCGACCCGCTGCCCCGTAGGGTTGTCCACCCGCACGGCGTAGGCCTGCCCGGCGAGGCCCTCGACGAACGCGCCGCCGCGCCAGCCGTAGGTCGGCAGGGCGTTGCCGTTGGCGTCCTCGAGGCGCACGGTGTAGCCGCTCTGTACGGCCGTCAGGGGCGTGCCGTCGTAGGCGGGCATGGCCGGCTCGGACTTGACGGGCGTGGCGCAGGCGCCGAGGAAGATCGGCAGGGAGAGCAACAGGGCGGCGAGCTTCTTCAATCCAGCGGGGTGCATGGGGTCCTCACGGGGCGCGGGTTTCGAGGATGCAAACGCACCGGTCGCCCGTTCGGTCTGATTTTCTTCGACGCGCGGCGAGGGTCGGCCATGCAAGGAAATGCGTACGCCGGCAGATCTTTCTGAGCGGCTGCGCGTGGAGTAGCGTGCAGCCCGCCACACCCGCTGGCCCAACGCCTCTGGAGGCTTCATGAAACCCACGCTCCCGGCCTTGACGGCGCTCGCGACCGCCGCCGCCCTGGCCACGCTCGCCTGCAACTCCGACGACAAGGCCCTCAAGCCCGATCAGAAGCCGCCCACCTCGGGCGTGCCCTCGACCCCGCCGGATCCTTCCGCACCGGGCAAGAAGGAGGTCCAGGCCCCCCTGGCCGCCGAGCCTGCCCCGGCCGAGAGCCCCCGCCTGGCGGACCTGCCGCCCCTGAAGGACCTTCAGGCCAAGATCCCGGGCTTCTTCCAGAACAACGTCGGTCGGCGCCTCTACGTGCAGGTCGACAAGGCGCTGTACAAGCCCGGCGAGACGGTCTGGATCAAGTCCTGGGACCTGCAGGCCCGCGATCTGAAGGGCTCGGCGAACATCCAGGGCGTGCGCTACGAGCTGGTCAGCCCCAAGGGCGCCGTGGTGCTCAAGAAGCGGACGCAGGTGCAGAACGGCACCGCCACCAACGACTTCGAGATCCCCGAGGGCGTGCAGGGCGGCGAGTACCAGATCCGCGCCATCGCGGACGACGGCGTGAAGGTCGAGCGACCCATCATCGTCAGCACCTACGAGCCGCCGCGCGTGAAGAAGAAGCTCGAGTTCGTGCGCAAGGCCTACGGCGCCGGGGACGAGGTCACGGCCACCCTGGAGGTCAAGCGGCCCACGGGCGAGCCCATGGCCAACAAGACCGTGACGGCCGTCATCCGCCTTGATGACGCCGAGCTGCCCCGCGTGAACGTGACGACGAACGCCGAGGGCGGCGCGCTGGTGAAGTTCACGCTGCCGGCGAACATCGAGCGCGGCGACGGCCTGCTCACGGTGCTCGTCGAGGACGGCGGCGTGACGGAGTCGGTCAGCAAGAGCGTGCCGATTCTGCTGAAGAAGCTGCAGTTCTCGTTCTACCCCGAGGGCGGGCAGATCGTGGCCGGCCAGGCCGGGCGCGTGTACTTCGAGGCCAAGAACCCGATCGGCAAGCCGGCGGACGTCGAGGGCAAGATCGTCGACGACCACGGCAACGCGGTGGGCACGTTCACGAGCTACCACGACGGCCTCGGCCGCTTCGAGCTGACGCCCAACACGGGCCGCACGTACCACGCCGAGATCACGAAACCCGTCGGCATCACCGAACACTTCGCGCTGCCCATGGCCGCCGAGGACGGCTGCAACCTGCGCAGCTTCGACGACTTCGACGGTCAGGACGCCGCGCTACGCGTGGCCGTGCGCTGCGCCACCCCCCGCAAGGTCGTGGTCGTGGGCATGGTGCGCGAAAACCTGCTGGACGCCGCCGCCGTGGACGTGAAGGCCAACGAGCCGGCCATCGTGTACCTGAAGAGCGCCGACGCCGCGCTCGCCAAGGCCCAGGGCATCGCCCGGGTGACTCTGTTCGACGAGAAGCTCGTTCCGTTGGCCGAACGTCTCGTTTACAGGAATCGGCGTCAGTCCCTGCAGGTCAAGGTCAAACCCGACCAGGAGACGTACACGCCGCGCGAGCAGGTGGCGCTGAAGATCGAGACGCTCGACGCGGACGGCAAACCGATGCCCGCCGAGGTCGCGCTGTCGGTGGTGGACGATACGGTCGTCTCGTTCGCCGACGACAAGCAGGGCCACATGCTCAGCAAACTCTTCCTGGAGCCCGAGGTGCCGGGCAAGGTCGAGGAGCCCAACGTCTACTTCGATCTCACGGAGAAGAAGTCGGCCACCGCGATGGACCTGCTCATGGGCACGCGCGGCTGGCGCAAGTTCGAGTGGGCGCCGGTGATGAACCCGCCCCCGCCGATGGCGACGGGCATGGCCGAGGGCGGCGCCATCGGCGGCCTGGGCATGCGCGGCGTGGGCCGCGGGGGGGGTGGCAAGGGTCGCGGATTCGGCGCCGGCCCCGGCGGCGCGGTGCGCATCGCCGACGACGAGGCGGACGATGTCGTGATGGAAATGGCCGAGATGGCCCCCCCGCCCGTAGCGGCGATGCCGGCGCCCCCCAAGGCCGCCAAGCGGCCCGCCCCCGAGCCGCAGGCGTTCC
>CAINDO010000288.1 GCA_903847385.1 uncultured Myxococcales bacterium
CCCGGACCGGCATCCCGCCGCACCCGCACGACGCCTTCTTCCGGCGGGTCTTCAGCGTGCCGCACCACGCTGCGGGTCTGCTGCGCATCGTGCTGCCGCCCGAGCTCCAGGCGCTGCTCGACCTGGATCCGGCGCGGGTGAGCGTCCGCGACCCGACGCATGTGAGCCCGCGGCTCCGAGGGACGAACTCGGACGTCGTCGTACAGGTCCCGCGGCGAAACGCACCGGACGGCCCCGACGCGCCGCCCGCGCTCGTGATCTTCGCCCTCGAGCATCAGCGGCGCGACGAGCGGTTCATGGCGCTGCGCCTGCACGCGTACGCCGCGCGGCTGTGGGAGCGCTGGCTGCGCGAGCACCCCAAGGCGAAGCACCTGCCGCCCGTCCTGCCCGTGATCATTCACACGGGGCGCCGACCTTGGCGCTCGCCCACGCGGCTGTCCGCGCTGATCGACCTGCCACCGGCGCCGTTGGACGCGCTGCTGCGGCCGTTCCTGCCCGAGTACGGCTGCGTGCTGCTCGACCTCGCCCTGGGCGGCGTGACCCGCGAGTGGCTGCGAGGGCGGGCCGTGGAACCGGTGAGCGCGACCGCCCTCGAGATCCTGCAGGCGGGCGAGCGGCCCGAGGCCGTGACGCTGTTCGCCGAGTGGCTCGAGCGGCTCGCACCGCTGCGCGACGAGCCGGCCGGCGCGTCGACGCTCGCGGCGTTCCTGTGCTATCTCTTGTACGTCAGCCCCATCCCGGACGCTCGCATCGTCGACGCTGGGGAGGACCTGCCGGGACCGGCTTCGGAGGAGTTCATGACCGCAGCACAGCAGATGATGGCGCGGGCCCGCCAGGAGGGCAGGCAGGAGGGCCGCCAGGAAGGCCTGGACGCCGGCGAGCACGCGGCGCTGGCCGCGATGCTGCTGCGCCTCGCCCGCCTGCGTTTCGGCGAGGTGCCCGCCGAGACCGCCGCCCGCATCGAGGCCGCGCCGAAGGCCGATCTCGAGCGCTTCATCGAGGGCATCCTGACGGCCGAGCGACTCAACGATCTGTTCGGCTGACGCGCCGGCCGCGCCGTGACGCCCCCAGTCTTGAACTGGAATTCGATATGAATGATTCTATCGAATGTGCCCCGCGACGAACCCCGCCCCTACGACGCGTCGAAGCGGCGCGAGAAGGCCACCGAAGCCGGCGCCCGGATCCTCGCGGCGGCGAGTGAGCTCTTCGCCGCGCACGGGCTCGAGGCGGTCAGCCTGGCGCAGGTGGCGGAGAAGGCCGGCGTGTCTGCGGCCACGGTGTATGCGCGCTACCGCTCCAAGGCGGGCCTGCTCGAGGCCCTGACGCACTCGGTGCTACTCGGCCCGCAGTACCGGGCGGACGCGGCGACGGGCCCCCACTTCGACGACCCGGTGCAGGCCCTGCGCGCGACGGCGCGCATCGCCCGCGGCATCTACGAGCGCGAGCACCGCGACCTCGCCGTCGTCCGCGCCGCGGCCGCGTACTCGCCGGCGTTGAAGGACGTCGAGGCGAAGCTGGAGGCGCTCCGCCGCGACCTTCAGGCCGAGCGCGCCGCCCTCGTGTATCGCGCTCATCCTGCGCTCGCAGCGCTCGGACTGGAGAAGGTCCGCGACCTGATCTGGGCGTTCACCGGCCGGGACCTCTACCGGATGCTGGTCGTCGAGCGCGGCTGGACCCCGGACGAATACGAGAACTGGCTCGGCGAGACGCTGATCGGCGCGCTCTGTCCGACGACCCCCGACGCAAAGCGAGGCCCCCGTGACCGATGACCGGAACCCCATCCTCGCCCTCGCGCGCGCCGCCATCGCCTTCGCCGCGGGGTCCGCGCTCTGCCTGGCGGCGCTGCACGTCCTGAGCCCGGAGTTTGCGCCCTCGTGGCGCATGGTCAGCGAGTACGCGCTCGGCGAACACGGTGCGGTGCTCCGCGGGTTCTTCTTCGCCTGGGGGGCGAGCAGCCTGGCGGTCGCCGGTGCCGTCGCCGCGACGACCTCGGGCCCCCGCGCCCGCATCGGCGCCGCGCTCGTGCTGCTCTCCGGCCTCGGCGCGATCGCAGGGGGGCTCTTCGACGTCCGCCACCCCCTGCACGGCCTGGCCTTCGGGCTCGGCGTGCCCACGCTCCCGCTCGGGGCGCTGCTCCTCCTCTCCGCGCGGTCCGCCCGGGCCCCTGCGCGGCGCGGGTGGCTCCGTCTGACCACACTCGCCACCTGGCTGAGCGTCGTCGGGATGGGCGGGGCGATGGGCATGTTCATCCAGGCGCTCCAAGAGGCCGGGGCGTTCCACCCGGGCGCGGTGCTCGACGCCTTGCCGCCCGGTGTACCGGCGGTCATCGGCGTCGCGAATCGCCTGCTGGTCGCGGTGTTCCTGGCCTGGAACGTGGTCGCGGCACTGGCGCTGTCGCGGGGCTCGAACCGCAGGCCCTGAGCCGGGCGATCACCGCCGCGCGACGACCACCGCCTCGGTGCCGCCGGCGAACAGGTGCACGGTCGCGGGCATGTCCACGCCGGCGAAGGCCGCGACGATCTCGTCGGGCCGCAGGAAGTGATTGCCCTGCACGTGTTCGCTCAGGTTCTGGAAGGCCATGCCGCGCCGGGGCGGGGCGCGCAGCTCCGCGCGGTCGGCGGGCCACGCCGGCTCCCAGATGACTGCGAAGCCGCCGGGGTTCAGGGCCTCGCGCAGCCGTGGGAAGACCGTCTCGCGGCGGTCCCAGACGTGGTGCAGCGCGCGGCTCATGGCCACGAGGTCCACCCGCTCCGGGGGCAGCTCGCCGTGGATGTCACCGGGCAGGAAGCGCAGGCGGTCGCCGAGGCCTTCGCGCTCCGCGGCGGCGGTCGCCTGACGGATGTTCTCGTCGAAGCCGTCCACGCCGATGCCGCGCAGGCCGGGCATGCGCGCGGCCAGGCGACGCAGATACCAGCCGTTGCCGCAGCCCAGGTCCAGGGCGGTCCCGCCGCGCGCGGCGATCTCGGCGAAGGCCGGCACCCCAGGCAGGATCTCGCGCTCGAAGAACCCGCCGAAGCTGGCCTCGAGCATGGGCCCGAACCAGGGCAGGATCGTCGCCCGCTCGCCCAGCACGCGCTCCCGGGTCGCTCGCCCGTCTGCATCAGGCCGGCGGCGCGCTCGGCCATGTGTGCGCCCAGCACGGCCTGCACGGCGAAGGGCATGAGTGTGCCCGGCGCCTCGGGGCGCATGGCCTCGCCCAGGGGCGTGAGCGCGAAGGTCTCGCCCGTGGCCTCCAGGTAGCCGAAGGCGTAGGCGGCGTCGAGCCAGCGGCGCAGGTAACCGGCGTCCACGCCGGTGTTCGCGGCGAGCGCGTCCAGGTCGAGGGGCCCCTTCGCGAGCGCGGAGAACAGGCCGTTGGAGATGCCGATGAAGGCGATGTTCAGGGCCATGGCGCCCTGTCCCCAGGCCATCATCTGCGCGCGGAGGTCGGTTGGTTCAGTCATGTCGTCTCCGATGCGTCACGGGGCCGATGTGTGACGCGGAAAACGCTCATCCCCGCCAGTGCGGTGGCCAGGATGTCTGGACGATGGGCAGGGCGGTCATGCGGTCGAGGTAGGCCCGCAGCGCGGCGGGCAGGTCCGCGGCCACGCCGAACGCCGGCTTGCGCGCCTCGATGCGGTCGATGAAGGCCAGCGATGGGAAGATCGTGAAATCCGCCCCGTCGGGCGCGTCCCCGCCGAAGAACGGCCCGCGAAGCTCACCGGCGAAGCGCTCGAGCTCGCCCCGCAGTTCCTCGCGGGCCTTGGCCAGCGCGTCCTGGTCCACGGCGTCCGGGGCCTTGTAGAGCGTCTCGGCGATCACCCGGCGGAGCACGGGGTACAGATAGGCGTCGTTCTCGGCCACCAGGCGCCGCGCGCGGGCCCGGTCCTTCACGTCCGCGGGCCACAGCCGCGGCTCGGGGAAGCGATCTTCCAGATACTCCACGATGGCGTTGGACTCCCAGAGCGCCGTGCCCTCGTGGACGATGGCCGGCACCTTGCCCCGCGGGTTGACCGCCAGGAACGGCGCGGCGTGGGTCTCCCCCGCGGAGAAGGACAGCATGTTCAGCGTGTACGGCACGCCCTTGTGTTCGAGCGCGAGCCAGGCGCGCCAGCCATAGGGGGAGCCGGAACCTGTGTAGAAGACGATGGGTTCGGTGGTCATGGGATCGGCCTTGGTTCGGTGGTTTCTACCGGGGGAAGGACACGCACTCGTGGTCCCAGGATTCGGGCGGGCTCGCACACGGCTGCAAGGCGAAGCCGCCGACGGTCGCGCCGGGAGCGGCCTGGGGGGCCTCCCACACGGCCTGCATGACCTGCATGAACCGGGCGCCGGCGGCCTGGACCTCGGCCGCGGGCACGCCGGCGAGCTCCAGGTCCGGCTTGCCGAAGCGCGCGAGGCCGCGGCTGCGCAGCGTGACCGCGCCGGGGGCCTCCTCGGTCGCGGCGATGCGCACCTGGGACTTCAGGTCGGGCACGGACGCCAGTCCCGCGGCGAAGGCCTCGGGGGTCTGGGCCTCGAAGGTCGAGAGGTCGACGATCACACCCCCGCCGAGCAGGCGCGCTGCCGCCACGGCGGCCACACCCGCACCCGAGATCTGGGTGTGTTCGGCCATCGGCTTGCCGGCGTACCGCACGAAGGCCACCTGGCCGGCGCGGGCGAGCAATGGACCGAGCGGGCCGGCCTCCTCGACGAGCACGGGCACGTTCAGGGGCAGCTCGGCGTCCACGGGCGCGACGCTCAGCGTGAGCTGGCTGGCCATCGGACCGGCCCGGCCCGCGGGGGCGGCGAGGTCGGCCGTGGGCGCTCGGAAGGCCGCCTCGACGGCGGCGGCGAGCTTCTGGTCCGTGCCCTTGTCCGGCGCGCCGTCGGCGAACACGGCGTAGGTGACCACGGCGTCCCCGGGCTGGGGGCCGCGGACGGCGGCCTGGAGCTGCGCGGTGAGATCGGGCATGCCGCCGGCGGGCGCACCGGCCGGCGCGGCGGGTTTCGGTGCACCGCCACCACAGGCGGACAGGGCCAGCGCGAGGCCGGCGGCGAGGGAGAGGCGAGGGCGTGTCTGCATGGGCGCAGCGTGGCCGCGGGGCCCGCGCGGCGTCAAGTCTCGCCCTTGCCCTGCCCCGTCAGGCGCCGGTACAGCGTGTTGCGGCTGATGCCCAACCGGCGCGCCGCCTCGGACATGTTGCCGCGGCTGACCTCGATGGCGCGGGTGATGGCCTGCGCCGAGATGTCTCGCAGGCGCTCCACGGCCGGGCCCGCGGTGGTCGGGGTCGGTTCCGCCGGCGTCGGCTCGGCGGGCGGCGGCTGCGTGTGGTGCGGCGGCGCCGCGCGCAGCTCCAGCAGCAGGTCGTCCGGCAGGTGGGTCCAGTCGATCACGCGCTCACCGGGATCCAGCAGCGCGCAGGCGGTGCGCAGCGCGTTGACGAGCTGCCGCACGTTGCCCGGCCAGGGGTGGTCGGCGAAGGCCGCGGCCACGGCGGGCGCCAGCGTGATGCCCTGGTCCGGCGCCAGGCTCTTGAGCAGCCGCTGCAGGAGCGCGGGGAAGTCCGTCCGCTCGCGCACGGCGGGGAGCATCAGCGTCAGGCCGTTGAGCCGGTAATACAGGTCGGCGCGGAAGCGGCCGGCGTCCATCTCGGCTTTCAGGTTGCGGTGGGTGGCGCATACGAGCGCGAACTCGACGGGCACGGGCTTGCCGCCGCCGAGGGGGGTGACCTGCCGCTCCTGCAGCACCCGCAGCAGGCGCGTCTGCAGGGTGAGCGGCATGTCGCCGATCTCGTCCAGAAACAGCGTGCCGCCGCGGACCTCGCGGATGCGGCCCGGCGAGCCCTCGCGCCGCGCGCCGGTGAAGGCGCCGGGGGCATAGCCGAAGAGCTCGGCCTCGATCAGGTTCTCGGGTAGCGAGGCGCAGTCCACGGCCACGAAGGGCCGGTCGCGCCGCGCGCTCGACGCGTGCATGGCCTGCGCGAAGACCTCCTTCCCCACGCCCGACTCGCCTTGCAGCAGTACGGGGATGGGCTTGTCCAGCACCTTGCGGGCCTTCGTCACCGCCGCGTGGAGCTGGGCGCAGCCGGTGTCCAGCGCCGCCAGGGCGTCCGTGGGGGTCCGCGCTGGGGCGGCGCCGTGGGGGCTGATCGGGCGGGGCGGCGCGAGCGATACGCGGACGAACAGACCGAACGGGCTCGCGCGGCCGTGGGCGTCCGCCCGGCTCACGGGCACGGGCTCGGCGCCGTGGTGGCGCGCCCACTCCAGCAGGGCGGGGAGCCGCACGTGCAGCAGACGCTCCAGCGGAAGCGTGCCCAGCTCGCGGGGATGCAGAGCCAGCAGCGCCAGGGCGGCCCGGTTGGCCCCCAGAACGCGGGCGTCCTCGGAGACGGCGAGCACACCCTCGGCCACGGTGCCCACACCCTCGGCCAGGGGGTGCAGGTGCAGCCGGATGTCCCCCCGGTGGCTGACCTCGAAGATGCGGTTCTCCAGCATCTGCGCGGCCGTGCGCACCAGCGAGAGGGTGTGCGGGTGGCGGCGGCGGTGGTCGCCGGAGATGTCGAGCACGCCCAGCAGGCGGCCGTCCGGCGCGCTCACGGGCGCCGCCGCGCAGGTCAGGAAGTCGTTGCGGTCCAGGTAGTGTTCGGCGCCGTTGATGACCACGGCCGAGGCCTCGGCCAGCGCCGTGCCGATGGCGTTGGTGCCGCGGTCGCGCTCGTGCCACGAGGCCCCCGGCGCCAGGGCCACGCGGCCGGCGCGGTCGAGGAACTCGGCGTCTCCCCGCGATTGCAGGAGCACGCCGTGGTCGTCCGCCAGGATGACCATGCTGCCCGAGTCGCGGGTCTGCGCGTGCAGGTACTCCATCACAGGGCGCGCGTGGGCCAGGAGCGCCTGCCGCTCGTCGATGGCCTCCGCCAGCGCCAGGCCGGCCAGGTGGAAGAACTCCGGCGGGTGGGCGTCCGGCGCGAGGCCGGCGGCCTGACTGCGGGCCCACGAACGCGCCACGACGGCGCCCACGAGCGCGTCCGACGGCACCTCGCCCCGCGAGAGCAGGAAGCGGCGCGCCTCGCGCAGCGCGGCGTCGGAACCCTTCGGCCGTCGGGGGGGCAGCATGCGGTCGGACTCCACGGG
This sequence comes from uncultured Myxococcales bacterium, assembly GCA_903847385.1. Classification (GTDB taxonomy): domain Bacteria; phylum Myxococcota_A; class Bradymonadia; order UBA7976; family UBA1532; genus CAINDO01. The sequence goes on from CAINDO010000288.1 coordinate 7,093, forward strand.
CGGATGACTCACTCTCCCAGGGCGGCGCGCCGCCCGCAAGGGGCTGCACACCTGTCCCGCGGCCTGTATCAAAACGGGACACTGTCACGAAACGAGACGCGCCGTGGGACAGGTGTCACTCGGCTCGTCTGGAGTAGAAGTTCAATGAAAGCAGCCACTTAGTCCGTTCAAGCCACATGGCACGTGCCTTGCGATGGCGTCGGGGCGCGGCCCGAGCAGACAAGGCCGCGTGTCTCGCCCTCACAGCCCCACTCGGAGTCTCCGCATGATCTACGCGATGCCCGGCACGCCCGAAGCCAAGGTCCACTTCAAGGCCCGCTACGACAACTTCATCGGTGGCAAATGGGTGCCCCCGGTGCAAGGCCGGTACTTCGACAACATCACGCCGATCACCGGGCAGGTTTACTGTCAGGCCGCGCGGTCGAGCGCCGAGGACATCGAGCTCGCGCTGGACGCCGCCCACGCCGCGGCGGACGCCTGGGGCCGCACCTCGGTGGCCGAGCGCGCGCTGCTGCTCAACCGCATCGCCGACCGCATCGACGCCAACCTCGAGGCCCTGGCCTACGCGGAGACGGTCGACAACGGCAAGCCCATCCGCGAGACCCTCGCCGCGGACATCCCCCTGGCCTCCGACCACTTCCGGTACTTCGCCGGCTGCATCCGCGCGCAGGAGGGCACGCTCGGCGAGCTCGACGAGAACACGGTCGCCTATCACTTCCACGAGCCGCTCGGGGTGGTCGGGCAGATCATCCCCTGGAACTTCCCGATCCTGATGGCGGCGTGGAAGGTCGCCCCGGCGCTGGCGGCGGGCAACTGCGTGGTGCTCAAGCCCGCGGAGCAGACCCCCACCAGCATCCTGGTGCTGATGGAGCTCATCGCGGACATCCTGCCCCCGGGTGTGTTGAACATCGTCAACGGCTTCGGCCTCGAGGCCGGCAAGCCCCTGGCCAGCAACCGCCGCATCGCCAAGATCGCCTTCACCGGCGAGACGACGACGGGCCGGCTGATCATGCAGTACGCCAGCCAGAACATCATCCCGGTCACGCTGGAGCTCGGCGGCAAGAGCCCCAACGTGTTCTTCGCGGACGTGGCCGACGCCGACGACGACTTCTTCGACAAGTCCATCGAGGGTTTCGTGCTGTTCGCGTTCAACCAGGGTGAGGTCTGCACCTGCCCCTCGCGCGCGCTCATCCAGGCCTCGATGTACGACAAGTTCATGGAGCGGGCGATCGCCCGGGTGAAGGCCATCAAGCAGGGCAACCCCCTGGACACCGCCACGATGGTCGGCGCGCAGGCCTCGAGCGAGCAGCTCGAGAAGATCATGTCCTACATGGACATCGGCAAGCAGGAAGGCGCCGAGTGTCTCACCGGCGGCGCCCGCGCCTGGGTGCCCGCCGACCTGGCCGGCGGCTACTACGTGGAGCCCACGGTCTTCCGCGGCCACAACGGCATGCGCATCTTCCAGGAGGAGATCTTCGGCCCGGTCGTGTCGGTCACGACCTTCGAGACGGAGGCCGAGGCCCTGGCGCTGGCCAACGACACGCTCTACGGCCTCGGCGCCGGCGTGTGGACGCGCGACGGCAGCCGAGCCTACCGCATGGGCCGCGGCATCAAGGCCGGCCGCGTGTGGACGAACTGCTACCACGCCTACCCGGCCCACGCGGCCTTCGGCGGCTACAAGCAGTCCGGCATCGGCCTAGAGACGCACCGGATGATGCTCGACCACTACCAGCAGACGAAGAACCTGCTCGTCAGCTACGGGCCGAAGGCCCTCGGGTTCTTTTGAGCATGACCCCTCGCGTCGTCGCCACGCCGGCCGCGCTGGCGCTCATCGAGCGTCTGGCGGCGCAGCACGGGCCGCTGATGTTCCATCAGTCCGGCGGGTGCTGCGACGGCAGCGCGCCCATGTGTTACCCGGACGGTGAGTTCCTCGTCGACGCGAGCGGCGCCAACGACGTGAAGCTCGGCGAGATCGGCGGCTGTGCGTTTTTCATCGGCCGCGCGCAGTTCGGCGCGTGGAAACACACGCAGCTGATCATCGACGTCGTGCCCGGGCGCGGCGGCATGTTCTCGCTCGAGGGGCCCGAGGGCGTTCGCTTTCTGACCCGCTCACGGGTGTTCACCGAGGCCGAGCTGGCCGAACTCGAGGCCAACCCGCCGGCGTGACGGCGCCGGCGGGGACGCTGGTGCATCGGTCGTGGCATCATGGCCGCTCATGCTCGCCTCGCCCCCGCACCGCGCCGTGTTCGCGCCTTCACTCGGTCTGGTCGCCGGCCTGCTCGCCGCCTGTGGCGCCGAGGGCACGCTGGACACGGGCGCAGTGCGCGGGTCGCAGCGCGGGGCCGGCACCGACGCCGCGGCGCCCGACACCGGCGCGCGCCCGGACGCGCTTCGGCCAGGGCCCGGCGGGCG
>CAINDO010000289.1 GCA_903847385.1 uncultured Myxococcales bacterium
CGCCGAGCCACACCGCCCGCAGCGTCCCGGCCGGGACCGCCTCGCCGTGCCCGAGCCGCGCCGCCGCGGCCGCCGCCTGACCGAGCGCGCGGGCGTCGCGCGAGATCCAGACGGCGCGCAGGCCGACCGTGTGCGCCGCCTCGAACAGGGGCGCCGTGTTGCCGCCGTACTGGCGGCCTCCGAGCACGACCAGGCGGGGATCGCGGGGCACGAGGCCGGCGAGCACGAAGCTGAGCGCGCTGAGCAGCGCGGATTTCACGGCGGCGAACATGGCGGCGCATATTGCCTCGGGCGCCGACGTGGGTAAAGGCCGGCCGCGCGCCGGCAAAATCCGCCGCAGGGCGTTGCCCAGGCCGGCGACCTCTGCGTAGGTTCATGCCTCAACCCCCACCGAACCGACGGAGAGACCCGGAGATGTTCCGAGCGAGCGAGCGTGTTGCGATGTGGGCCGCCTGTGCGGCCCTGACCTGCCTGACCACCGGCTGCACGGTCGAAGACGACACCGGCCTGGACGGCGGCCTCGGCGGCGAGAGCGGCGCCGGTGGCGAGAGCGCGGGCGGCAGCGGCGGCGGCGCGGCTGCGGGCGGCGCCCACACGGGCACCAACCCCATGCCCTAGAGCGAGATCGACGCCCTGGTGGCGGCCCACAACGCCGCCCGCAGCGGCCCCCTGAACCCCATGCCCGATCCGGCGCTGCCCCCGGTCACCTGGGATCCCGTGCTGGCCGACGTCGCATACAACTACGCCTCGAAGTGCCAGGGCGCCGACCGCGTGCTCATCGACCACAACCCCAGCGCCACGGACGACTACCGCGCCCTGGGCGGCATGGACTACGTGGGCGAGAACATCTGGGCCAACTCGGCCGTCAGCTACGTCGCGAGCGAGGTCGTCGGGAGCTGGATGAGCGAGGCCGGCGACTACAACTACGAGGCCAACTCCGGGTCGGGCGTCACGGGTCACTACACCCAGGTCGTGTGGCGCGCCAGCACCCGCATCGGCTGCGCCTTCGTCAACTGCGCCGAGTACGAGTTCCCGGGCGTGGTGCTCTGCAACTACGCCCCCGGCGGCAACGACGGCTCGCGGCCTTACTGAGCGGAGGCTCCGGCCGGCGTCCCGCTTCTCCCGCCCGCTCGGCTTCATCGTCGGGGCCCCGCTGGCGCTGCGTTCACGTGCCGCGCGGTGGGCTCGGGGCGGGCGCCTCGGCTTCGGCACGGGGCGCCGCTGCCGCCGGCCGGAGGCCGTTCACCGGCGGCGCGAGCTCCGCGCGCCGGTGGGGAGGGTCGTCGCGGCGCTGGTGTCCGACCGGGCGCCTCCTTGACACAATCCGGCGTCGGCAGAACGCAGCCCGGGCGCCGGCCCCACGCGGACCGGGCCGGTCGTGCCGCGAACCGGGCGCCTCCTTGACACTTTCCGGGGTCGCCAGGACTCGGCCCTGGCGCCGGCCTTACGCGAACCGGGCGCCTCCTGGACACAATCCGGCGTCGGCAGAACGCAGCCCGGGCGGCGGCCTTACGCGAACCGGGACTCGACGAGCACGGTCCGGCGCCCCCGGGACCGGTGACTCCACCGCCCGTTCACGTCCACTTGTAGAGCATTCACTTGCCATGTGTTCAGTGTTTTGGTAAAATGGACACAATTCCAAACGTCAGGGCATCCCATGGCACCCAACGATCTCCACGCACAGCTCCGCGCCGCGCGCCGGGCCCACCAGCGGGCCGAGTTCAGCCTCGCCGTGCTTCTCTGCGAGCTCAAGTCCACCGGCCGGTACACCGAGCGGGGACACACCAGCGTCGAGTCCTACGCCGAGGCCGAGCTGGACCTGACCGTTCGACAGACGCGCGACCTGGTCGCGATCGGCCGACACATGCGCGAACTCCCGGCACTCGCGGCGGCGTTCAGCGACGGACGCCTGAGCGCGACCAAGGCCCGCGAGGTCGCGCGGGTGGCCACGCCGGACACAGACGCGGCCTGGACCGAGCGGGCGTGTGTCAGCACGAGCCGCGTGCTGGAGCGGCAGGTCGCCGCCGCGCGCCGGGGCGACACACCGCCGCCGGATCCCGCGGCGCTGCCCGCGAGCCCGCGCGTGACGCTGCGGTTCGACGTGTCCGCCGCGGACGCGGAGGTCATACGTGCGACCCTGGCGCGTCTGCGTCTGCAGGGCGGCTTCGGCGCCGACTGCGACGACGGTGTGTTGCTGGCGGACCTCGCGCGCAACGCTCTGCTCGACCTGGAACAGGTGCCGCCGACCGCCGAGAGGTTCCGGGTTTCGATCCACCACTGCCCGAGCTGCGAAAACACTCACCTGGGTGATCCGCAGGCGCCGAGCGCGCCGGAACACACGGACCTCGCATGCGCCGAGTGCGACGCAGAGGTGCTCGACCTCACGGCGCCCAAACCACGCCTGACCCACGCGATCCCGCCGGCCACGCGGCGCAAGGTCTTCGAGCAGCACGGCCACCGCTGCGCCGTGCCCCACTGTCGCAACCGCCTGTGGCTCGACCTGCATCACATCCGGCCGCGGAGCCAGGGCGGCGACCACCGGGCGGGGAACTTGATCTGCCTTTGCAGTGCGCACCATCGCTTGATCCACGAGGGGGCGTTGGCGCTCGTCGTCGATGCCGATACTCAGCGACTGACGTTCGTCCTCCCGACCGGCGAGGCGCTCGGGGAGCGGCGCAACGAAGCGCCGCAACGCACGATCGTCGAGATCGCGACCCACGTGGGTCGAACCCTCGACGAAAGCCCCGGCGCGACCGGACGCGAGCTCACGCGGGGCGGCGGACTCGTGGCGACCGCGCTGGACACGCTCCGCGCGCTCGGGCGGGCCGTCGTCACCGTCGACGACCGGTGGTACCCGGCCGGGGCGGTGATGGGGGCGTAGGGCCGGGCGCTGCGCGGCTTCGGGACGGTGTTCCGCGGGTGCGGACCAGGCCCGAGGCTCGCCCGGCCCTGAGCGCACCCACGGGCCCCCCGCGCCCCCCGCCCGTGCCGACGGCGCCAGCCCAGCCTCGCCCGAAGCGCGCAACGCTGGCGCCGCCGGCACGGGCGTTGCACACTCCCGGCACCATGAAAGCCATCATCCTCGTCGCCGGAGTGTCCCGCCGCCTGTACCCCCTCACGGAGTACCACCCCAAGTGCCTGATGGAGCTCGGCGGGCGCACCATCTTCGACTTCCAGATGGAAGCCATTGTGGCCGCGGGCATCCGCGACGTCTGCCTCGTGGTGGGTTACCGCCGCGAGCAGATCATCCAGCATGCGGAGCAGCGTTACCCCAATGTGCGGTTCACGTACCGCATCAACCACCACTTCTTCGAGACGAACACGGCCCACTCGCTGTGGTGTGCCGGGGACGAGTTCGTCAACCACGACTTCGTCTACCTGAACGGCGACGTGCTCTTCGAGCCGAAGCTGCTCGCCCGCGTGCTGGAGTCGCCCCACCCGGCGGCCCTGGCCGTGGAGGCGAAGCGCTGCGGCGAGGAAGAAGTGAAGGTCATCGTGGACGAGGACCGCCGCATCCACGGCATCGCCAAGACGCTTGAACCCGAGAAGTGCCTGGGCGAGTTCATCGGCGTGGCGCGCTTCTGCGCCCCCATGAACGCGGGCTTCTACAAGGCCCTCGACCAGCTCAAGGCCGAGGGCGAGCGCAACGCCTACTTCGAGGCGGCGCTGGACCGCATCGCGGGCGAGTTCCCGCTGCATGCGGTCGATGTCACGGACCTGCCGTGCATCGAGATCGACTTCGTCTCGGACTACGAGTCGGCCCGCCGGAACGTGCTCACGCGCTTCGGGCAGGGCTGAGCGGCCGACCCCGCGGTGTGACCCGCGGGGCCGCGCGGCTCACTGGCACCAGGTGCCGGCGAGCGTGCCGTTGTTCGTGCACCGGCAGTCCGGGTGGCCGCCGTGGATTTCGCCGAGCACGCAGACCGCGCGCCCGGTCGGGCCCGTACCGCAGGTCGCGGTCGTCTCGCCATTGGCGAAACAATAGAAGCGCCACTGGTTGGCCGGGCTGCAGTCGCTGCCGGAGCTGCCTCCGTTGGCCCAGCCGACGACGGCGTTCTGGCGTGCCTCGCACGTGAACCCGTCCGCCCGGCAGCGGGCCAGCGCGGCGGCCTGAGGGTCGCCGAGCACGGCGCAGCCGTCGATGCTGCCGCACAGGCCGCCCACGTCCGCCATGTTGACGCCCTGGCCCTCGCCGGGGTCGAGCACGCCGTTGAAGCACTGGTTGCTGAACTTCTGCACCTGCGTGCTGCCGCTGGGGCCGAGCGGGTTCACACCGGCGTTGCCGCCGAGCAGGTAGATTTCGCCGTTGTGCATCGTGCCGCCGGCGCGGTCGAGCGCCAGGGCGAGCTGCGTGTTGGCCAGCCACTGGCGCAGGAACGTGTTGTTGCCCGTGTCCAGGCGCAGGATCGTGTTGCTGATGGCCCCGCCGCGGCGGCCGCCGAGCAGCGTGATCCGGTTGTCCGCCGTGGGAATGGCCGAGCCGTAGCTGCCGGTGAAGGACGCGCCCCCGGCGGCCACCCAGGCGCCGTTCACCAGGCGCAGGGTCGTGTTGCGCTCGGCGCCGGCGCTGTCGACGCCGCCGAAGACGTACACCACGTTGTCCATCGAGGTCGCCATGGCGCCCTTGCGCGCCTCGGGCAGCAGCGGGCCGTTGCGCCAGGTGTTGGCGACCGTGTCGTAGATCTCGACCGTCTGCAGGGCGCCGTTGTTCTCGCCGCCGATCACGTAGATGTCCGTGCCGACGCGCGTGACGGCGGCCTCGCTGCGGGCGACCGACATGGGGCGCTTGTCCGTCCAGGTGTGGTCGGCGGGGTCGTAGACCCGCACGTGGGGCACCGAGAGGCCGAACTGGTTGGCGCCGCCGATGGCGTAGAGCGTGCCGTTCACGGCGATGGCCGCGAGGCCGTTCTGGGCCGAGGGCAGGGCCGCCATGGCGGTGTAGGTCTCCGTCTCCGGGTCGAAGACGTACCCCTCGAGGACCTCCTGGAAGTCGCGCCCGCCGAACAGATAGATGTTCCGGTCGAGCGAGACGGCGCCGTGCAGGAAGCGGCCCGTGGTCAGCGGGGCCAGGCGCCGCGTGTAGTCCAGGTCGTAGCTGAAGCGCGTCAGGGTGTCGAACAGACCCGAGGTGCCCTGGCCGCCGATCGCCCACACACCCATGAAGCCGCCGTCCACGGGGCCTGCCTGGTTGACCCAGCCGCCGGCCGCGGCGAACCGCGCGTCCGGCATGGGGGTGCGCTCGTACCAGGTGTTCGTCTCGAGCAGATACTCCTCGACGATCGGCGTGATGCTGCCGTCGGCGAGGCGGCCGCCGGCCACGACGATGCCGTTGTGGGTGCCGTTGATGACGTTCGGGTTCTGCAGCAGGCTGGCCACCGGGAACGACCGCGGCGTGGGGAGCACGGGCCCGAGCGACCACGCGTTGGCGTTGATGTCGTAGATGTCCACCTCGGCCAGCGGGCGGCCGGCCTCGTTCTCGCCGCCCATCACGTAGATGCGGTTGTTGTAAAACACCGCGCGGCCGGCGAACCGGGCCCGGGGGAGCTGGGCGACGTTGTTGGTCCACGTGTTGGCGTTCGCATCGAAGACCTCGACGGTGGTCAGCACCGTGCCGCCGTTGGTCTTGCCGCCCATCGCGAAGATGCGCGTCCCGCTGGCGGCCGCCATGAGGCCGAAGCGCGTCGTGGGCATGGGCTGGCGGTTCTCCCAGGCCGCGCCGACCGGGTTCACCGCGATCCGCTGGACCTGGTTGAGGGGGATGCCCTCGTTCTCGCCGCCGAGGATGTAGACCGAGCTGCCGATCGCGACCATGTCGGCCTGCGTGCGCGGGATGTTCAACGCCGGCAGGTTCGTCCAGGCGTCCGTCGTCACGTCGTACATGTACGCGCCGGCCTGGGGGGCGTTGCCGTCCGTGCCGCCGGCGACCACGAGCTTGGAGCCGATGTTCGTGCCGGCGAGCAGCGACAGCGACTCGGGCAGCACCTCGAGGTCCTGCCAACGGTTGCCGTGGCCGGTGATGGTGAAGCTCGCGGAGACCGGCGCGGCCTCCCAGTTGCCCGCCGGATCCTTGGCGCGGACCTTGATGGTCGTATCGTCGAAGATGCGGAACGTGCGGGCCGACTGGAAGCTGTCGCTGTACTGGTCCGGCGTGCTGCCGTCCGTGGTGTAGTAGACCGTGGCGCTCTCGTTGCAGGCCACGGTCACGGACAGGCCGCTCAGGAACACGCCGCCGTTGGGCGAGATGCTCGTGACGGGCAGGCCGTTGTCGTAGACGATCCGCACGGTGATCAGCTCGCTGGCGATGCCGTGGTCCAGGCTGCGGATGTTGAAGACGTTCTCGCCGGGCACGAGGTTCAGGCGCACGGTCCAGCGCAGGTCCGGGCTCTCGGGCACGGCCACCTGGCCGTTGATCTCGACGCTCGAGCCGGCGGGCTTGCTGCCGGCCAGGTTCACCAGGTTCACGTTCGTGGGCGAGGTGTAGGGGTCGATGACCGGCGGGGCCACGCAGCCGGCGCGGGGCGTCGAGGTGCAGACGTCCGCGCGGCAGATGTCGTCCGTGCAGGCGTTGCCGTCGCTGCAGGCGGCGCCGTTGGTGGGGTTGTGGGCGCAGCGGTTGCGCACGGCGTCGAAGACGTCCGCCGTGCAGGGGTTGCGGTCGTCGCACAGGGCGGCCTGGTCGATGTCGGCGCAGCCGCCGTTGCGGCAGAGCTGGCCGGCGGGGCAGAGGCCCACGGGGTTGGCCGGGGAGCAGCCGGCGCCGGCGTCCACGCACTGACCGGCGAAGCAGTCCTGGCCGTTGGCGCAGAGGCCGTTGGCGTTGTCCACGGAGCACAGCAGGCCGGGGTCGCGGCAGATGCCGTCCAGGCAGCGCTCGCCGGGGCCGCAGTTGCAGCCGAACTGACGCTCGCACACGCCGGCGAAACACGCCGAGCCGGGCAGGCAGCCGCCGCAGGAGCCGCCGCAGCCGTCGTCGCCGCACTGGAGGCCGGCGCACTGGGGCACGCAGTTGAGCACGCACTGCTGGGCCGCGTCGCAGTGGCTGTCGGCGGCGCAGTCGCCGCAGGAGCCGCCGCAACCGTCGTCGCCGCAGTCGAGGCCGGTGCAGTCCGGCGTACAGAGCGGGATGCAGCGGCCGCGCGGGTCGCACTCCTCGTTCGCCCCGCACTCGCCGCAGGTGCCGCCGCAGTTGTTGCTGCCGCACTGCTTGTCCTGGCAGGCCGGGATGCACAGGGGGCCGCAGGTGGAGTCGACGTCGCAGAACTCGCCGGCGTCGCACTGGCCGCAGGAGCCGCCGCAGCCGTCGGTGCCGCAGGTCTTGCCGGCGCAGTCGGGCACGCAGTCGGGCACGCACACGCCGTTGGGCGAGCAGTGGTTGGCCGGGGCGCAGTCGCCGCAGGAGCCGTTGCAGGCGTCGTCGCCGCAGTTGCGGCCGTTGCAGTCGGGCACGCAGTCGAGGGCGCACTGCCCGAGGTTGTCACAGTGGCTGCCCGGGCCGCAGGCGCCGCACGCGCCGCCGCAGCCGTCCGGACCGCAGGCGCGGCCCGCGCAGTTGGGCTGGCAGATGTTCACGCAGGCGCCCGTGTCGTCGCAGAGCTGCCCGCCGCCGCAGCGGCCGCAGGTGCCGCCGCAGCCGTCGTCGCCGCACTGCCGACCGTTGCAGTCGGGCACGCAGGCGGCCACGCAGTCGCGGGCGGCCGGGTCGCACACGTCCCCGGCGGGGCAACCGCAGTCGGCGGGGCAGGTGCTGCAATCCTCGCCGTGGCCGGCGGTGCAGGCGTCGTCGCCGCAGCAGGCGCCGCAGTCGCCGGGGCAGGTGGCGCAGTCCTCGCCGTTGTTGCAGGCCCGGTCGCCACAGCTCGCCGGGATGGCCACGCAGGCGCCGTTGGCGTTGCAGATCTCGTCGCCCGCGCACACGCCGCAGGTGCCGCCGCAGCCGTTGGAGCCGCAGGCGCGGCCGTCGCAGGCGGGCTGGCAGGCCACCACGCACCGGCCGTCGGCGCTGCAGACCTCGTCGCCCGCGCAGCCGCAGTCCGAGCGGCAGCTGTCGCAGGTCTCGCCCTGATCGCGGCGGCAGAGGCCGTCGCCGCAGCACACGCCGCAGTCGGCCACGCAGGTCTCGCAGGTCTCACCGCCGTTGCAGGCGCCGTCGCCGCACGCGGCCGCGACGGGGTCACATCGACCGTCCACGCACTCGGTGCCCGCGCCGCAGACGCCGCAGTTGCCGCCGCAGCCGTCGTCGCCGCAGACCTTGCGGTTGCAGTCGGGCACGCAGCTGTCGTCGATGCACTCGCCGTTCTCGCAGCGACTGCCGCCCGGACACGCGCTGAGCTCGCGCCAGGCGTTGGCGGCGCAGACCTCGAGCGTGTTGCCGTTGCAGCGGCGCTCGTCGTCCGAGCACACGGGCACGGCCGCGTCCGGCGTCGGGGCCTCGGCGTCGGGCGTGGGCGCTGCGGCGTCGGGCGTGGGCGCCGCGGCGTCCGGCGTCTGCGCCGCGGCATCCGGCGTGGGGGCGACCGCGGCGTCGGGCACGGGCGTGATGACGTTGCCGTCGCCCAGGACCGTGGCGTCGCGGCCCGGCTGGGGCTCGGACGCGGCGTCGACATCGCCGCCCGTGGTGGTGCCGCCGCCGCTGGTGCCGCAGGCGGCCAGACCCAGGGCCAGGCTCGTCGCCGCGAGGCGCGCCGCCGCCGGACCGAAGAGAGAGAAACGCGAGATCTGCATCGGGGATTCCCCAAAAGAGTGCGAAATGCAGATCAGCCGGGATGACGGGGTTCGTGTCAAGCCGGCGGGGCGCTTCGAGCGGGGGCGTGCGAGCGTTCCTATACGCGCGCTACAGTCCGACGAAGATCGCGATCAGCGCGCCGAGGCCGATGGCCCCCGTGGAGAGCAGGATCCGCTTGGCGAAGGGGCGGCTGCCCAGCGCGGCCACGATGCCCGCCTTGACCACCGTGTTGGAGATGCAGGCGATCACGATGGCGCGGGTGGCGAACTCGGGGGTGACGTCGCTCTCGGCCAGATTGGCGGCCGTGGCCATGTTGGCCATCGAGAGGGTGATGGCGTCGACGTCCGTGCTGCCGGCGACGGCGGCGACCACGAGCAGGGCGCCCTCGGCCAGGAAACGTTTGGCGAGCGCCACGACGACCAGGATCACTGCGAAGAACAGGCCGAACTTGGTCGCCGAGACGAGCGAGAAGGGGTTCTTGACCTTGACCTCGGGCGTGTCCGAAGCCTCGGCGCCGACGCTGCTGCGCCAGGCCAGGATGGCCATGAGCGCCGTGAAGCTGCCCATGATCGCCATGGACGAGGCGAGCTGCGGGGCCATCGCCGCGTTCACGAAGGCCACCATGACCAGGACGCGGGCGAACATCACGGCCCAGGCCAGCAGCACGCCCATGGCCAGGGCGCTGTCGCCGCCGGGCTCGGCGCGGCTGCGGCGTGCGAACGAGAGCGTCACGGCCGTCGAGGACACGAGGCCACCGGCGAGGCCGGTCACCGCGGCGCCGCGGCGGGGCCCCAGCCAGCGCACGGCCACGTAGCCGGCCAGGGACAGGGCCGAGATGAGCACCACCAGCAGCCACAGCTTGTAGGGGTTCAGGCTGCCGAGCGGGTCGACGGTCTGGTTGGGCAGCAGCGGCAGCACGATGAAGCTGGCGAAGAGCAGCTTCAGCCCGGAGACGAAGTCATCCAGGTCCACGTGGCCCACGGCGTCGTGGAGGGTCTTCTTCAGCGCCAGCACCGCCGACGTGGCGATGGCCACGGCCACGGCCACGTTCACGTGTCCCAGCACCGCCGCGCCGCCGAGCAGGAAGACCACCACGGCGGCGACCTCGGTCGTCGCGCCCACGGCCGTCTTGTCGATGGTCACCTCGGCGTGGTGGGCGGCGGCCAGGAGCATCCCGAGCGAGACCAGCCCGGCGACGAAGACCCAGCCCGACTGCAGCGACTGGGACAGGAACGCGGACGCGCCGCCCCCCAGCGCCACCAGGATGAACGTGCGCAGGCCGCCGAGGCCGCCGACCTCACGCTCCTTGCGCTTCTCGCGCTCGATGCCCACCAGGGCCCCGATGAAGAGGGCGATGCCGAAATTGCGAAAGACGAGGAGTTCTTCTGACATGAAATCGCCACCGGGTTGTCACGCGACCACCCCTGAGAACGGCAGATGGGGCGGGGAAGTCAAGTTCGCGGGCACCCCCAGCCCCCTCACACCCCCCGCACGCTCCCGGCGAAGTGGCGGGTGCGCAGGTCCGGCGAGGTCAGGGCGAAGTCGACGTCGCCGGGGCGGGCGTCCGGGGCGGCGCTCGGCGTCACGACGAGGTGTACGCGGCCCGGCAGGAACACGGGCCGCTCGAAGCGGACGGTGCACGTGCGCGGCGTGGGGGGCAGGTCGTCGGCGGCCTCGCCCAGGCAGCGGGCGAGCGACCACATGCCGTGGATGATGGCCCGCTTGAAGCCGAAGGGTCTGGCGGTCAGCGCGCTGAGGTGGATCGGGTTGTAGTCGCCGGCCAGGGCGGAGTAGCGGCGGCCGAGGTCCGCGGGCAGGCGGAACATCGCCGTGCGCAGGGGCGCGGTGTCCAGGCCCTGCCCGGCCGGGCGCTCGGCCTTCGGGGCCTTGGGGGTCTTCGGGCCCTTGGGGCCGCGCTTCGCGTCCGGCGTGCGCGAGAGCACGGTCGTGGTGGCCGACCAGACCTCGCGGCCGGCGCGGCTCAGCCGCGTCTCGATGTCGAAGAGCACGTTTGCCGATCTGGACGGCGCTTCGCGATGCCCCTCGACCCAGGCGGTGAGGTCGTAGGTCGCGTCCGCGGGCAGGGGGGCGAGCTGCTCGATGCGGTTCTCGAAATGCACGATCCCGGCCACGGGCAAGGGGAATCGGGCGTCGGCGAGCAGACCGATGTGCAGCTCGCCGGCGAGCATCTGCGGGAAGGTCATGGGCAGGTCGGCGCCGTCGGCGAAGCCGCACATGCGGCGGTAGCGGGCGAGGACCGCCGGGTCGACGCGCACGCCCTCGCGGCGCAGCTCGATGCGCGGGATGGTGGCGCCGGGGGCCAACCCGGTTCGTCGGGCGACGAACGCCTTGAGCAGAAGACCGACGGACATGCTCAGGCCCCCCCGCCCCACAGTCGCGCGCTCCGCAGGGCCTCGGGCCACGCCGAGCCGCGGTTGCCCGGGATGTCCTTGCCCTCGGGGTCCGTGACGAAGTTGCCGACGTCCGCGAACGCCCGCTCCTGGCTGGTGCGCCCGTGGCGGCGCGGGTCGCGCAGGGCGTCGAAGCCCCGGCCGGCGTCCACGCGCACGGCCTCGTGGGGCCCGCAGCGCAGGTCCACCAGGGCGCCCTTGCGCTCGCGGCTCATCAACTGCTCTTCATTGCCGATGGGGTCGGCCACGGTCTTGGCCTTCATGGTCCACACGAGCAGCGACGTCGGGTCGCGGCCCGGGAACGCGCCGGCGAGCAGGTCGGCGTACCCGTAGAACTGCTTGCCGATGTCGTTCTGGTTCACGGGCCCGGCCATCACGCAGGTGCCGGCGAGCAGGTCGCAGCCCTCGGGCAGGTTCACGGTGCCCATGAGCTCGCAGTAGAGCGCGCTGCGGGACGCCGCCGCCCCGAAGGCCCGCACGGCGGCCAGGAAGTCCAGCCCCGCGGCCTCGACCTCGGGCTTGGACAGCCCGCCGATGTAGATGCGCTGACCGGAGAGCGCGAAGGCCTTGCGGCCCTTCTCGGCGTTGCGGCTGAAGGTCTTGCCCGTGGGCAGGTCCGCCCAAAGCGGCAGGTCGCGGACGACGTGATCGGTGATGTCGTTCAGGGCCTGCCGGACCTCGCGCAGCCGCTGCTTGCCGTTGGGCGTGAGCACGTCGATGCGCTCGAGCAGCAGGAGCTTCTTGGCCTGCTCGCGGTCCACGCCGGACCAGTGCGCGAAGGCGTTGTAGGCGGCGCGGCCGGCCTGCTCGGTGAAGTCCGGCGTCACGTCCATGGCCTGGCGCTCGCAGTAGGGGGCCGGGGCCTTCTCCTCCTGGTTCACGCCGGGCTGGATGCGCTCGCTGCGCAGGGCCAGCAGGTTCGCGCCGAGCCGCCGCCACGCGCTCGCGTCGCCCTGGGGCCGCTCCGCGGGCAGCGCGCCGCCCACCTGCGCCACCAGCGACACGCGCCAGTCGGCGCGACGGTCCTCGCCGGAGAGGCCGCACAGCGCCTCGATCTCGCGCGAGACGGCCCGATTGGCCGCCCGGTGCCGCCCGGCGAAGGGCGCCATGAGCACCTGCGCCCGCCGGACGCCCGCCGAGGCCACCACGGCGCCGCGCTCCATGGCGTCGGCCAGGATGCCCAGGTGCAGGTCCTGCAGGTAGCCGATGGTGGGGATGTCGCTGGCCTCGAAGTACCGCTTGCGGATGATGCGCAGCGGCACCTGCAGCAGGCTCAGCACGGGCTGGTGGCCGGCCAGCGTGAGCAGCATGGTGAAGGGCGTGCGGTAGGGCCGCGAGAACACCACGTGGGTGTAGGCCGCCCCGGGCAGGGGGTCGGCTTCGCGGCCGTCCAGCCGGGCGAGCAGGGGCAAGAGCTTCGCGGCCTTCTCGGGGCCGAGCGTCACGACCTTCTGCCCGCGGTAGTTCGTCGATTGCCGCGCGCTCAGCACGCCGAGCGCGTGCTCCTCGAAGAGCTCGCCCTCCGTGGGGGCGGGCGTGGGCGCGAAGCCCGTCGGGCGGGGGAGCGACAGGAGCTGCAGCCCCACCTCGGCCTCGGCCGTCGACAGGGGCACCCGCACCCGGTAGCCCACGGGCGAGGCCGTGTCCAGGTGGGTGGGCAGGTGGTAGCGCCCGCGCTTCTCGCCGGCGGCGGCGAAGGCGGCCCCCCGGCGGGGCCAGGCCTCGGGCGGACCCGGCGGCGGCGCGATCGGCACGACGTTCAGCGGCTTCTGGAGACTCGACACGGCACCCCCCGGTGTGATGGGGCGGCATGTCGCACACGGGGCGGGGGCTGACAAGTGCCACCGGGTTTACGCGCCGGTGCGTCGCGGGGGCGGCAGGCGGGCGGGCGGTGTCCGCTCAGAGGTTCGTGCAGCCCTCGAACCCGCGGAGGTCGCAGAGGCCGCCGTCGAGGAACTGGTAGGCGCAGTCGAACACCTGCTCGGTCCACACGGGGTCCTCCTGCAGCGCCTGCTGGCAGCCGAGTTCGCAGTCGGGGACGGGCATGCAGGCGTTGATGAGCTCGCAGACGGACGCACAATCGCGGGTGTCGGGGGCGAAACACGCGCGCGCGCTCTCGGCGTCGCAGGCGCCGCCCAGGTCGCCCAGGCAGGCGGCCACCTCCGCCGCGTAGTCGGCGCCCGTGCTCGGGCTGGCGGTCGCGCCACCGCAATAGGCGCCGCACAGGTCGGCGTCGGCGAAGGCGCCACACGCGACGGCGTCCGCGCAGAGGGCGTCGCAGCCCGCGTCGGCGCGGGCGGGCAGGCCGGCGCAGGCGGCGAGGTCCAGGCAGGTCGAGGCCGCGGCGCAGCCCGCGCGGCTGGCCATCACGGCCGGGTCCGCCGCGCAGTCGTGTTCGCACAGGAAACGGTCCTGGGCGTTCCCGCAGGTCAGGTTGCGGTCGCAGTAGGCCGCGCAGTCGGGCGTGGGCGGCGCGACCTCGACGCCGAGGCAGGCGGCCATGGCGCCGCACTGGCCGGGGTGACGCTGCGCCTCGAGCACGCAGCCGGCCACGCCCACGTCCGCGCAGGCGGCGTTGCAGTCGGCGTCGGCCTCGAGCCCACAGCCGGACACGGCGTTGCACACGAGCGGGCAGGGGACCTCGGCGGGCACCGCGGCCAGGCAGGCCTCGATGGCCATGCAGGCGCCGTTGGCGCGGCTCAGGCAGGCGGTGGCCTGGGCCAGCACGACCGCGTCCGCGGCGGGCAGTCCGTTGGCGCAGCCCGAGATGCACGTCTCGAAGTCCGTGCCGCCCTGGCAGTCGCTGCGGCCCCAGCAGTACTGGGCGCAGGTGTCCGGCGCGATGTCGAAGAACCGGTCCCAGCAGGCGAAGACGCCGATGTCGCCGTTGGCGTCCTGGCAGCTGTCGGCCTCGAGCACGCACAGCGCGCGGTTGGCGATGGCGAAGGCGTCCAGGGCGGCGTCGTCCTCGCAGGCGGCCATGCACAGCGGCATGGCCTGCGGGTCCCCGCGCTGGCACTCGGCGTACACGGTGCAGGTCTGCAGGCAGTAAGCCACCGCGGGGTCCTCGCAGGCGGCCATGGCGGCGCAGTCGGCGCCGGCGGCGGCGATGCAGTCGCGGTAGATCGTGCGCGCCGCGCCGCCGTATCCGGCGACACACTCGGCGTTGCAGGCGCCCACGTCCGCGGCGAGGCCGCAGCCGGTGAGCGCGTCGCAGGTGTCCGCGCAGCGCGCCTCGGGCGACGACCCGGCGACGCAGGCGTCGAAGGCCTCGCAGGTCGCCTCCTGCGCGCAGGGGTAGTACGACTGCGCCCGGGCGATCTCCAGGGGCGGCATGAAGCCCAGGTTGCCGCAGGCGACGGCGCAGGCGCCCCGGTTCACGTCGTCCGCCGGTCCGCAGAGCTGCTCCACGGCGCAGAACGCCTCGCACGCGGGGTCGATGGGCGCCGGCTGGCCGCCCAGGCAGTTGTTGAAGACCTCGTCCGGGCCCGGGGGGCAGCCGTCTTCGATGATGGGGTAGATGCAGGCCCGCAGGGCCGCGAGGTCGCCACGCCCGCCGAGGAACGCGTCGAGCTGGTCGCAGGGGATGGGGAACCCCCACTGCTGCGAGCAGGCGTCCCAGGCCGGGCAGAAGATCTCCTCGGCCACGTCGCCGGGGCCGACGTCGGGCTGGCCGTCCACGCAGGCGAGGACGTCCTCGCAGGCGGCGGCGGCGGTGACGCAGGCGGCCGACCGCAGGGCGTTCAGGCGGGCCGGCGTGACCGCGGCGCAGTTCGCCGCGCAGTCCGGATCGGCGCGGCCGCAGTCGGCCAGGCGCCCGCAGTGGGCGTCGCAGTCGAGCGCGGCGGGATCCGGCGCGCAGCCGACCAGATCGCTGCACTCGTGGCTCCCGTTGCGGCCGTTCTGGTGGAAACAGGCCAGGCCGGCCAGGCGGGAGAGATCGGCGTCGTCCTCGGGCGCCGCGTGGCAGTCGGTCACGCAGGAGAGCCAGGCGGCCTCGTCGCCGCCGGCGCACAGCGTGGTGCCGCGGCAGCTCATGGCACAGGGCAGGCCATAGGTGTAGGCGTCGAACTCGCAGTTCCAGACCGTGGGCGAGGTCGCGCCCTGGTCGATGATGCCCGCAGGCACGGGCCGGCCGGGCGGCTCGTCGGGGCGCCCGCCGCCGCCGCCGGGCACGCCGCAGTCGAGCGCGGCCACGGCGCAGGCGATGCGCAGCTCGCTCCCGGCCGGATCGGCCAGGGCGGTGGACACGCAGGTGTTCATGCAGGTGTCGCGGTCGACCTCGAGGCCGCACTGGATGCGCCGCGTGCAGTAGGGATCGCAGCCCAGGGGCGGCACGTGCGAGCACTGCCGCGCGGCCTCGCAGTCGGCGGCGGTGTCCTCGCAGGTCAGCCAGCTCTGCCACAGCGCGCTGACGAAGCCCTCGGTGCAGGCGGCCTCGCAGAGGGCGGCGTCCGCCTCCGTGCCGCACGCGACCGCGTTCGCGCAGGCGGCGGCGCAGCGGCCGGCGGGGTCCTCGGCGGCGCGGCACTCGATGAGATCGTCGCAGTTGGCCGCGAACGCGCCGCAGTTGATGAGATCGGCCAGGGCCGCGGACGCCTCCGGGTCGGCGCCGACCTCGGCGAAGCAAGCGCGGGTGCAGGCCATCGTGTCCTGACCCTCGGGCAGCAGGCCGCACACGGCGCGGGCCTCGCAGTCGCCGGCGCAGTCCGGGGCGGCGGGCTGGCCGCCGATGCAGTTGAAGATGGCCTGAATGCCGTCGGGCGGGCAGCCGTTGTCGAACGCGCGCGACAGACACACGGCGTAGTCGGCGAAGTTCACGCCGCGCGGCAGGAACTGGCCGATCAGCTGCTCACAGGGCCCGAACTGGAAGTCGAAGCCGCACATGGTCCAGGCGTCGCAGAAGCCGGCCTCGTCCAGCACCTGCCCCTGCGAGACGCACTGGTTGGCCGCGGCGCAGTTCGCTCCGGACCGGCCGATGCACTCCAGGATCTCCGTCTGGCGGAGGCCGGCCAGCGGATCGTCCTGCAGGACCTGCGACAGACAGTCGGCGCCGCAGCGCTCCGGCGTGGCGAACCCGCAGCCCGGCGCCGCGTCGCAGAAGCTCACGCACACGGGCAACTGCGCCGCCAGGCAGCCCTGGAACGCCGTCCCGTCGCAGGCGACGTCGAACACGTGCTCGGCGCAGGCGACCACGCCGTCGCCCTGTTCACCGGCGCACAGCGCCTCGCAGGCGCCCTCGGGCAACTGCAGGCCGTTCGGACAGCTGGAGGCCGCCGCGCAGGTCCCCGCACAGTCCGGCGTCTCGATGAAGTCCGGCCAGCCGCAGGCGGCCACGGCGTCACAGTCGGCGCCGGCGCGGCCCACGCAGCGGCGGAAGGACCGCGCGCCGTTGCTCGCGTCCGCCTCGCACTCGGAGAGGCAGTTGGCCTCGTCGAAGGGGCTGTGTTCGCTCACGCAGCCGAAGAGCGCGCCGCACGCGGCGGCACAGTCCAGGAGGGGCGCGACCATCGCGTCCGGTTCGACCAGGGCGTCGGGGGTCGTACCGCCGGGGCCGGCGTCCGCCACGGCGCCGCCGGGCTGGTCACCGCCCGTGCCGCCCGTGATGCCGCCGCCCTCGCCGCCGTTGGCGCCGCCGCCGCCCTGACCGCCGGGCTCGCCGGTGCCCGAGTCTTTCTGCGGGTCGCCCGCCGGGCCGCCGTCGGCCCCGCAAGCGGCCATCAGGCTCACACAGAGTGTCCATCCCCACAGGCGCGTCGCGCGCCCCCGCTGCCCGAGTTTCGAAGTCATCGCGTTCGCGCCTCCCGGAGTTCGTTCTCTGAACGTCAACGCCCTGATACAGCGCCCTTGCCGAGGGAATCAACCGAGCCCGATCAAACCACTTCCGCCGCGACCCGACGCGGCGCAGATTGCGCGCCCATGAACACCCTGGACGTCGTGATCCTCGGCCTCGTGGAGGGCCTCACCGAATACCTGCCGGTGAGCTCCACGGGCCACCTGCTCGTGGTGCAGCACCTGCTCGGCGGCGGCGGCGGCGAGGCCGAGAACGCCTTCGCCGTGGTCATCCAGGCCGGCGCCATCCTCGCGGTGCTGGGCCTGTACCGCGCCCGCGTGCAGCAGGCGGTGATGGGCGTGCTCGGCCGCGACCCGGCGGGCCGCGACTTCGCCCGCGACCTGCTCGTGGCCTTCGCGCCGGCCGTGGTCATCGGCGGTCTGTTCAACGACGCCATCGAGCGGGTGCTCTTCGGCCTCTGGCCCGTGGCCACGGCCTGGATCGTCGGCGGCGCGGTCATCCTGGGCACGCAGAAGTGGATCAACCGGCGCGAGGGCCTGCCCCTGGAGGCCCTGGGCTGGCGGCGCGCGCTCGTGGTCGGCCTGATGCAGTGCCTGGCCATGTGGCCGGGCACGAGCCGCAGCTTCGCCACCATCGTCGGCGGGCGGCTGGTGGGCCTGACGCTGGCCGCGAGCGTGGAGTTCTCGTTCCTGCTCGGCGTGCTCACCCTGGGCGCCGCCACGGCCCTCAAGCTGATGAAGAACGGCGCCGTGCTCCTGGACACCTACGGCGCGCTCAACCTGGCCGTGGGCCTGATCGTCGCGTGGCTGTCCGCGGTCGTCTCGGTCAAGTGGATGGTCCGGTGGCTGCAGACCCGCAGCCTGGCGATTTTCGGCTACTGGCGCATTCTGGCCGGCCTCGGCGTGATCGGGCTCATGCTCGCGGGGCGTTGAGGCCCATCTTTCCCCTGGGGGCCGCGGGTCGTGCGGGCGTATCCTCCGGGAATGGCCGTGGACGATCTGCCTGAAGTCGCCCGCCTGTGGCGCGCCCTCCTCGACGACTCCAGCGATCCCATCTTCGCGCTCAGCGACGAGGGCCGTTACCTCTACGTGAACGCGGCCTTCGGTGCGGGCGTGGGGCTCGACCCCGCCGAGCTCGTCGGTCGGCGCCTGTGGGACGTCTTCCCCCCGGCGGCGGCGGATCACCGCTTCGCCGCCGTGCGCGACGTGCTGACCACCGGGCAGTCCAAGGTCATCGAGGTCGCCGTCGGTGAGGGGGCGCAGCGGCGCTGGTTCGTGACGACCGTGAAGCCGATGCCCTCGGAGGTCGTCTCCCGGCCGGCGGTGCTCTGCATCTCCAAGGACATCACGCAGCGCAAGCTGGCCGAGGAGGCCCTGGCGGCGCTCAACGAGGGCCTGGAGCGGCGCGTCGCCGCCCGCACCGCCGAGCTCGAGGCGGCCAACGAGCAACTGCGCTGGGAGATGGCCGAGCGCAAGCGCGCCGAGGCGCAGAGCAGCGCGCTCGAGGCCCGGTTCCGGCAGGCCCAGAAGATGGAGGCCGTCGGGCGCCTGGCCGGCGGCGTGGCCCACGACTACAACAACATGCTCTCGGTGATCCTGGGCAACGCCGGCCTCGCGCTGCTGGAGCTGTCGTCCTCGGATCCGCTGCGCGAGCGCATCAACGAGATCATGGCCGCGGGCACGCGCTCCGCGGACCTGACCCGGCAGTTGCTGGCGTTCGCCCGGCAGGAGGCCGTGGCGCCGCGCGTGCTCGACATGAACGCCACCATCGAGAGCATGCTCAAGCTCCTGCGGCGACTGATCGGCGAGTCCATCGAGCTCTCCTGGCAGCCGGCGGCCGATCTCGGTCACCTGAAGATCGACCCGGTGCAGCTCAACCAGATCGTCGCCAACCTGGTGGTCAACGCGCGGGACGCCGTCTCCGACGCCGGCCACATCAGCATCTCCACGCGCAACCACCAGGTGGAGCCCCTCGAGTCCGCCGGCCTCGCGGACGCCGCCGCGGGCACCTACGTGGAGCTCGTGGTGCGCGACGACGGCGTGGGGATGGACGCCGACACATTGGCGCAGGCCTTCGAGCCGTTCTTCACCACGAAGGAGGCCGGGCGCGGCACGGGCCTGGGCCTGTCGACCGTGTACGGCATCGTGCGGCAGAACCGAGGCTACATCGCCGTTCAGAGCGCCCCGGGGCAGGGCACGGAGTTCCGCGTCTGCCTGCCGCGCCACGACGGCCCCGGCCCCGCCGAGGCGCCGGAGGCTCCGCTCGCGGCGGCCTTCGGCGGCGAGACGCGGGTGCTCCTGGTCGAGGACAGCACGATGGTCCGAGAGACCACCGCGCGGTTGCTGGCCCACCTGGGCTTCCGTGTGACGGAGGCCGCCGGGCCCGAAGAGGCCCTCGTGCTGCTCGAGCGCGCCGCCGGGGGCATCGAGGTGCTCGTGACGGACGTGGTCATGCCCGGCATGCACGGCTTCGAGCTCGCGCGCCGGGCCAAGGCGCTTCAGCCCGGCCTGAAGACGCTCCACATGACCGGCTACGCCTTCGACCTGATCGAGCGGCGTGTGGGCCCCCAGGCCCGCGGTGCGCTGCTGCGCAAGCCCGTGACGCTCGAGGCCCTCGCCGAGGCGCTGCGGGGTGTGATGGCGGCGCCGGGGGGGTGAGCCCGGCGGGCGCTCAGTCCGCCTGCGCGCAGTCCGGACGCGGTACGCGGTCGGCGCGGTCGGCGGGCTCGACGGGGAGCCCCAGGCGCGCGGCAAGGCCCGAGTGGCCGAGCGCCGCGCCCTCGAACGCCGCGGCGGCGGGCAGGCGCGTGGCCGCGTCGATGCGGGCGTAGCGCAGGTTGGCGCCGATGAAGCTGGCCGTGCGCAGGTCGGCGCCCCGGAGGTCGGCGAAGGCCAGGTTCGTGTGGTCGAAGTTCTGCGGCCCGGCGTTGCCCACGACGATCAGACCGTGCAGGTCGGCACACATCAGATCCGCGCCGCTGAAGTCGTTGGCCTCGGTCGCGCGCAGGCCGCCGAGGTTCGCGCGTCGCAAGGACACGCCGGGCGTCCCGACCTCGTCCGGGGACAGCGCCACGAAGGGCTGGAACGTGGCGCCGGCGAAGGTCGCGCCCGGGGCGGAGAAGGCGTCCCAGGAGAAGCTCTCCTGAATCGCCACGTGGGCGAACTCGGCGGCGTCGAAGGCGGCGCGGCCGAGGGCGACGTGGCTGAGCGTCAGGGCCTCGGCGACGTCCGCGCCGACGAGGGCGTGCGACGCGTCGACCCCGCCGAGGAGGAGGTCCGTGACCAGGAGGGGCCGGTCGTCCCGGCCGAGCTGGGCGCCCGTGAGATCGGCGCGCCAGAGGGCGATGGGGGCATCCTCCTGCACGCCCAGGGTGGCGAGCGCCCCGAGCCATCGGTCGGCGTACAGTCCGAATCCGAAGCCCGGCGCGGGGATGCTGGCCTGGAACTCGGTCCGGTATGTGTTCTTCGAAGCGATGAGCGCGCGGTTCTCCAGACCGGCGCGGAGCCAGGCCGAGCCCTGGGCGAGCACGAGGGGGCTCGTGCCCGGGACGTCGCCGGTGAACAGCGTGGCGAAAGCGTTCGTCACGAACGCCTGAAGGTGCGCGTCGTCGACCCCGGCTTGAAGGCCGCGTGCGAGGCAGGCGATGCAGAACCGGCCGCCTGGCCCGAAGGCGGGGAGCCGGGCGCTGCTGAAGTCGGCCCGCGCCAGCGTGCCGAGGCTGGCTTGCAGTGTGGCGCCGGTCAGATCCGCGTCCACGAAGGTCGGCGCGGAGGCGGGCGTCTCCTCGATCAGCGACATCGCCCCCGCGCCCGGATAGATCGCGTTGATGGTGGTCACGTTGGTCCCGGCCAGGCGCGCCGCCGTGAGGTTCAGGCCGTCCCACGGCTGCGCGCGGTCCGCGCCCACGGGCCAGTTCACGGTCAGCTCCGTCGCCCCGAACGACGCCCCGGTCAGGTTCGCCCCGCGGCCGATCGTGAAGCCGGCGTCGAAGGGCGGACAGGCCGGCGACCGTGGCGCCACCGCACACTGGGCCGCGATGAGCATCTCGTAGGGGCTGGCCGCCGACTCGTCCTTGTAGGCCGCCGGGTCGAGCCCGAGCAGCCCGTCCCGGAGCAGGTTGGCCTGGGTGAGCTCCTCCGGCGTGGGGCGCTGCGGATCGGCGAAGGGCACGTACGAGACCAGGAGGGTACCGCCGCGCACGGCCCGCTGCGTCGCCGGGGCGAAGTGGTTGGCCGCCAGGCCGTTGTCCCGCCACGTCGTGACCACGTCGTCCGCGCTCAGGACGACGTCCGCCCGGCGCAGGTTCGTCACGTCCGTCTGCACCAGATGCACCGCGGTCGGGCCGGGATCCGGGCCGGGGAGGCGCTTCAGGCTGGCGCCGTCCACGCGCGAGGACCGCAGCATGAAGTGCCGCGGCAGTCCGGCGAACCGGCCGCCCAGGCGCGTCAGCGGCGACCGGACGACCAGGTCGCAGGCGCGCAGGTCGCCGTGCACCACCCGCACGCCGAACCAGTTGGACACGTCGAGCTCGCGTCGCGCGTCGCCCGGGGCGGAGAAGTCGACGTCGACCATGAGCGGGAGCTTGCCGGCGTCGGCGCCGAGCGCGGGCTGCAGGATCTTCGGGGGCGTCGAGGTCGAGAAGTCGAGGAGCCGAAACTCCGCGCCCGCCCAGGAGGCCACGCGGTCGCCGACATCGTCCGTCACCCGGGGCGCGAAGTCCGTGGCGTCGAGGAGGCACCGTTCCACGCGGCCGGAGATGCCCTGGCCGTAAAGGCTCGCCTGGGTGAGGTCGCAGAGCTGGAGCGTCACGGTCGGGGCGTCCTCGAGCGCGAAGGCGCCCTGCCCGAGCCGCAGCCGGGCGGCCGTGAGATCACTGCGCACCGCGTTCAGGGCGCCGGGTCGGTCCCGGGTCGACCGGATCTCGAGCGTCGCGCCGGCGGCGGCGGAGTCCGCGAGCTCGAGCACACGCGTCGAGACGCTCGCGCGGCCGAGATCGCTGCGCTCGAGGACCGGCGTGCGCGGCTGGCCGAGCACGGAGTGGCCCGCCAGCGCCTCCAGGTCGACGGGGGGCGCCGCGGCGACGTCGTCGGGCGCGCACCGGGGGGCCCGAAGCCCGCGCAGCGTGTGGCCGCGCCAGCGAAGCACGGACTCCGCGGGCGACTCGTCGAGGGCCTGCCCGCGCAGCAGGGCGACCGGCGTCGTGCTGAACGGCCCGCGCGCCGGGTCACAGTGACCGATCCAGGCGTCGTCCAGGTTCACGCCCTCGAAGGCCTGCAACCAGCCGACGTCGCCGCCGAGCAGCTCCGCGCCGCGGAAGTCCAGGCCATTGTGGACCTCCTCGGCGATGTCCTCGAAGTGCACCGTGCCCGTCAGACGCGTGTGTTCGAAGGTCGCCGTGCGCAGGCGCGTGCCGACGAACACCGTGGCGTCGAGCGTGGCGCAGTTGAAGGGCACGCCGCGCACGTCGCTGCGGGACAGATCGGCGAGGCGCAGGTTCGTGCGCTGCAGGTCCACGCTGCGCAGATCCAGGTCGGCCATCGTCGCGCCGGCCAGGTTCGCGCCCGTGAGCACGACCTCGTCGTACTGTGAGTTCGGCGCGAAGAGTGCGTTGCTCAGGTCGGCGTTGCGCAGCGTCGCCCCGCGCAGGTCGGCATGATTCCAGGCGATGCCGGCCAGGTTGACCTGGTCGAGCCGGGTCTCCACGAGGCGCGTGGGCACGCCGGCCGCACCACCGCCGCAGCCCGCGGCCGCGGCGTCCGGGCACAGCGCGTCGCCGATGGCCACGCCGGAGAGCCCCGCGGCGGTGAGATCCGCCCCCGTGAAGTCCACGCCCACCAGGTTCGCGCCGTTGAGCGACGCATGGGCCAGGCGGGTGCGGCAGCCGAGCGTGCGGCCGTCGCGCGGGCCCGCGGGCACCAGGTTGCGCAGGTCCGGCACCCGGACGTCCGGGCAGACGTCCGGGCCGTGTGGCTCGACGACGGCCGTGACCACCGGCGGCACCAGGTCCATGGCCTCGGCGCAGGCGCAGCGCCGCGCGTCCCCCACGCCCGCGGTCTCGACGCACCCGAAGTCCGTGCGCTCCAGCACCGCGCTCAGGAGATTCGCGGCGGTCAGATCGGCGCCCCGCAGCGTGGTGCCGAGCAGCACGGAGTTGGCCAGCACCATGCCCCGGCCGTCGGCTCGGTCCAGGTTCGCCCCGGACAGGTCGGTCAGCGCCAGGCGCACGCCCCGCAGGCAGGTCAGGGGGAGCTGCGTGCCCACCAGCAGCGCCCCGGCGAACTCGGTCGCGCGCAGGTCGAGCCCGGCGAGCGCCGCGTCTTGCAGGTCCGCACCGGCGAGCACCGTGCCGCGCAGATCCGCGCGCAGACCCGGCGTCTCGCGCACCCGGGCCGCGTCGCCCACGCAGGGCTGGGGTGGCGGCGCGTCGTCGAGCGTCCGGGCGTCGGTGAACTGCGCCGAGTGCAGATCGGCGTTGGTCAGGTTCGCGGCGGACAGGTCGGCGTCGATCAGCGTGGCGCCGGCCAGGTTCGCGCTCACGAGCGTGGCGAACGGCAGATGCGCCCCGGTCAGGTCGACCCCGGCCAGGTTCGCCCCGGCGAGCCGCGCGCCGGTCAGATCCACCCCGGGGAACGGCCCGCTCAGCACCACACCGCTCAGGTCGGCGCCCCGCAGAGACACGCCGGCGACGTCGGCGGCGGTCAGGGAGCGATTGGACAGCGGCAGCGCCGCGGCGGCCAGGTCGGCCAGCACCAGCGGCCCCTCGACGCCGTCCTCGGCGTGCCCGCGTTGCAACACGCGCAGATCCTCGAGCGGGAGGAAACCCGGCCGCGTGACCCGCACCAGGTAGGCGCCCGCCGGCAGGTCGCCGAACACCGCAGGCTCCCCCGCGCGGGCCGTGGCGTCGAACAGCGCCGTCGGGCCGACGATCTGCACGTGGGCCTCGGTCACCAGCGGGGCCACCCAGAGCGGCGCCACGTCGAAAAGCACCGTCAGGCGCCCGTTCAGCGGGTCCTGGGACATCTCCAGGTCGATGGCCGCCCCCCGGTCGTCCACGAAGTCGCCCGCGGCGGCGTCGAAGTGATACGGGCCCAGGCCCGCGGGCAGGCCGTAGCCGCCGTGCTCGGCGGTCACGCGGTACTGTTCGTGCGGCGAGGCGCGAACTTCGAACGCACCGGCGGCGTCGGTGACGGTCTGTTCGAAGGGCACGTCGCGGCCGGCGATCGTCAGGCGCACGAGCGTGCCGGTGTGTTCGGCCCCGCCGCCGAGGCGCACGCGGCCGCGCAGGGCCACGCCGCGCTCCGTGCCGGACTCGTGGCGCAGCACGACCTCGCCGACCTCGGTGACCCCGCCGACGACGACCGTGAGCTCGCGTCGGGCCATGTCGTAGCCCGCCAGGCCCGCCGTGAGCGTGAACGTGCCCGCGGGCACCCCTGCCAGCCGGAAGCCCCCGTCGGGCAGGCGCTCCGCGGCGCCCACGGGGCGGTCGGCGGCGTCGACCAGGGCGACCACGACATCGGCCAGCGCCGCCGCGCTCCCGTGGCGGTCGAGGGCCACGCGGCCGCGGACCTCGCCGGGGCGGGCGGCGAGCTGCACCGGCTCCAGGGTTCGGCTCTCCTCGCGTGAGAGGGCCGGCACGTCCAGCGAGAGCACCGCGAAGCCGGGCTTCGAGAACCGCAGCGTCAGCGGGGCGCCCGTGGGCACGCCCGTGAGGAAGAAGCCGCCGTCGGCGCCGGTCACGGCCGTCAGCGGCGTGGTGAGCACGCTGACCACGATGCCCGCGTGGCCCTCCTCGGTGGCGCCGTCCAGCACGCCCTCGAGCAGCGCATGGCCGCTGATCTGCGCCGGGCGCTCGCCCGGGGCCAGGGCGGCCAGACCGATCTGCAGGTCGCGGGGCAAAACCAGCGCGCCGGGGCCGATTTCGATGGGCACCGAGTCGGCGGTGAACGCCGCGTCGTCGAGCGCCGCCGAGAGCAGGTAGGCGCCGGGGAGGACGTCGTCGAAGCGCGCGATGCCTTCGGCCGTGGGCGTGGTGTCCCGGGGGTCCGGTGGGGCCGGCGCCTCGGCGACGGGCCGGGGCGCCAGCGTGACGACCACCCGCGCGAGACGCGCCGGATCGTCGAAGCCGGCCGGCAGGCGCACCGCCACCCGCACTGCGCCGGATTCCGCGGCCAGCAGGAGCGGGGCCTCCAGGGGCGGGTTCGCGCCGGCGGCCAGGCGAAGGTCGGGGTGCGTCGCGAGCGCATAGCCCGGCGCCTCGGCGGTCACGTCGTAGAGGCCCGCCGGCGCCTGCAGCAGGAACGCCCCGTCCGGCGCCGTCACGGCGAAGAGCGGCGTGCCGTCCAGGCGGACGGTGATGCCGCCGTGGCCAGCCTCGGCCACACCCTCGCGCCGCGCCACGCCGGCGACGGTGCCCAGGGACTCGGCCGTCGCCTGCGCGCGGAGAGGGAGGTCGCCCAGGTTCAGCGCGTCCCCCAAGGCGACCAGCACCGGCAGCGGCTCCATCGCCAGCGGCGCGGCGTCCACGCGCAGCAGGTAGGTGCCGGCGCGCAGGTCCTCGAACACGAACCGGCCGCGCTCGGCCCCATCCACCGCGGGCGTGCGGCTCAGCGCCTCGTCGCCAGCGTCTGCGCCCGCGGCGACCGGATGGAGCGACACGCGGAGCTCGGCGAGCTGGGCCAGATCGTAGCCCTCCGGGGCCAGGAGCCGCCCGCGGAGCACGCCCGCGGCCTGCTGGTCGGCGGGCGTCGCCGGGTCGAAGGGGTTGGTGGCGGGGACCTCGCCACAGGCGGCCAGGAGCCAGCTCGATACACACAAGAGCAGGGGGACGATGCGCCGAAGGGCCATGGCGGACGATCTCCTGGGCGGTTGCATGCCGAGGGCTCACCCCGATGGTGCACCCCCGGAGATCCAGGAGAACGGCAGGTCGGGTCCGGGAATCAACGTGGGCTTGATGCGCGCCACGTCGATCGGACCTTTCCCGCTCAGCACGGCCCGAAGAAGTACGTCACCGGGACCTCCGCCGTGCCGCGGGCGCCCGTGGCGTCCGTGGCGGTGCAGCGCAGGAGGACCGCGCGACCCGTGCCGCAGCGGTTGAGGACCACGTCCGCGGGGCGCCACTCGAGCGACGCGCCCGTGCCGATGACCGTGTCGGCGAAGCTGCCGTCGGTGCTGATCACCTCCCAGGTGTAGTCGACGATGGCGTCGCCGTCGGCGTCGAAGGCGCTGGCCGTCACGCTCTGGCGCAGGCCGGCGATCAGGGTCTGTCCGGCGAAGGGCGACAGGATGCTGACGAGCGGCGCGGCGTCCGCCGGAGGCGCCTGGATGTTCACGAGCAGGGTGGTGGTGCCCGTGGCGCCGCGGGCGTCGCGGGCCGAGAGCGTCAGGTGGGCCGGGCCGACGATGTTGGGCGTCAGCGTGCCCGCGCAGCCCGTGAACACACCGGCGGCCGGGTCCTCGACGAGCCGCCAGGTGAGCTGGCCGCAGGGGAACCCGCCCAGGCCCTCGTTGGGGTCCACGGCGTCGCCGCTGAGCGCGAAGGGCACGCCGCGGTAGAGCGTCGTGGCCGCCGTGGGCGCGTCGATGCGGGGCACGGGCGCGGCGTTCACCACGTCGATGGTCACGGTGCGCGTCACCGTCGCGCCGAGCGTGTCGCGCACGGTCAGGGTGAGGGTCCGCGGCCCGGGGCTCGGGGCGTACCAGGTCGCGTCGATGCCGTTGCCGATGACACCGTCGCCGGGCGTGGTCCACACGATGGACAGATCCTCCAGGCGGTCCTCGACGTCGGCCACGGCCGCGCTCAGGCGCACGCCGAAGCCGCCGTAGTTGTAGACGCCGCCGGCGGCCGCGGGCGTGAGGATGTCCACGGTGGGCGGCTGGTTGCCGCCGCCCAGGGCGGCGAGCACGCTGGCGAAGGCATCGACGCGCCGCGGCACGACGGGATCGCTGCTCGTGTGGCCGCGGCCGTACAGCAGATTGAACACATCGCCGGGGTTCAGCGCGGGGTTGGCCGCCCACACCAGGGCCGCCACGCCGGCCACGAAGGGGGACGAGTAGCTGGTGCCGCGCCCGGCCTGAACGCTCGGACCCGGATTGCCCGGGTCGGACCCGACGAACGTCGTGTAGGGCGCGAAGAGCTGCACGGTCTTGCCATAGGCCGAGCCGCCATCTTTGCGATCGGACCGCCACTCGGTGCCGCCGATGCAGTTCACGCCGGCGTTCTCGCAGGGATACACCCAGTTCGACTCCCAACAGATGCCCAGGAAACAATCCTCGTCGTCCACGTTGCGCGCGTCGTTGCCCGCCGCGGCGAGGAGCAGCACGCCGGAGTTGCGCACCGCCCTCGTCACCGAGTTCAGGGGCAGCACGCTGAACGAGACGAGCGCCGGGACCGGCACGGTCAGGCTGGTGTTGATGATGCGGGCGCCGTCGGCCTCCGCCGCGCCGTAGGCCGCCATGAGCGTGAACATGTCCCCGAGCGAGGTGACCACCGTGAGGTCCGCGACCGGCCAGCCCGTGCCCGCGATGCCCGAGGCGTCGTCGCCCACGCCGGCGGCTATCTGGGACACGTGCGTGCCGTGCCAGGGGCAGTCCGAGCCGCCGCAGGACATGGTGTTCTCGGTGTTCAGCGGATCGCGGAACGGGATGGTCGAGATCGCGTGCGAGCCGCCCGGCAGGCCGTGACCGTCGGCGAAGCCGCCGTCGATCACCGCGATGCGCGTGCGGTTGCCCAGCCGGCCGGTGATGGCCAGCGCGCGCCAGGCCTCGGCCACGCCGGTGTCGTGGTCGCCGCCGCGTTTGTAGGTCGGCCACTCGAAGGGGTTGGGGCTGTAGCGGCCGCCCACGAAGGCGTCCGTGTAGTAGGACGCCAGCGCGCCGCCGGGGCCCTCGGTCACGCGCCGGTCCGTGACGCCGGCGTTCTCGGCGACCAGCTCCAGGCTCACGGTGAACCCGGCGACGGCGAGGCGCGCGTTCACGGTCAGCGTGGCCATCGCCGCCTCGCTGGAGAGGCGCAGCTCACCGCGCACCTCGGGGTTCAGCACGCGCAGCAGGTCGGGCAGGTCGGTCGTGTCCACGGCGTCGACCGGGAAGCTGACGAGGTGCTGCGCGGGCAGGTACGTCTCGCCCTGGCCGGACGCGGGCGTGGTGGCCACGCGCCGGCCGCCGAAGGGCGCAAGGGCCGCCTCGAGCGCGGCCAGATCGTCGGTCAGGATCACGGCCTCGCCGCGGGCGAAGTCCACGCCGGTGCCGCGGGCGTCCACCAGCCGCTCCAGGGGCCGCGGCGCGCCGTTGGGAATCATCGGCGCCAGCGACGCCTGCCGGGCGATGACACTCGCGTCCACGCGGACGATGTTCGGGGGCAGGGCGGCGACCGCGTCGGCGCTCGTCATGGGCGGCGCGTCCGCCCCGGGCACGACCACACCCAGCACGCCGTCGTCGCCGTTCAGGGGCGACGCGTCGCAGGTCAGCGTGCCGTCGACGTTCGTGAGCGGCAGGTCCAGGGCGATCATCGGCGTCGATGCCGGCAGCCCCGCCTCGGGCACGGGCCCGCTGATCGCCGCACCGAACCCGCGCAGCACGCAGTTCGGCGGCAGCTCGCCCGGGGCGAGGGCGAGCGCCACGTTCCAGAACACGGCGTCGCTGGGGGCCGGGGTGCGGCCCGTGAACGCCGCCTGCCGCGCGAAGGGCGCGGGCGCGGCGCCGGTCTGCGTCGGGTCGATCACGACGATCTCACCGTCGCAGTCGAGCTCGAGCGCCGAGCGCAGCAGCGTGGTCCGGGCGTCGCCCGTCGCCGAGCAGGAGAGGCCGAGCACGACCGTCCGCAGGCGATCGCCCGTCTCCGGGTCGCGCAGGAGCGTGCTCGTGCAGTCCGCCTTGGCCGAGCAGCGGATCTCGTTCAGGTCCACGGACACGTCCACGAACCCCTGGCCCAGGGGCCGCACCAGGGTCACGGACACGTCCACCGCGGTGTCGGCGTTCTCCACGCAGTCGAAGTCGCGGGTGCAGGCGCCGTCGGCGCAGGGGTCCACGAAGTCGGCGAGGTCGTTGCCGGCCTCGTCCTCGAGGCGGTCGACGCTGACCGTGAGCCGGTTCTGGTTGTGTTGTGCGTCGCAGGCGCCCACCCAGGCGACGCCGGCCGTGCCGTCGCCGAAGTCGTCGGCGCAGACGCCGGCCTGCGAGAACACCGTGTCGCCCTCGGCGTTGGTGACGGTGAGCGTGTAACACGCGTTGCCGATGCCGGCGGCGGCCAGCGCGCTCACGTGGGCGCTGACCTGGCCGCGGCCGGCCTCGGGGGTCGGCGAGCCCTGCGGCGGTTCGCAGGCGGGGAGCGACAGGCCGGCCACGAGAAAGGCCAGGCGGCGGGTCGAGGGCGAGAGCGAGCGGGACATGGGCTGGAGTCCTCCGGGGGCGAATGGGGTCGGTGCGATCGCGGAGCGACCGTTCGCCGGGCCATACGCCGTCGGAGTCCAGGTTCTTTTGCGCCCGTGCGGAATCAGGGCCCCGTGGCCCGCACGTTCAGCGCCACGACCACCGGCTCGAGGGCCGCGGGGGCGGGGCGCGTCTCGGGCGCCAGCGCGGACACGACGATCGCGACGCCGGCCGCGGCGGCGAGCAGGGCCGCGCCCAGAAGGCCCCGCGCGGGCAGACGCGGCCGGCCGGCGGGCATCGGGGCGGGCGCGGGTCGTGCGGCGTCTTGCAGCGCCTGGGCGAGCGCCGCGGCGGACGCCCACCGGTCCGCGGGGTCGGGGGCGAGGCCGCGACACAACACGTGCGAGAGCGCCGGGGGCAGCGTCTCCGCGCCGACGGGCGCCGCGCCGCGCTTCCGGTTCAGCACGTCCCGCGGCGCGCCCGTCCCATGGGGCGAGCGACCGGTGGCCAGCACCCAGAGCGTCGCACACAGGCCGTACACGTCCGTACGGGCATCACAGGGGCGGTCGGTCATCTGCTCCGGGGCCATGTAGGCCACGGTGCCGGCGATGACACCGGTCCGCTCGCCGGCCCGCGAGAGCAGGCGGCTGAGGCCGAAGTCGAGCAGCTTCACCCGCGGCGTGTCGTCCAGCGCGCCGAGACACATGATGTTCGCCGGCTTGAGATCGGCGTGCAGCAGACCCTCCACATGGACCTCGTGCAGCGCCCGCGCGATGTGTTCCCCCAGCGTGGCGACGCGCTCGGCGGGCAGGGTGCCGTGCACGTCCAGCAGCTCGGCGAGGGTCTGCCCGCGCAGCAGCTCGAACACCATGAAGGCGCGCCCGTCGGTGTCCGTGCCGGCGTCCAGCAGGGCCACGGTGCCCGGCCCGCCGAGCTGAGCGGCGTAGTGGGCTTCTTCCGAGAATCTCGCCTGCAACAGGGACTCGCGCCGGGTGTCCGGGCGCAGCACCTTGAGCGCCACGTGGCGCCCCGTGGCCAGGTGCACGGCGCGGTAGATGTCGCCCATGCCGCCGTGCCCGAGGCCGCCGACCACGGCGTACCGGTCGCCGACGACGCAGCCGAGCAGGGGTGAGCGGTCCTCGCGGAACCACTCCGTCAGGGGTACGAACAGACGCCCGTCGCGGGGGCATGCGGTGAGCAGGGCGCCGGCGTCGGACTGCGTGCCGCACGCAGGGCATACACTCAGCGTGTCGAACTCGGTTTCCATGGTGTGTCTCGTTCCGTTCCGAGCCGCTCAGCGGCAGCAGGCCGGGTCGCACTCGCTCGCGGCGCCGGAGAACGGCCCCGCGCCCCAGTTGCTCTGGGAGTACCAGGTGCAGGCGCTGCCGTCCCACACGCAGCCCTCGCACTGGCTCCCGCCGCCGTTCGTCGACCCGCCGCCCCCACCGCCGCCGCCGACACAGGTGTTGATCGCGTTCGCGTCGCAGCCGGCGTCGAGCACGCACTGCGCGGCCTCGGCGCCGCCGGCGGTCTGTCGACACACGTCGGTGCAGGTGGCGGTGTCGATGCAGCCCGTGTCGGACATCAGGCAGAAACCGCAGGCGGTCAGCGACTGGCAGGCCTGGGCGCAGGCATCGCCCGCCGCCGCGCCGTTGCCGTTGCCCGTGCCTCCCCCGGGTTTGCATTGGCCGTTCACGGCGCCCGCGAGGCCGCCGCAGCCGGTCTGCGTCGCGCCGGCCCCGGCGTCGGCGGTGCCGCCCGTGCCGTCGTCGTCGTCGTCGATGCCGCAGGCGGTCAGGGTGAGGCTCAGGGAGGACAGGGCGGCGAGGGCGAGGCGGCTGAAGGTGCGAGCGATCATGGGGGACTCCGTTCGGGTGAAGTGTTTCGTCTGACTTCACTCTCGGCATCCGCCCGCGCACGCACCACTTAATCCCCGTCGGGCCCGCTTAAATCACTCGCGCCGGCCGTGAAATCGAACGCGAACACGCTCTGCGACACGGCCAGGCGGTGGCCATCGCCGGCCGTCTCCAGCAGCGGCGCGAGGCCCAGGCCGCGCAGGGTGGAGAGCGCGACGTTCAGGCGGTTCCGGGCGGCCTCCGGGCGCAGGCGCGGCTCGTCCGGCCAGGCGGCCGCCACCAGGTCCGCGCGGGCGATCGCGGCCCCGGGCGCACCGTCGAGGCGCGCCTGGAGCAGCGCGGCCAGCAGGCGTGTCAGGGGCAGGCGCCGCGACAGATCGACGACCTCGCCCGAGGGCAGGCGCACGGCCCGCCCGGCGCGATCCACGTGCCAGCCGGTGAGGGCGCGCTCGACCCGCTCACAGGCGGCGCGCAGCAGGCGCAGCGCGAGGGCCAGGTCGAAGCTCGGCAGCGATTCGAGCGTGGTCAGGGTCGCGCGAGCGGCGCGGTGGGCCTCGGCGCCCTCGCCCGAGGCGGTGGCCTGCACGGCGGCGCCCGCCTCCGCCAGCGCCCGATACACCGCGGGCAGGTGCCGCACGTGCTGGCCGTATGCGTGCGTCAGCGCCGCGTCCGCGCCCGAGAGCGCGGCCTCCGTGCCCGGCACGTCGCCCGCCAGCGCCGGCACGGCGGCCTGGGCGGCGTGCGCGATGCCCGCGAAGCCCCGGTCCCCGGCGGCGAGGGTCCGCGACAGTCCCGCCGCGAGCAGGCCCGGCGCCTCGGTGTCCCCGAGCTCGGCGGCGAGCAGCCCGCGGTAGATGCGCAGGCTGCCGCCCATGCGCGGATCCCCCAGCGCGTCGAACACGGCGCAGGCCTGCACGTAGTCGGCCTCGGCCTCGGCAAGCCGCCCCTCGACGTGGGCGATGATGCCGCGCTGGCCCCGCATCACCGCCTCGGGCCGCAGGTTGCCGAACGCCGCGTGCCGCGCGAGCGCCTGTTCGACGTGTTCCCGGGCGCGCCGCGTCTCGCCGTGCTCGGCCAGGGTGGTGGCCAGGAAGCCGTGCACGATGCCCGCTTGCCGGTCGTCGCCGACCTCGGCGAGCAGCGCGAGCGAGCGCTCGCAGCGCGCGACGGCCCCGGCGAAGTCGCTCTCGGCCAGGGACAGCAGGGCCTGCGCGCCGATCATCACGGCCGTGTTGCGGCGGTCGCCGGCGGCCTCCAGGCGGGCCTCGGCGCGCGTCAGATGCACGGCGGCGTCGGCGTACTGGCCCCGGGCGTGGCACAGTGCGCCCAGGCGGCCCTCGGCGAGCCCCTCCAGGCGCAGGTCGCCGAGCGCGTGCGCCACCGCGAGCGCGCAGGCGTAGTCGGCCTCGGCGGCGTCGTGGCGGCCCAGCACCCGCAGGGCCATGCCGCGGGCGTCGAGCAGCTCGCCCAGGCGCAGGCGCTCGGACGCGGCCTCGGGCGCGGCCTCGGCGTCGATGGCGGCGTCCAGGAGCGCGACCTGCACGCGCGGCGGCTCGCGGGTGCCCAGGTAGGCCAGGGCGGCGTGCACGGCCGCGCGGCGGGCGGCGGGGGCGCCGTGCAGCGCGATGTGGCGCAGCTCGGGGTACAGGGCGGAAAGGGCGTCGAGCATCTCGCGCATGCGCGGCCCGTGGGCCAGGGGCGCCCAGTTGGCCGCGCGGTCCAGAAAGTGCGCCGCGTGCCGGCCCCGCGCACCGGCCTCGGTCGTTGCGTCCAGCTTGCGCGCGGCGAAGTCCCGGATGCTCTCGGCCAGCGAGAAGCGGACGGGCCGTGCCCGCGTGGCGATGAGCAGGTGCTTGCGCACGAGCGACTGCAGCGCGTCCAGCACGAGCGGGGGCTCGTGTTCGGCGTCGCCGGGCGGTGGGGGCAGCGCGAGCACCGCCTCCGCGTCCGCCAGCCCGAACGCGGCCTCGAACACGCTCGCCTGGGACAAGGCCGCCTGCTCCGCCGGGCCCAGCAGGCGCCACGACCAGTCGATGGTCTGCCAGAGCGTGCCGTGCCGATCCTGGGGCGCGCTCGGGTCGCGCAGCGCCGCGAAGCGTTGCGACAGCAGGCGCTCCAGCTCGTCCAGCGACAGCAGCTCCAGCCGGGCGGCGGCCAGCTCCAGGGCCAGGGGCAGGCCCTCCAGCGGGGCGACGATGCGCGCGACGGTCGCCGTCTCCGCGGCGGTCACCCCCGGCGGCAGGCCGGCGGCCCCGGCGCGGGCGAGGAACAGCGCCGTCGCGGCCTCCACGTCCAGCCCGGGCACCTCGACGACGGTCTCCGTGCCGACCTCCAGCGCCTGGCGCGAGGTGATCAGCACCCGCAGCGCGGGCAGGGCCTCCCCGAGCTCCGCCACGGCCTCGGCGGCGGCGGGCTCCAGCTGTTCGAAGTTGTCCAGCACCAGCCGGCGCAGGCCCCGTGCGTCCAGCAGGCGGGCGAGGGCGACCGCGGGCGGGCCGCCGCCCTCGAGCGTGAAGCCGCCGGCGCGGGCGATGGCGTCGCACATCTCCAGGGCCGTCGTGGCGCGGGAGAGTTCCACGAACATCGCCTCCGGGCGGGCGGCCCGGGCGAGGCTGGTCTTGCCGATGCCGCCGGGCCCCACCAGCGTGACGCAGGGGGCGTCGTCGAGCGCGGCCAGGGCCCGCCGCAGCGCGTCGCGGCCATACAGGGGGTCGGCGAGCGGGCGGCGTTGGGGGGGCGACGTGTCCTGCACGGCGGCGAGCTTACGCCCGGCCGCGGCGCAGGTCACGCCGGGCGGCGGGCCGGGGGCGGCGCCTGCTTCTTGAACAGGCCCACGGCCAGGCTGTAGCCGAACAGCGTGCCGAAGCCCATCTGCGTCATCAGGCCGAGCAGGTCCGTGGTCTGCCACTCCTGCATCACCCGGTCGCCCTCGATGCGGCGGGTGAACTGCCCGGTGATCACCACGTTCTTCTTCGTCGCCGGCGCGCCCATGAACTTCCCCACGTTCTTGGCGCGCGTGATGAACCGGATGCTCACCAGGTCGCCCTCGGCGAGCACGTGGGTGAACTCCATGGTCATGTCCGCCATCGCGTCCTTGAGCGCCTGCATGAAGCCGATGTACTCGTCCCGCGTGTAGACGACCCCGTCGCCGGTGTAGGTGAAGCCCGTGTCCAGCAGACCATCCAGCCTGGCCCACTCGCCCTCGAGGATGGCGCGCGACACGGAGAGAGCGACCTTCTTCTTTGCTTCGAGTTCCTGGTTCATCGGCACTCCTTGTGTGGGTGTGATAATGA
The DNA here is from genome assembly GCA_903847385.1 of uncultured Myxococcales bacterium. Classification (GTDB taxonomy): domain Bacteria; phylum Myxococcota_A; class Bradymonadia; order UBA7976; family UBA1532; genus CAINDO01. Next base: position 34,443 of record CAINDO010000289.1, read on the forward strand.
TTGTGCCACGCAATGATTGTCAACGTGAACTTTGTGGAGACCCCCGATGAGCAGCCCCGATCTCGACGCCCTGCCCGACGCCCTCTCCGGGCACGTGGGCTACCTGCTGGTGCGCCTGGGCAAACACGCGCAGCGGCTCTTCTCGCTGGAGATCGGCGCGCTCGGCCTGCGCCCGCCCCACTGCGACATCCTGCTGACGCTCTCGGCGCAGGGCGCCCTGGCGCAGGTGGACATCGCCACCACGCTGCACATCGAGCGGGCGCACCTGGTCGCGCTGCTGGACCAGTTGACCGCGCTGGGGCTGGTGGTGCGCACGCCGGACGCGGCGGATCGCCGGCGACACGCCGTGCGCCTCACGGAGGCGGGCGTCGACACCGCCGCCCGCGTCGCGGCCATCGCGCGCGAGGTCGAGGGCGCGCTCCTGGCCGACCTCTCGGAGGCCGAGGCGGCGTCTTTGAGGTCGATGCTGCGCCGCCTGGCCCGCGACGCGGACGAGGGCGACTGACCGTTCCCGTCAGGGGCAGTCGGCGTCCGCGGCGTCCACGGTGCCGTCGCAGTCGTTGTCCAGGCGGTCGGCGCAGGCGGCCTCCGTGGCCTGGTAGCCGACGACGCCGGCGTAGTTCGGCTCGGCCCACAGGCCCGCGCGGCAGACCTTCAGGGTGCCGCGGCACACGCCGCGCTGCTGGTCGGCGTCGGGCCCGGCCTCCAGGTCGGCGGGCTCGTCCACCTGGCCATCGCAGTCGTTGTCCAGGCCGTCGCAGCTCACCTCGGGGTCCTCGAAGTCGGGCCGCGCCGTGTAGTCCGGCTCGATGAAGCCGTTCTCCCCGTCGCAGACCAGGCGAGCGCCGGCGCATACGCCGCGCTGCTCGTCCGAGAGCGGCGGGTCCACGTTGTCCACGGCGCCGTCGCAGTCGTCGTCCAGGCCGTTGCAGGTCTCGGCCTCGGGCGCGCCGGGCTGCACGGAGCACCCGGCGGTGCCGTCCGCCGCGCAGCCGATCACACCGGTGGCCGCGCACACGCCCACACCCACGGTGCAGGCCGTGTTCGTGGCGAAGCCGTCGTCCACCTGGCCGTCGCAGTCGTTGTCGATGCCGTCGCAGACCTCGGCGGGGAAGTCCCAGGCGCAGGCGCCGTACACGTTGGCGCCCGCGGCGCACCGGCGGAAGCCCGTCACGCCGCAGCGCACCTCGCACTCGGCCATGCACTCGCCGCCGCCCTCGCAGGCCCGCGTGCCGCGGCCGCAGGTGCTGTCGCAGGCCTCGCGGATGCCCTCGTCGATGTCGCCGTCACAGTCGTCGTCGATGCCGTCGCACACGTCCGGCTCGGCGACGGGCTCGATGCCCCCGGCGCAGGCCACGGCGCCGTCGATGCACGCCCGCGTCCCGGGCAGGCAGGCGCCCACGTCGTTGCCGCAGCCCTGGCCGAGGCCGAGGCTGTCGGTGAAGTCCACCCGCGCGCTGGTCTGACCGGCGCGCAGGAGCACCACGTCCGGCGGCAGCGGCAGGCGGCTGCCCGACTGGTCGCGCAGGTCGCGGACCTCGATCTGCCCGCCGTTGGGGTCGTCGAAGCGCAGTTGCAGCGTGCCTCCGGGCACGACGACCACGGTCTGGCCCAGGGGGATCTGGAAGAAGCCCAGGTCGACCCAGATGAGCTGCGTGTTCTCCAGCACCACCTGCTCGCGGCCGTCCGCCAGGATCGCCACCAGCCGCGCGCTCGGCGTGAACTGGCTCTGCGGGCCCAGCACGAGCACCATCTGCGTGGGCACGCCGCGGTCGACCTCGTCCACGCCGCCGTCGCAGTCGTTGTCCAGGCCGTCGCAGACCTCGGGCGTGGGGTCGCCCAGGCAGGGGTTCTCCGGCGGCACGATGGTGTAGGCCACGTTGAACTGCAGCTCGCACCCGGTGCGGTCGTTGCGGTAGGGGCCCTCGACCGTGACCACGTCGTCGCCGGCCTCCATCGTGCCGTTGCACACCAGCGTCACGACGCCGGCGTGGTCGGTCACCCGCTGCACGTTGGGCTCGCTGCGGTTGTTGGCCGGGTCGATGCCCGGGGCCTTCAGGGTGTCCCGGGTCCGGTCGTTGTCGATGTAGGTCATGCTGAAGCGGTTGCCACCCACGAACGTCGCGACCATGCCCTCGGCGCCCGTGCGCACGGAGCGCTGGATGTAGCCCTCCGTGGGCGTGTGGTACTGCTCCAGGGCCTCGATGGTCATCGTGGTCAGGACCTCGTCCGTGCCCTGGCCGCCGAACTCCACCGTCAGGTTCATCGTCACGTTGCTGCCGCCGAACGACGCGTCCTGGGCGCGCAGCAGCGGGTTGAGCGAGAACGAGCCGCTCCAGCTGCGCAGGCAGGCGCCGTCCTCGTCCGTCTCGCCGTCGCAGTCGTTGTCGACGCCGTCGCAGATGCGGCGGCAGCCGGCCGGCGAGCCGGCGGGGCAGCCCTCGGGCGCGGGGTCGAGCACGGGCAGGCAGGTGATCTCGCCGCCCTCGCACTTCCAGGCCGTGACGGAGCACGCGCCCTGGTACTGCGCGGCCGGGTCCTGGCAGGGGTCGCCGAAGCCGGTGCCGTCGGGCTGGCCGGGCACGGGCACGCCAGTGAGCTCCTCGTCGGTCTCGCCGTCGCAGTCGTTGTCCAGGCCGTCGCAGGTGGTCTCGACGCCGGGCTCGTAGCGGGCCACGGGCAGGCAGTCGAGCACGCCGGCGATGCACTGCGTGGCGCGCACGCCGCACACGCCGGGCAGACCCGCCTGGGCCGGCAGACCCGTCGAGGGCGACGCCGCGGCGCAGGGCACGCCGCTGCTGTCTTCGTCCGTCTCGCCGTCGCAGTCGTTGTCCAGGCCGTCGCAGATCTCGTCGGTCGGGGTCGGCGGATCACACACCAGCGTCGTGTCGTCGCAGCGGGGCGTGCCCTCGGCGCACACGCCGAGCAGACCCGTGGCGCAGCTCAGGGGCCCGTCCTCGTCCGTCTGTCCGTCGGCGTCGTTGTCCACGCGGTCGCAGGGGACCTCGAGACACTCGAGCCGGCCGTAGTCGGCCTCGAGCCCGACACACGACGGAGTGTTCACGGCCAGGCCGGGGCACATCAGATCGTCGGCGCGCTGCGCGTGGCGATACATGGCCTCGGCGCAAGTGTTCACGCAGCCGCCGGTGTAACCCACGTGGCCGGGGTTGGCCTGGTAGGCGGCGTAGGGCACGGCGCCCCACACGGCGGTGTTGGGGCGCGGGGGGCCGCCGGCCGGGGTGCAGCCCAGGCGGGGCTCGGCGGGGTTGCCACCCGCCGCGGCCACGGGCGCGCCGGTCGCCAGGCAGTCGTTGATCTCGAAGCGGGCGCTGGCCTGGGCCGGCGTCATCTCCAGCGGCTGCGCCTCGTCGGGCACGTCGCGCACGACCACACACTTGAACTGGCTGTGGTGCAGCAGGCCCTCGGCGGCGAAGTCCATGCCCACGGGCGGGTCCTGGTCCACGTGGGGATCGGCGCGGCGCTGGCAGCTCTGCCAGTAGGTCTCGGCGCCGGGGTACTGCAGCGGCACCTCGCCGGCCGTGGCCGGGTCGCGCCGGCGCTCGGCGATGTGCCAGGCGCCCTGGTCCGGCGTGCCGTCCAGCGCCTCGAACCAGCCGCGGTGCAGCTCCAGGAAGTAGCTGTAGGTGTTCAGGGGCTGCTGGTCCGGCCGGAAGCCGGGGGCCAAGGGCGCGCTGCCGAACTCGTAGGCGTCCACGAGGCCGTTGTCGTTGTGGTCGGCGCGGGGGCTCTGACACAGCTTGGTGAAGGGGTTGAGCAGCGCGGCGCTCACGCCGGCGCCGTCGGGGCCCCAGGCGTCCGTGGGCAGGCCCGCCCGCGCCCACTGCTCGCGCAGCGTGCGGTCGTCGTCGTTGCGCACGCTCTCGTACAGCGGCAGGGGTGCGTCGAGGAACGTCGTCGTCTCCTCGCCGGCCTCGTCGGTCAGCACGATGCGGTCGATCTCGCGCAGCGCGCAGCGGGCGTTGGACACGAGCACCGGATCGCCGCTGTCGAAGACCTGGCGGGCGTTCTCGCGCACCCAGCCGTCGCCGTCGGCGTCGCAGGGCACGGCGGCCACCTCGTTGGCGGTCGAATAGAAGTAGCCCGGCGCGGTCTCGCAGATGCACCAGCCGGCGCGCGTGGGGCGCGGATCGCGGCCCACGACGCCCGGGCCGTCGCAGGGCGGGCAGGGCGCGCACTCGCGGCCGTTCCAGAGCTGATCGTCCCGGCAGGGCGTGACGCAGCGCGCGTCGGCGACGGTGCCCGCGGGGGCCTCCTCGCACTCCAGGCGGCCGCAGGCCAGGTCGCCGCAGGTCAACGGCTCGCGACAGAAACCCGCGGCGTCCTCGACGAGGTCGGGCAGGCAGGTGGTGCACACGGCCGTCGGCGTGTCGACACACTGGCGGCCCTGGGCGTCACAGCCCAGCGTGCCGCAGTCCATCGGCTCGACACACACGCCGGTCTCGGGGTGCACCACGCGGCCGGGCAGGCACTCGCCGCACTGCGCGCCGAGCGGCCCTGCGGGGTCGCAGGTGCGGCCCTCCGCGGCGCAGGCCGGCGTCAGATCGCCCTCGCCCTGGCAGAACGCCCCGGAGATGGGGGCGCAGCGTCCGCCCACGTCCTCGTGGCCGGCCATGCAGGCGCCGCACTCGGCGTCCAGATCGGCCGCGCCGGCCACACACAGGCGCCGCACGCTCTGGCAGGCGAGCGAGCCGCAGGTCTCCACGCGGCGGCAGGCCTCGCCCGTCTCGTCGAGCAGGTGGCCGGGCAGGCAGTCCGTGCAGCGCGCCACGGCGATGTCGCCGGCGGGCCCGGGCTGCGGACCCACGGCGCAGAGGCGGAACTGGGCCGCGCAGGTGTCGCCGATGCCGCCGGCCACACCGGCGCCACCGCAGTTGCTCGGCACGCAGGTGCCGGCGTCGTCCACGTGGTCGGGCAGGCACCCGGTGCACGCGCCGTCGGCGCAGTCGCGCCCGGTGCCCGCGCACTCGGCGATCAGGGCCGGCGTGCACACCGGCGCCTCAATGCAGGGGCCGTCGGGCAGCGCCGGATCTCGAATGAACCCGGGGATGCAGCCGCCGCAGCGGCCGCGGCCGCCCAAGTGCACACAGACCCGCGACGCCGCCTGACAGTCGGCCAGGATGCTGGTGACCTCGTCGAGCAGGCAGCTCGGCGGCAGCGGCGAACAGATGCCCGTGCGCTCGCTGAAGGTGAAGCCCGGCTCGCAGGCCGTGTCGCAGTAAGCGTCGTGGCCGTCGGCGGCCGGGGCGCACAGGATGTGCGGGGCGCAGGTCAGCGTGTCGCAGTCGAAGGGCGCGCGGCACACCTGCTCGGTGGTGTCACAGACCAGGTCGTCGACACAGGCCGGCGCGGCGGCGCAGGGGCAGCCCGCCTCGCCGGCGGGGCAGGGGTCGCTGCGCTGCTCGACGTCCGCGTCGCCGCAGGCGCCGAGCGTCAGGAGCAGGGCGGTCGCGGTGAGATCCCTTAGCCATCGGAGATTACGTGTGTTCATCGTCAGAGCTCCGTGAAGTCGGTGTACCAGAGGTAGATCCGGACATCCTCGAGGTGGTCGGGGGGGATGTCCTGGTTCACGAACTCGTCCTCGAAGTTGAGGACGAGCTGCCAGCCGCTGTGGTGGAGCGGGCGGTCGCGCAGGCGGTCGTTGCGGTACACGTCCACCGTCGACCCTTCGAAGAGACCCAGCGAGTCGGACAGGGGCCGCTCGCCGTTGAAGAACACGTCCATCACGGCGGTGCGTTCGGGCAGCGTGTAGGCGCGGCGGGTGCCATCGGCCTGCAGCAGGAACCCCACGCCGTCGCCGCGCTGCCGCACGTAGCCGCGGCCCAGGGTGTCGCCCAGATCGCTGCCCACGTACTCGACCTCGATGAACCGGATCTTGTGATTGTGGGTCAGCGGCGACAGACGCTCGAAGCTGGTGTGGAAGTCGAGCACGTGCCCGCCGCGCCGGTCGCGCGGGGTCTGGGCCAGCCGGTCGGAGAACAGCTTGGCCATCTCCTCGGGTGTGCGCAGGATGCCGCGATCCACGCGGGAAATCTGGAAGATGTCGTCGACGGCCGAGATGACGTCCACGCGCAGGTCGGCGTTGCCGAAGCTCTCCTCCCAGACGAAGTAGGCCTCGTCGAGGTCGTCGAGATAAGCGTCGAGCGGGTAGTCGCCGTTGGCCACCATGCGCACGAGCGGCAGCCGGTCGCGGTAGGGGTAGGTCGTGTTCGTGTAGTACTCGTACATGCGCGTGGCGCGCCAGGCCTCGCGCAGGGCCGCCGTGAAGGTGCGATCGGCGTTGATGATGGCGTCGTTGCGGTAGATGCGCACGTTGGGGTCGTTGCGGGCGGCCTCGACGTCGATGGTCAGGCGGGTCTGCTCTTCCTGGGTCGCCTGGATGCTGATGGCCTGATTGCGCAGCGTCTTGATGCGGTTGGACTTCAGCCGGATGTCATAGGCGAGCTGCAGGCCCTCGAGGTCGAGCTCGACGACCTGCCGCATGAGGTCCTTGACCACGTAGCGGCCCTCGATGCGCTCGGCGGCGCACTCCTGGCGAATCTCCGTCTCGGCGATGTTCTCCTCGATGGTCTTCAGCGCGACGTTCGCCGCGGCGATGCCGGCGTCGAGGGCGCTCTGCGACACCAGGAGCGCCACGGTGGCGATGGTGTAGATGGCCCCGCCCACGGCCTTGGTGGGGCAGTCCGTGCCCACGGCCAGGCCGGCGATCACCAGACACTCCATCTTCTCCGAGGTGTAGGCCACCTGCTCGCGCACCCGGTCCAGGATGGAGTTCGTGGCCTGCAGGCCCTCGGTCACCGTGGTCCAGCCGATGGCCTCGGCGCCCTTGCCGGCGCGCCAGGTGGCGAAGTTCTCGATGCGGCCACACTGCTCGCCCACGCGGGCCTGCTCGTCGTCCGCCGCGGCCAGCAGGTGCGTACGCCGCTGCTGCCACTGGTCGATGGCCAGGCCGGACTGCTCCAGCTCGGTCAGCGCCTCGGAGAGCGAGCCGTTGCCCATCAGACCGCAGGGGTCGACCAGCAGGCGCGTGCGCTCGTCGTCGTCCAGATAGGCGTACTCCGTGGTCGCCGGGTAGACGACGACGCCGTCGGGCCCGTCGACCTCGAAGAAGCCGCAGATCTCGGCCAACTGCGCGGTCGAGTCGAGCTCGATCTGGGTCAGCTCCGACTGGAAGACGGCCGCGTCCGTGTCGAAGTCGCGGCGGTCCTGCAGGGCGATGCCCTCTTTCTCCGCGGCGATGGCCAGGCGCTCGCGGGCCCGGTCCATGACCTTCTCGAAGGCGCTCATCTCACCCGGGTCCAGCGCCACGAAGGGTACGTAGGTCGAGGGGAAACCGAACACGTTGACGTCGTCGCGCAGGCCCTCGCGCACGGTCTGCATCGTGAGCAGCGCGTCCTTGTAGGTGAGCTGCGCGACCTCGATCTGTTTCTCCACCTGCGCGCGCTCGGTGCCGGCCACGCGCTCGAGCACCTGCCGCATCAGCTGCGACAGGAAGATGCTCTCCAGGTAGGCCGTCACGTAGGCCTTCTCGATGACACGCCGCGCCGGGATGGGCCGCTCGAAGCCATGATAGCGATCGGCGATGCGGGCCCAGGCGCGGGCCTTCTGCGACGACGCCCGGATCAGGCGCGCGCCCCAGGTCACGGCCGAGGCGGCGCTCATGAAGCTCGCCCCGGAGAAGCCCGGCGCCAGCGTGGCGGCCAGGTTGTCCGTCTGGGAATACAGGCGATCCAGCGCCATCTGATAGTACTGGACCGACTGATACAGGCTGAACATCTCATAGCCGGCGGGCCCCGATAGATCGATGCCATCGGGCTCGAACAGCGAGCCCCGGAACGTCGCGATGCGCTGGCCCGCCAGGTCGAAGCGCGAGGCGTAGGCGTTGGTCAGCGACTCGTCGCCCAGCATGATGAGCAGCTCGGCGTTGAGGGTCTCGAAGCCCTCGTGGATCGTCGGCGTGGCGCGGCCGGGCTCGACGGTCTGGGAGTAGCCGTAGTTCTGCAGCAGGAAACGCTCCACCTTGGGGCGCAGGGCGGCCTGGGGGCGCACGCCGGCGTCCATCTCGTCGTAGTAGGCCGTGTACAGATGCGCGAGACAGTCGACGCGGTCGGCGATCTCCTCGATCTGCGGCGGGTCGTAACAGTAGGGCACGGAGTCGCCCACGCAGACCTGCGGCGCGAAGCCCACGCCCATGCCCGAGCTGCGGCTCTTGAAGCGCGTCTTGTAGCGGAACGCCGAGTCGATCACCTGGTCCAGCGGCGCGAACACCGGCGCCTGCTCCACCTGCTCGAAGAAGACCTTGTCCGTGCGCAGGTCCTTGCGGTCCTGGTCGCAGTTGACCGCGTCCGGGTCGACGCAGCGCCACTCGGGCGAGGGCCGGAACCAGGACTGCGCGCGGCCGGCGTCGTCCAGGCCCTGCCAGTCGGCGCTCCAGCGGTCGAGCTGCTCCTTGCAGCGACCCTTGATGTCACAGGCCACGCCGCCCGTGGCGGTGTCACAGCCGCCGGCGATGCGCACGCAAGCGCCGTTGGGGCCGCTGCAGTCGAAGGACTGCTGGTCGGCGGCGCAGGGCTCGCCGGGCCGACACACGCCGCGCTCGTCGTCACACGTGCGGTTGAACTCCGGGGGGTCGCGCAGCACGCCGTTCGCGTCCGGGATGCGGCGCACGGTGAAGTAGGTCACCAGGCTGCCGGGGGGGCAGGGGAACCGCCGGTCGCCGCCGCCGTCGATGTAGCCCGTGTCGTGACACACGTAGTGGACCTCCTCGGGGTCGGCGGCGTCGATGGTGGGCGGCTCGCTCTCGCGCACCACACCTTCGAGCGCGCCCTGGGCGAGCCGGCGCACGGCGCCCTGACCCAGGTTGCCGGCGGCCAGGGCCGTGCGGGCCGAGGCGGCGCTGCCGTCGTCGAGCACGGTGTCCACCAGCCAGTCGGCGCAGGCCGTGTCGGCGGGGACGGGCGGCTCGGGGTCACCCGGGGGCTCGAAGCCCTGGAAGTCCGCGGGCCCCAGGTTGGCCTGACCGCGGCGCAGCACGATGTAACCGTAGGCCTGGGTCGGGGCCTGGCCCGGCAGCAGGGGCGGCAGCGTCTCGCGGAACAGGACGAAGAGCTCCTCGCCGTTGATGAGGCCGCCGTCGAGCATCTCCAGGCGCGACCGCAGGGCGGCGCCGTTGGGGATGGGGTTGGCCGCCGTCAGGCTGAGGTTGAGATCGCGCAGGTCGTCGGCGCCGCCGAGGGGCAGGTGGCCGTCGCGACACTCGAAGCGGCTGCGCATGCCCGAGCCGTCCGCGGCGAGCAGTGAGCCCTGGTCGAAGCCGGGCACGAGCCAGGGCACCTCGACGCGCTCGAAGCGCGGGTCCGAGGCGCCCGGGCAGCCGGCGCCGCCGCCGGTCACCGGGTAGCGACCACCCACCACCGACTCGGCCCGCAGCGTGCGCAGGCGGGTGACACAGGCGTCCTGCTCGGCGGCGAAGTGACAGTCGCTGGGATCGGTCTCGAACTGCAGCGCGATGCCCGGGTTGCCGGGGTACTGCAGGGTCTGTCCCGAGTCGATGCGGCCGGCCCAGACCGTCGGGTCGTCGCGCTCGGGTTTCACGGCGATGCTCACGTCGAGCTGGGCGAGGCCCGAGGGCACGGGGCTGGCCTCCAGGTCGTCGGAGAGCAGCGAGAAGCCCACCAGGTTGTCCACCGGGTAACAGGCGGCGTTGTCGTTGGCGCAGAACTCGCGGCTCACGGGCCACTTCCAGCTCTCCTCGGCCACGGCGGTGAGCACGGCGTTGAACTCGTCGCGGCTCAGGCTGCCCTCGCGGAAGGCCCACCAGCGGCGCACGAGCGCGTTGCCCACCTGCGAGATCGCCCGGGTGGCCTCGGCGTCGTCCCCGCGGGCGAGGGCGTCCAGCCAGGGCTCGAGCTGCCCGGTGCCGAAGTTGGCCAGGTAGTGCGCGGTGCCCGACCACTGACCGGCCGGCGAGTCCAGGAACCCCAGGTGCATCGGCACGTCGGCCGCGCCCGGGGCGGAGATCGTCAACACACCCGTCCACTGCGGGAAGTCCGGCGACATCGGCTCGGCCAGCCGGATGCGCGCGGACGCGCCCGGCTCCAGCACCACGGTCACCGCCTCGCGCGCCCGGAATCCCTCGGTCTCCGTGGCGATCTCGAGCCAGGACAGCGGGTTCGCGGTCACGCGCTCGCGGCCGTTGTCCCGCACGATGGTGTGTTCGGTCTTGCGAAGTGTGTAGGGCAGCCGGCGCGTGCTCAGGTTGGTGAGCGTGAAGGCGCCGGTGACCTGCTGCGGCGTGAACACGAGCCGCTGCGGCGACACGGGCGAGGCGTCGCCCTCGAGGCCGGCGGGGGGCGCCACGGCGGCGGGCTCGGGCGTCTCGGGCTCGGGCGCGGTCGGGAGACACACGCCGGTGATGCCGTCGGCGCTCTCGCAGCGCTGGCCCGGCGCGCACTCCTCGCCGTCGTCCGTCGGGGTGGTGCAGGGCAGGCGGCAGGCGCGCAGATGACACACGCGCTGGCCGTGACAGTCGCCGTCGACCTCGCAGTCCGAGTAACAGCCGCCGTCGATGCAGTTCTGCGTCGTCGGGCAGTCGGCGTCGGCCTTGCACGGCGCGACGGGCTCACCGTCGGGCACGTTCATGGCCGCCGCCTCGGGGTTCACGCAGCTCCCCTCGAAACACACGGCGTCGCCGGTGCAGCCCTCGAGCAGGCCGTCCGGCCCGCACAGAACGCTGGCGCCGTCGCTGTTGACCACGTCGCCGCCGCGGCAGGGGGTCCAGCACTTGGGATCCGCGGGCGGCACCAGGGTCTGTCCGGTGTCGGCCACGCAGCGGCCGTCGTCACACACCGAGGCGTCGTGACAGGTGCCCGCGGCGTCGCAGAAGCAGCCCTCGTTGCCCAGGGTGCAGCGGGGCGGCTGACACACGTCGTCCAGGCAGGCCATGGCGTTGCCCTGCGGGTCGGCGTCGCAGCCCTCGCCGGCGCGGCAGGCGCAGCCGGGGCGGCCGGGGGGGCAGCCGGGCGCGCATCGGGCGTCGGTGCACACGAGTCCGCCGCCGCAGGCGTCGCCGCAGGGGCAGCCGAGCGTGCCCTCGGGGCAGACGGTGGCCTGACAGAGGCCCCGAACGCAGGTGTACCGCTGCTCGGCCGTGTCGTTGCAGTCGCCGGCCTCGGTGCAGGGGCAGCCCGGGGCGCCGAGTTCGTCGCAGACCTCACCGGAGTAGGTGTCCAGGTCGCCGCAGCCGGTCGAGAAGAGCGCGAGAAAAAGTCCCGCGAGTGTGCGTCGCATGATCAGAACTCCTGCCGCAGCGCGAGGTTGAGCCCGAGGAGCAGCGCGCCGTGAGACGCCTGGGGAACGTAGTACAGCGTGTCGCGCAGCGTGACCGCGCGGCGTGTCAGCAGGCCGCCCCCGAGGAACTCCTCGGCGCAGGCGCTCAGGCCCCGCACCCACTTCAGGCATTGCGTGCTCTCGGCGCCGCCGAAGAACGCCTGATCGGACCAGGGGTCGGTGAAGGCCGGGCCGCTGACGCGGTGGCCCGCGCGGGCGCCGACGTCCAGCCACGAGAGCGCGTGCCAGCCGCCGCCCAGGGTGGTCTCCCAGCCCCGAGACTGATGCTCGCCCGAGCCGTAGGTCAGGCCGCCGTCCAGGCGGGCGTAGGTGTGGGCGCCGGTCCAGCCCAGGCCCACGCGGGTCAGCCCCACGGCGGCGTCGTCGGCGTCCGCGGCCACGAGGCCCCCGAAGCCCGTGCCCGCCGCAAGCCAGAACGGCCCCGGCGGATCCTTGGGGGCGGCCATCTCCACGTGGACCTCCGGGACGGGTCCCGGCGTCGCCGACTGCTCGGCCAGGGTCTCGCGCACGACCACGCGGACCTGCTCGGCGTCCGGCGGGCCGGCGACCTGGGGCGCCTGCGCCGGGGGGAGGCAGTCGGGCAGCAGCGACACGAACGCGCCGCGCCATGAGGGCTCCGAGGGCACGGGCGTCTCACGGATGCGATCCGGCGCCACCCCGGCCTCGTGGAACCACGACACGAGGCGCAGCGCGCGCCCGCGGGCCCGCAGGCTCTGCGCGGCGATCTGCCCGCCCATGGCCTCACCCACGGGACCCTCGAAGCGCGTGTCGTCGAAGCGACCCTGCACGCTCACGCAGGCCCGGGCCAGGTGCGGATCTTTGAGACAGGCGACCACGACCTGGAGATCGGCGGTCCAGGCCGGGTTGAACGAGGCGTCCTCGACGCTGGCCTGGGGGGCGTCCTCGAAGCGCCACGTGCCGTTCCCGCAGCTCGCGGGCGTGCCCTCGGGCAGGGCCTCGGCGAACGCGGGCGCGGCGGCGAGCGAAACGAGGCCGGCGGCGAGCCACCGGGCCCGCCAGGGGGCGGAGCGGTGGGGAGTGCCTCTCGTCGGAAGGTTCATGCGATTCTCGTTTCGGCGTGGGGGGGCGTGTCGGAGGGGGGACCCCGTATGGGCCCACGTCGACGACCTGTCAACCTTGGCGCCGGCGGCGGGCCCTTGACGAACGTCGCAAGGCCCCCGCACATTCCGGAGCGTCGGCGGACCAGTCGCCGGCGTGCACGAGGGAGGTCGCGACATGAACGACGATGGCAAGAAGACGGGGGCGCTCGACCGGCGGCAGTTCCTGCTGCGCGCCGGCGCGGCGGTGGGCGGGGCGCTCGTGGCGACGGCGGGCCTGAGCGCCTGCGGCTCGGACGACGAGGCGGGCGGTTCTGATGTCGACGCCGGCGGCGGCGGCTCGGGCGGTGCGGGCGGCGGCGGCGGCGGCCGGCGGAACATCCTGCTGATCACCGTGGACCAGATGCGCACGCTGGAGTTGTTGCCCGGGGCGGTCGCGCTGCCGGCCATCGAGTCGCTCCTCGCGCGCGGCCATCACTTCACGGGGCATCACATCGCCTCGGCCGTGTGCACGCCGGCCCGCTCGGTGCTCTACACGGGGCAGCACGTGCCCCACACGAAGATGACGGACAACATCAACTTCGCGTTCGTCGAAGACATGGACCCCGGCGTGAAGACGTTCGGACACATGCTGCGCTCGGCGGGTTACTACACGGCCTACAAGGGCAAGTGGCACCTGTCGGAGGTCGATCCGCCGCAGTCGGACCCCAACTGTGCCCGCATGGGACCGACGACGGACGCCCTCGAGCCCTACGGCTTCGCCGACTACAACGACTGCGGCGACGAACACGGCAAGATGCTCTCCGGCGCCACCACGGACGCCGAAACGGCGGACGCCGCCATCGCCTGGCTGCAGACGAAGGCGCCGGCGCTCGACCGGCCGTTCTTCCTGGCGGTGAACTTCGTGAACCCGCACGACATCATGTTCTTCGACACGGACGGGGCCGGCCCCCAGGGCATGACCCAGCGGTCGGACACGATGATCCCGATGACCCCGGCCCCCCGGCGCGCGCCCTATGACACGGCGCGCGAGGTGCGCCTGCCCGCGACGCTCGCCGCCTCGCTGGACGCTCGCCCCGGCGGCCACCGCGAGCACGTGGCGACCTACGACGCCGTGTTCGGCGAGATCCCCGCCGACCGCGAGGACATGTGGCGGGCCTACCTGAACTACTACATGAACTGTCAGGTGGACGTGGACACACAGATCCAGCGCGTGCTGGACGCCCTCGCGGCGGCGGGCCGCGCCGAGGACACCATCGTGGTGTTCGTCGGGGATCACGGCGAGCTCGGCGGCGCGCACGGTCTGCGACAGAAGGGGCCCTTCATCCACCGCGAGAACACGAACGTGCCGTTCGTGATCGTCCACCCGGACCACCCGGGCGGGCGCGTGGTGCCGGCGCTCATGTCCGCCGCGGATCTCGCCCCGACGCTCTGTGCCTTCGCGGGGCTGTCCGAGGCCGCGCTGAAGGCCGAGTTACCCGGCGTGGTGGGCCACAGCTTCGCCGACCTGCTCGACACGCCGGACGCGCCGGGCCCCCGCGCCGAGAAGGGCATCCTGTTCACCTACGACGGTCTGTCGACGGTGGACTCGGCCTTTGCCATTGCCAACGCCTCACCCTTCGGCAACACGCCGGGCAGCGACTGCGCGAACGGCGCGCTCGACCTGGACAAACGCGGCTTCGTGCGCGCCGTGTGTGATGGCGAGCATCGCTTCGCGCGGTGGTTCTCGCCGCGGGGCTTCAACACACCGGCGGACGTGGACGCCCTGCGTCGCGACAACGACATCGAGCTTTTGCGAGCCGGTCACGGCGCCGAGAGCGACACCCCGCTGGACGTCGACGCCCCGGAGAACGCGGCGCTCGTCGAGGCGATGCGCGCCAAACTCGAGGCGCTCATCGCCGCCGAGATCGGCGCGGACGGGTATGTCGTCCCGCCGCTCGAGTTCTGCTGAGGAGCCGGCGCCCGGGCGCCCTTACTGGAAGACCGCCTCGACCACGTAGGCGGGCACGGCGGCGCCGTTGTAGCCCTGCACGATGGCGTCGTAATCGCCGGCGCCCAGGTACTCGCTCACGCGGGAGCAGGGGCTGTTTCCGTCGTCGTCGAAGGCGACCTGCTGGCCGTTCCGCATCAGGGTCAGGGTCGTGTCGGCGGGGCAGCCGCCGTTGCCGTCGCTGGTGAGCAGCGTGACCGTGCTGTCCTGGACCACGTGCACGCGCACGGGGTCCTGGCCGCCCGCCGGGATGGCCGGCCGAGGATACTCTCCCGTCCGGTTGATCACGCCGCCGACGGGGCCGCCGCCGCCCGCGTCCACCTGGATGGCCCAGTTCGGCACCGCGTTCCAGCGCGCGCCGTGGACCCACAGCGTGTAGTCGCCGGGCTCCAGGTTGAAGTCGACCGGGGCGCAGGGATCGTCGCTGTCGCTCTGGAGCCAGGGCACCTCGAGGACCTGGAACGCGGCGTTCGCGCAGTCGGCCATGAGCTGGAAGCGGGCCTGGCCACCCGCGGAGCTGAACGTGTACTTGGCCGCGGCGAAGGTGCCGAGCGCGCCGCCCTCGGCGTACCCGCCGTCCGGCAGGGCCGCCGCGGCCGGGCCGCCGATGGCGTCGGTGAACACCACGGCGCGGAAGCTGGGATCGGCGTCGCCGAACGTCCGCGTCGCGTGGAGCGTGTAGTCGCCCGCGGGCGCCACGACGTCCAGCACGGCGCAGTTCGTGTCGTCGTCGGCCAGGTAATTGCCATCGCCGATCTCGATGCCGATGCCGCCGTACAGGCAGCCCTCGGGGTAGCCGTTGTTCACCTCGTCGGCCGTGGCGAGGACCACGAGGTGCTGCGGCGCGGCGAAGCGCATCGGCAGCGTGGCGGGGCCGTCCTCGGGGATCGCGCGGTGATACACGCCGGCGCGGTCGATGGTGGCCGCGTTGGCGCGGTCGGCCACGGCGGGCAGGACCTCGATGTTCAGGGAGTAGCCGGGCAGGTTCTCGCGGGACTGCACGACGATCTCATAGGCGCCGTCGAGCACCTGCGCGTCCGTGACGATGCAGGCCTCGCCCGTGCCCAGCCCCTCGCGGCCGCGGCTGAGCTGCGTGCGATTGCCCAGGGTGTCGCCGGTGTGGATGCTCAGGAGCACGCTGTCGTTGGCCGTGTCGAAGGGGCTGTCGAAGCCCGGGCAGGAGCCATCGTCGAAGGTCAGCGAGGCGCGGACGTGGTGCGCGCCGTCGACCTCGACCGTGTAGGCGCGCGTCTCGCCGGCGCTCAGGGCCGCGCCGCGCTGCGCGCCGGGGCGCACCACCGCGCAGCACGCGCCGTTGCAGTTGTCCGCCCAGTCATCGGCGGGGAAACACCGTCCCTGACACAGCGTGTAGCCGCCCTCGCAGGGATCGCCGCAGCGACCGCCCTCGCAGTAGGCGCGCCCGTTGCGCGCCGTGGGGCACTCGTTGCCGCAGCGGCCGCAGTTCTCCGGGTCGTTGTCGAAGTCGATGCTGCGGGGGATGTTCTCCTGGCCGCGGCACGTCAGGTAACACTCGGCCTCGATACACACCGGCGTGGCGCCGGCGCCCGCGTTCGTGGGGCAGGCCGTGCGGCAGTTGCCGCAGTGCGACACGTCGTCGAGCAGCGTGCTGCACTCGCCGTCGCAGTCGATGAGATCGCCCGGGCAGCCGGCGCTGGAGCACTGGCCCTCGGCGCAGACCTCGCCGTCGGCGCAGCCGCGGCCGCAGGTGCCGCCGCAGCCGTCGGGCCCGCACACACGCCCGCGGCAGTCGGGCTCGCACACGGGCGTGCCGCCCATGCCGCCGCCGCCGTTGCCCCCCGGCCCGACCTCGCCGCCGGGCTGGCCCTGGC